>NZ_JBGTYN010000026.1:0-74988 GCF_041730275.1 Comamonas sp. SY3 | reverse complement strand
AGCGCCGGACTGTTAATCCGTAGGTCCCTGGTTCGAGCCCAGGTTGAGGAGCCACTTCAAAAGCCTGCACACATGTGCAGGCTTTTTGTTTTTGCAGGCCCAGCCCCGCAGCGGCGGCAGAACTGCAGTATTTATCACCCCCGCGCCGCCTTGGGGGCCGGCAGCCTGCCATTTGGCCGCTACCATGGCAACAGACACCATGAGCGCCAACCACCACACCCCTCCGCTTGCCTGGCTGCAGCCCGATGACGACTTTCCGCCGGTCGACCGGGCCTGGGGACCCGACACGCCCCACCCCGGCCTGCTCGCCGCCGGCGGCGTGCTCGACAGCGCCCATCTGCAGCAGGCCTACCGCCAGGGCATCTTCCCGTGGTTCAGCGAAGGCTCGCCGATCCTGTGGTGGTCCACCGATCCGCGCATGGTGCTGCAACCGGCCGATTTCAGGCTCCACCGCTCGCTCAAGCAGGCGATTCGCAAGTTTGAACAGGATCCGCACAGCGAGCTGCGCATCGACAGCGACTTTGCCGCCGTGATTGCAGCCTGCAGCCAGCAGGCCCGCCCGGGGCAGGATGGCACCTGGATCGTCGACGATATCCAGGCCGCCTACACGCAGCTGCACCGCGATGGCTTTGCCCACAGTGTGGAGCTGTGGCAACGCGGCCGGTTGGTGGCCGGGCTGTACTGTGTGGCCATCGGCCGCGCGGTGTTTGGTGAATCGATGTTCACCACGGTCCCCAATGGCTCCAAGATTGCGCTGGCCGCACTGGTGCAGATCTGCCGCCGTGAGCAGGCGCCGATGATCGATTGCCAGCAAAACACCGGGCATCTGGCCTTCATGGGTGCAGCAGAGATACCGCGCAGCCGGTTTGTGGCCCATGTGCGCACGCAAATAGCGCTGCCCCCGATGCGTTGGGAGTTTGCATCTCGCGATTGGACTGACATAATCCCACTATCTGAAATGACATCTCCGCATCCGGATGAGTAGGCTGAACGAACTACCGCTGCACAGCTTGCAGTTTTATGCGACAGCGCCCTACCCATGCAGCTATCTTGAAGCGCGCATGGCGCGCTCTCAGGTAGCCACGCCCAGCCACGCCATACAGAACGATGTCTATTCCGAGCTGATCCAGCAGGGATTTCGCCGCAGCGGCCTGTTCACCTACCGCCCCTATTGCGATGGCTGCCAGGCCTGCGTGCCCCTGCGCGTGCATGTGCAGGACTTCAAACCCAAGCGCCACCAGCGCCGCGCGCGCAAACAGCATGAAGCCCTGGAAGTGCGCGTGCTGCCGCTGGGCTTTCTGCGCGAGCACTACGCGCTCTACCTGCGCTACCAATCGGCCCGCCACACCGGCGGCGGCATGGATGAGGACAGTGTCGAGCAGTATTCGCAGTTCATGCTGCAAAGCCGGGTCAACAGCCGCCTGGTGGAGTTCCGCGAACCGGCACAGGGCACACAGCCCGGCGCCTTGAAGATGGTCTCGATCATCGATATCCTCAACGACGGCCTGTCCGCCGTCTACACCTTTTACGAGCCCGAGGCCCACACCAGCTACGGCACCTACAACGTGCTCTGGCAGATTGAGCAGTGCCGTGCGATGGGCCTGCCCTACCTGTACCTGGGCTACTGGATTGCCGCCAGCCCCAAGATGCAGTACAAGGCCGACTACCAGCCCTATGAGGTCTACATCGACCAGCGCTGGCAGCCGGGCCAGCTCGCCAACCATTGCGCCGCCTGATCGCTGCGATCAAGCGGCCTCCCCTATCTTTGTTATCTGAGCGCCAGTCTACGCATGACCAAAACAACACATGACACCGTCACCAAGCCCAGCGTGCAAGTGCTAGAGCGCATGTTCACGCTGCTGGACGTCCTGGCCACGCGCGAGGAAGCGGTGTCACTGAAAGAGCTCAGCGAAATCACGGGCCTGCACCCGTCGACGACGCACCGCATCTTGAATGACCTGACCATCGGCCGCTTCGTGGACCGCCCCGAATCGGGCAGCTACCGCCTGGGCATGCGCCTGCTGGAGCTGGGCAACCTGGTCAAGGCACGCATCAATGTGCGCGAAGTGGCGTTGCTGCCGATGCGCCGCCTGCACCTGGCGACCCAGCAGGCCATCAATCTGAGCATGCGCCAGGGCGATGAGATCGTCTACGTGGAGCGCAGCTTCAGCGAACGCTCGGGCATGCAGGTGGTGCGTGCCATCGGCGGGCATGCGCCCTTGCATCTGACCTCCACCGGCAAGCTCTTCCTGGCCGATGATGAACCCGAGCGCGTGCGCGCCTACGCCATGCGCACGGGCCTGGCCGGCAATACCAAGAACAGCATCACCAACCTGGCGGTGCTCGAGCGCGAGCTGTCCAAGACACGCCAGTACGGCGTGGCACGCGACAATGAAGAGTTGGAGCTGGGCGTGCGCTGCATGGCCGCAGGCATCTATGACGACCAGGGGCGCCTGGTGGCGGGACTGTCCGTCTCCGCCCCCGCAGACCGGCTGGAGGACGCCTGGACCACGCGCCTGCAGGCCACGGCGAGCGAGATCTCATCGGCGCTGGGATTTGACGAACACCGCCAGCCCAACGCACGCTGACGCCAGTCCGCCCTGCACACTCGCAGACGCAAAAAAACCTGCCGAGGCAGGTTTTTTGTTGGGTGCCTGGCGCTCAGTGTTTGGCCAGCAGGTGCGTGGCGGAGCCTTCCACCCAATGGCGCACCCGTTCGGCGTCTGCCAGACGGCCAAACTTGCCAGCCGAATCCAGGAACACCATGATCAGCTTGCGGCCCGCGACCTGGGTCTGCATCACCAGGCAGCGCCCGGCTTCGGAGATATAGCCGGTCTTTTGCAGGCCGATGTTCCACTCCGGGTTGTGCACCAGGCGGTTGGTGTTGTTGAACTGGACCGTACGCTCACCCACTTCCACCTGGTAGGACGGCGAGGTGGTCAGATCGCGCATCAGCGGATCGGAGTGCGCCACGTTGACCAAGGTCGCCAGGTCGAAGGCGCTGGACTGGTTGGAGCTCGACAGGCCGGTGGGCTCGACATAGCGGGTATCGGCCATGCCCAGCATCTTGGCTTTCATGTTCATCAGGCCGACAAAGGTCTGCATGCCACCCGGATAGGTGCGGCCCAGCGCATGCGCTGCGCGGTTTTCGCTGGACATCAGCGCCAGGTGCAGCAACTCGCCACGCATCAATGTGGTGCCGACACGCAGACGCGAGCTGCTGTGCTTTTCGGTGTCCACATCGTCCTGCGTGATGGTGATCATCTCATCCATCGGCAGCTGGGCCTGCGAGATGATGAGGCCGGTCATCAGCTTGGTGAGCGAGGCGATGGGCAGCACCGCATGGTCATTCTTGGACAGCAGCACCTCATGCGTGTCCTGGTCCAGCACCAGCGCCACGCTGGACTTGAGGGCCAGCGGATCGGTCACATCATGCAGACCGGCGAGCTGGCCGAAGGATTGGCGCTCGGGAATGATGACGGCCGAGGCGACCGCAGCACGACCGGCATGGCGGCCCACCTTGGCGACGGTGGTCTTGCCCTTCGCAGCCTTGCCTGCGAGCTTTTTGGACGCGGGCGCTGCAACTGCCTGCTTCTGGCGCCCGTTACGCTCACCCTTGGAGGCCACGGCCGCCTGTTTCTTGCCTGCCTTGGCCTGCACATGGGCCTTCGCAGCGGGCTTGTTCTTGGCGCTGGCATGGGCGGCAGGCGCCGCTAAACCAAAGGCCAACGTACAAATTGCAAACAAATGTGAAAAACGACGCAAAACACTGCGATGACGTAGCGCCATTATTCTGCTCCCTACAAATACGATAGCTGACAGCGGAAATTTGGATTCAAAAAATCGCGCAAATTCATGAACTTACGCGATTCTTCAATTATTTAAGTGAAATTATATTCCGAAGTCTCAACCTTGTGCAGCTACTCGCTCCGTAGGATTTTGTAACTTGTTCAGTGCAGCGATGTAAGCCTTCGCTGACGCCACGACGATATCGGGGTCTGCACCTACACCGTTGACGATGCGGCCACCTTGCTGCAAGCGTACGGTCACCTCACCCTGGCTCTCGGTGGAGCCACTGATCGCATTGACCGCATACAGCACCATCTCCGCACCGCTGCGCGCCTGGGATTCGATGGCCTTCATCGATGCATCAACAGGTCCGTTGCCGGTGGACTCGCCGCGCACTTCCTGGCCGTGGGCAATCAGCACCACACTGGCCTTGGGCTGCTCGCCCGTTTCGCTGGCTTGCGACAGCGACACGAAGCGGTAGGTCTCAGCCTGGGCTTCCGCGCCTTCCATGTGCACCAGTGCCAGGATGTCCTCGTCAAAGATTTCACTCTTGCGGTCAGCCAGGTCCTTGAAACGGGCGAAGGCGGCATTGATGTCGCTTTCGCTGTCCATCACCACACCCAGCTCCTGCAGGCGCTGCTTGAAGGCGTTGCGGCCCGAGAGCTTGCCCAGCACGATCTTGTTGGCGCTCCAGCCCACATCTTCTGCTCGCATGATCTCGTAGGTGTCGCGGGCCTTGAGCACGCCATCCTGGTGGATGCCCGAGGCATGGGCAAACGCATTGGCGCCCACCACGGCCTTGTTGGGCTGCACCACGAAGCCGGTGGTCTGGCTGACCAGGCGGCTGGCGGCCACAATGTGCTGGGCGTCGATGTTGACATCGAGGCCAAAGTAATCGCGGCGCGTCTTGACGGCCATGACGACTTCCTCCAGTGAGCAGTTACCCGCGCGCTCGCCCAGGCCGTTGATCGTGCACTCCACCTGGCGCGCACCACCGATCTTGACGCCGGCCAGCGAGTTGGCGACGGCCATGCCCAGGTCGTTGTGGCAATGCACCGACCAGATGGCCTTGTCACTGTTGGGAATGCGCTCGCGCAGGTTCAGAATGAACTGGCCATAGAGCTCGGGGATCGCGTAGCCGACGGTGTCGGGCACATTGATGGTGGTGGCGCCTTCGGCGATCACCGCCTCGATCACGCGGCAGAGAAAATCCGGGTCGCTGCGGTAGCCGTCTTCGGGACTGAATTCGATATCGCCCACCAGATTGCGGGCAAAACGCACCGACATCTTGGCCTGCTCGAACACCTCATCGGGCGACATGCGGAGTTTTTTCTCCATGTGCAGCGGGCTGGTCGCAATGAAGGTGTGAATGCGTGCCCGGTTGGCAGGCTTCAAGGCTTCGGCAGCGCGGGCAATGTCACGGTCATTGGCGCGGGCCAGCGAGCAGATGGTCGAGTCCTTGATGATGGAGGCGATGCTCTGCACACAATCGAAATCTCCGTTGGAGCTGGCGGCAAAGCCAGCCTCGATGACGTCCACCTTGAGGCGCTCGAGCTGGCGCGCAATGCGCAGCTTCTCGTCCTTGGTCATCGACGCGCCGGGCGATTGTTCGCCATCGCGCAAGGTGGTATCAAAAATAATCAGTTGGTCGCTCATCGTGTGTTCTCCATGGCATGGGTCATGCGCTGCCGCCTTGCTGCCACTGTGGGTAAGTGGAATCTCTACAACAGGCTGCAGGAAAGCGGTCTGCTCGCTCTCCTGCAGCCTGCGTCAACCGCGCTACAGTTTACGTGCTTTGCTTCGTCTGTGGTTAGACGACAGCCGCCTGTGGCACTGCTTGTGGCACTGCCGTTTGCACGCTGGCGACAGCACCGCTACGTGCCACCGCGCTCATCACCGCGCGGAAAGCCGCCTGGGTGCTGTTGCTGTCCATGCCCACGCCGTACAGGCTCTGGCTGTCGCCGACGCGCAGCTCGATGTAGGCAGCTGCCGTGGCATTGGCGCCTTTGTCGCCGCGCGCATCGCTGGCGGCAACGGCATGCTCGCTGTAGTCGAGCAGGCGCACAGGAATACCGATGGCGCTGCTGACCGCCTGCACAAAGGCATCGATCGGGCCATTGCCCTGGCCGGCAATGCTGACAGCCTGACCGGCCCATTGCAGCTTGCCGCTGATGCGCACGTCATCACTGTCGCCCGATTCCACGCGGTACTGGACCAGTGCATGGTTGGCGCTGAGTTGGTACTCGCGCTCGAAAATTTTCCACAAATCCTTGGCGGTGAACTCGGTGCCCGCGGTGTCCATCGCGCGCTGCACGACCTGGCTGAACTCGATCTGCAAGCGGCGTGGCATCGCCAGGCCATAGGCTTCTTCGAGCAGGTAGGAGATACCGCCCTTGCCCGACTGGCTGTTGACGCGGATCACCGCTTCGTAGCTGCGGCCCAGGTCCTTGGGGTCGATCGGCAAGTAGGGAATTTCCCAGATATCGGCATCCTGGCGGGCCGCAAAGGCCTTTTTGATGGCGTCCTGGTGCGAGCCAGAAAACGAGGTGTAGACGAGGTCGCCGGCATAGGGGTGGCGGGCAGGCACCGGCAACTGGTTGCAGTACTCGACTTCGGCGCGGATGGCATCGATGTCCGAGAAATCCAGCTGGGGCGATACGCCCTGCACATACATGTTCAAGGCCACATTGACGATGTCGAGGTTGCCGGTGCGCTCGCCATTGCCGAACAGGCAGCCTTCGACGCGGTGGGCGCCGGCCATCAAGGCCAGCTCGGCGCTGGCCGTGCCGGTACCGCGGTCGTTGTGCGGGTGCACCGACACGACCACTTCAGGGCGGCCAGCGAACTTGCGCACCATCCACTCGATCTGGTCGGCAAACACGTTCGGGGTGGCGTTTTCCACCGTGGTGGGCAGGTTCAGAATGATGTCACGGCCAGCGCCCCAGGCGGCAATCGCCGTCTCGCAGGCCTGCAAGGACACATCGAGCTCGGCCAGCGAGAAGGTTTCGGGCGAGTACTGCAACACCCACTCGGTGCCCGGCTGGGCATCGGTCAAGGCCTTGAGGTGGGTCACCTGGTCTTTGACCAAGGCCATCACCTCGGGCACGCTCATGCCGAACACGACCTTGCGCCAGACAGGGGCCACCGCGTTGTAGATGTGGACGATGGCGCGCGGCGCGCCTTGCAGGGCCTCGACCGTGCGCGTGATCAGCTCAGGGCGGGCGGGGGTCATCACCTGGATGGTGACGTCGGCAGGGATGCGCTTTTCCTCGATCAACTGGCGCACAAAGTCGAATTCGATCTGCGAGGAAGCGGGAAAGCCGACTTCGATTTCCTTGAAGCCAATCTTGACCAGCATGTCGAACATACGCAGCTTGCGCGCCAGGTCCATCGGCTCGATCAGCGCCTGGTTGCCGTCGCGCAGATCGGTCGACAGCCAGATGGGTGCCTGGGTGATCTGGGCATCAGGCCAGGTGCGGTCACGCAACGCAATGGCTGGAAAAGCGCGGTACTTGCTGGAAGGTTGGGTCAACATGGTTGGCTGGTCTTTCTCATCGGAACAAAAAGTTCGGGGTTGGAAACCAGCAACCTGCTAAAACAGAATCGGCCCGTTGCTGGTGCAAACGGGCCGAGGTGTAGGGGTGAAAAACTGCGCGCTACTCTACCTGCCCGTTGGACATGCTAGTAGTAGAGCTGGGGACAGGTTTTGCATGGCGTTCACTCTAACACAGGTTTTGACGAAAGTCCGCAAAAAATTCAATCGTGGTGCAAGCCGCGCTCTTCGGGCTCGTCGGTCGAGGTCGCCACGATCGACACATGCTGGCCCTTGAAGCGGCGCCAGGCATAGATCACATAGCCCGAGAGCAAATAGGCCACAAAGATGAGGAACAGCATCGTGGCCGGCTCAATGCTCACCACCGCCAGCAGCAGCACCACGACCACCAGCGAGAAGAAAGGCACGCTCTTGGCAGCCCCTGCATCCTTGAAGCTGTAGTAGGGAATGTTGGTGACCATCGTCAGGCCTGCCAGCAAGGTGATGGCGAACATGATCCAGGACAGGTCATCGCGGCTGGCCGGGTAGCCGCCGAACAGCGCAATCACCTGGCCAAAAATCGGTACATCACGGTGCGATACCAGGAGTGCGCTGGTCAGCCAGATAAAGCCTGCCACCAGGGCTGCAGCAGCGGGAGACGGCATGCCCTGGAAATAGCGCTTGTCGACCACGCCTGTGTTCACGTTGAACCGCGCCAGGCGCAGCGCCGCACAGGAGCAGTAGACGAAGGCGGCAATCCAGCCCCAGCGGCCCAATGGGCGCAACGCCCATTCATAGGCAATCAGCGCCGGAGCAGCGCCAAACGACACCATGTCCGACAGCGAGTCCATCTGCTCGCCAAAGGCGCTTTGCGTGTTGGTCATGCGGGCCACACGCCCGTCCAGGCTGTCGAGCACCATCGCGCAGAACACGCCCACGGCGGCAGCCTCGAAACGGCCATTCATGGCCATCACGATCGAGTAAAAGCCGCCAAACAAGGCGGCCAACGTAAACGAGTTGGGCAGCACATAAATGCCCTTGCGCCATTTGCGCTGCGCAGGCACCAGCGCAGGCGCTGCAGCCTTGGGCTTGGTTTCGTTATCGTCCAGCATTCAATCCACTCCAGCGCCAGCCATATCTGCGCAATCAGCTACATATTTTATAGTTTCCGGCGGGCTCGGGCCCGGCCGGGCATGGCCTACAGTGTAGCTTTTGCCACTATGGGCCCACCGGGGATGCCCATGAAAAAAGGACTGCGTCGGCAGTCCTTTACGAATCAGCACGGCGCCGCTGCAGGCAGCGGCGGCCAATGTGATTTAGTTGCGGGTCTGGTCGACCAGCTTGTTCTTGGCGATCCAAGGCATCATGGCGCGCAGCTGACCACCCACTTGCTCGATCTGGTGATCGGCCGTATTGCGGCGGCGGGCGGTCATCGATGGGTAGCTCAGACGGCCTTCCTGGATGAACATCTTCGCGTAGTCGCCGTTCTGGATGCGCTTGAGCGCGTTGCGCATGGCCTTGCGCGACTCTTCGTTGATCACCTCAGGACCGGTCACGTACTCGCCGTATTCGGCGTTGTTCGAGATCGAGTAGTTCATGTTGGCAATGCCGCCTTCGTAGATCAGGTCCACGATCAGCTTGAGCTCGTGCAGGCACTCGAAATAGGCCATTTCAGGCGCATAGCCGGCTTCCACCAGGGTCTCGAAGCCCATCTTGATCAGCTCGACAGCACCGCCGCACAGAACGGCTTGCTCGCCGAACAGGTCGGTCTCGGTTTCTTCCTTGAAGTTGGTCTCGATGATGCCGGCCTTGCCGCCACCATTGGCCATCGCGTACGACAGGGCCAGGTCACGGGCCTTGCCGGACTTGTCCTGGTGCACAGCGATCAGGTGGGGCACGCCGCCGCCTTGGCTGTAGGTGTTGCGCACGGTGTGGCCAGGGGCCTTGGGCGCAACCATCCACACGTCCAGATCGGCGCGGGGCACGACCTGGTTGTAGTGCACGTTGAAGCCGTGTGCGAACACCAGCGAAGCGCCTTGCTTGATGTTGTCCTTGACGTTGTCGTTGTACACCTTGGCGATGTCTTCGTCAGGCAACAGGATCATGACCACGTCGGCGGCCTTCACGGCGTCGTTGACTTCCATCACGGTCAGACCAGCCTTCTCGGCCTTGGGCCAGGAAGCGCCCGACTTGCGCAGACCGACAATGACCTTCACGCCACTGTCGTTCAGGTTTTGCGCGTGCGCATGGCCTTGCGAGCCGTAGCCGATGATGGCGACGGTCTTGCCTTTGATGAGGGACAGATCACAGTCCTTGTCGTAAAAAACTTTCATGCTTCGCTCCGTTGGTATCAGTCAAAAATGCAAACAAACACTTGTTCAAGAATCTGTATCGTCAGGGGGCCTTGCGGTGTTTCCTGACGCCAGCAAATAAGCCCCCGCTACAAAAGCGCCCAATCCTACTATGAGGGACAACCACAACTGGGAGCCAGGGGTAGCAAAGGCATCGGCCTGTGAAAGCAGTGGATCGCATTGGCGAATCTGGGTCCAGCCGTCCTGTTCCCAGGAGCATTCCGGATCATCTTGCTGTAGCGAGGACTCCACCAGCACAAGCCCCACCAGCAGCAGCACCACCCCCACCGCCTGGCGGGCATGGCGTCGCAGCCGGTGACACCAGCGCATTACACGCGCAAGATTCGTTCACCGCGACCGATGCCACTGGCACCGGTACGCACGGTCTCGAGGATGGCCGAACGATCAATCGCACTGAGGAAGGCATCGTTCTTGGCCTGGTCGCCGGTCACCTCGATGGTGTAGCTCTTCTCGGTCACATCGATGATGCGGCCACGGAAGATGTCGGCCATGCGCTTCATCTCCTCGCGCTCCTTGCCGACCGCCCGCACCTTGATCATCATCAGCTCGCGCTCGGTGTAGGCGCCTTCGGTCAGATCCACCACCTTGACCACTTCAATGAGGCGGTTGAGGTGCTTGGTGATCTGCTCGATGACGTCGTCCGAGCCGGTGGTGGTGATGGTCATGCGCGACAGCGAGGCATCCTCGGTGGGCGCCACGGTGAGCGACTCGATGTTGTAGCCACGGGCCGAGAACAGGCCCACCACGCGCGACAATGCGCCTGGTTCGTTCTCCAGGAGAACCGCAATGATGTGTTTCATAAGAACAGATTCCTCTTTTCGCTACCCTCCCCCAACGCCGGTAAGCGCTGGGCTCGGTAGACAATAGATTCGTCAGAAAGGGAAAAGCCAAAGAAAGAGGTGGACGCGTGCCTGCAGCAGGACGCGCCTACCGGGGATGGCGTTTACAGATCGTCCGCGCCCAGCAGCATCTCGGTGATGCCCTTGCCGGCCTGGACCATCGGGAAGACGTTCTCGGTCGGGTCGGTGCGGAAGTCGAGGAACACGCTCTTGCGCTCTTCGCGGGCAATGCGCCGCGCTTCGCGCAGCGCCGGCTCCACGTCCTCGGGCTTCTCGATCAGAATGCCCGCATGGCCATAGGCTTCGGCCAGCTTGACGAAGTCAGGCAGCGAATCCATGTAGCTGTGGCTGTAGCGGCCCGAGTATTCGATCTCCTGCCACTGGCGCACCATGCCCAGGAAGCGGTTGTTGAGCGCGCAGATGATGATCGGCGTCTCGTACTGGCGGCAGGTGGCCAGCTCCTGGATGTTCATCTGCACCGAACCTTCGCCGGTGATGCAGAACACCTCGGCATCGGGCTTGGCCAGCTTGATGCCCATCGCATACGGAATGCCGACACCCATCGTGCCCAGGCCGCCCGAGTTGATCCAGCGGCGCGATTCCTCAAAGCGGTAGTACTGCGCAGCCCACATCTGGTGCTGGCCCACGTCCGAGGTCACATAGCAGTCCGCATCGCGGGTCATCTGCCACAGGGTCTCGACGACAAACTGCGGCTTGATGACTTCCTTGTTCTCGCGGTCGTAGCGCAGGCAGTCGCGGCTGCGCCAGCCTTCGATGGTCTTCCACCAGTTCTGCAACGCATCGGCATCCGGGCTGGCCACGCTCTCGCGGACCATCGCAATCAGCTCGGAAAGCACTTCCTTGCAGTCGCCAACGATGGGCACATCCACCTTGACGCGCTTGGAAATCGACGAAGGGTCGATGTCGACATGGATGATCTTGCGGTCCACCGACATGAAGTGCTTGGGGTTGCCGATGACCCGGTCGTCAAAACGCGCGCCCACGGCCAGCAGCACATCGCAGTTCTGCATCGCGTTGTTGGCCTCGATCGTGCCGTGCATGCCGAGCATGCCCAGGTACTTCGGATTGCTCGCCGGGTAGGCGCCCAGTCCCAGCAGGGTGTGGGTCACCGGGTAGCCCAGCAGGTCCACCAGGGTGCGCAACTCTTGCTCTGCACCGCTCAGCAGCACACCGCCGCCGGTATAGATATAGGGGCGCTTGGCCGCCAGCAGCAGCTGCAGCGCCTTGCGGATCTGGCCGCTGTGGCCCTTCTTGACCGGGTTGTAGGAGCGCATTTCCACCGTCGAGGGATAGCCGGTATAGGCCACCTTCTTGAAGGAAACGTCCTTGGGAATATCGATCACGACGGGGCCGGGACGGCCGGTGCGTGCAATATGGAAAGCCTTTTTCATCGTCAGCGCCAGATCGCGCACATCCTTGACGAGGAAGTTGTGCTTGACGATGGGGCGCGTGATACCGACGGTATCGCATTCCTGGAAGGCATCTGAGCCGATGGCGGTCGTCGATGTCTGACCGGAGATCACGACGATGGGGATGCTGTCCGTGTAAGCAGTGGCAATACCGGTGACTGCATTGGTCAGGCCCGGACCCGAGGTGACCAATGCCACCCCCACCTCACCGGTGGCGCGGGCAAAGCCGTCTGCTGCATGCACTGCTGCCTGTTCATGGCGAACCAGCACATGGTTGATGGTGTCTTGTTTGTAGAGCGCGTCGTAGATGTAGAGAACTGCGCCGCCGGGGTAGCCCCACAGCTGCTTGACGCCTTCGGCCTGCAGTGCCTTGACCAGCACTTCAGCGCCCATGAGTTCTTGGGATTTCTGCGCGGACTGATGCGCCGCTTGCGCCGAGTTCTGCTCGGCCTTGGACATTTCCATGATCAACCTTTGTGAATTTCTCTAACGAAAAACCTCTGGTGCTCCTCGCCCAGCTCTTGTGGAGCCTGCTTGGAACTTGAGGCCAACGGACATGGGCGAGATGCTTGCGACGCCGGACCGTGACCCTTTTGCTTTTTGATGCTTATACATTATCGCACTGCAGCATTGCTTTGCGACAAGCTACGGATTTTTTTTCGATAGGATGCGATAATCAGAGGCTTGATGCGGTGTTTTTTGCCACACTTGGTTGTTATACCCGGGTGAAAAGCGAGAAATCTCTGATTAACCACGGTGTTGGGTACGATTTGGCCACAGAACGAGAACTGTCCGACTTTCTGAAAAGCGTTGAAAAGCGAGCTTTCAAGCGCTCGCTTTTTCATGTGCGCGACCAGGAAGCCGCGCTCGACATCGTCCAGGACAGCATGATGAAGCTGGCCGAGCACTATGGCGACAAGCCTGCGCAGGAGTTGCCCATGCTGTTCCAGCGCATCCTGTCCAACAGCACGCTCGACTGGTTCCGCAGGCAGAAGACGCGCAATGCGCTCTTCACGACGATGAGCGACTTCGAAGGCCCGGATGACGAGGGGGAATTCAACCTTCTGGACATCTACAACGCCGACAATGGAGACGCCGAGCAGAGCGCCGAGGACCATACGGACCGCAAACAAACCCTTGCATTAATAGAAAAAGAGATACAACAGTTGCCAGCGCGTCAACGCGAAGCGTTTCTGATGCGTTATTGGGAAGAGATGGACATTGCAGAGACTGCAGCAGCCATGGGTTGCTCAGAGGGAAGTGTAAAAACCCACTGCTTTCGCGCCATCCAAACCTTGAGTAAAGTGCTTAAGGCCAAAGGAATCGTGCTATGAACCGCCCAAACACCGCCCAAACCGTTGTCCATGCTGAAATTTTTGCCCGCCGCGTCACCGCTCGGCTGAGCGAATCCGAGGCTGATCTCGACTACGACATCAGCGAACGTTTGCGAGCGGCCCGGGAGCGTGCCCTGTCTCGCCGCAAGGTGGTGGCGGTGCCCGCCATCGCGCGCCAGCCCCAGCAAGAGGCGGCTGCGCCCTCCGGCAAACGCAACTGGTGGCGCGCCGTGGTGTCGGCTGTGCCGCTGAGCGCAATGGTTGCCGGTCTGGCGTTCTTTAACGGCGTGCAGGCAGACGAAGGCGCCAGCGAAATGGCTGAGTACGATGCCACCTTGCTGGCTGACGAGCTGCCTCCAAGCGCCTATACTGATCCTGGATTTACCCAGTTTCTGAAGACTGCTGCGCAAAAGCAGCCCACTGACAAGCGTTGAGACACGATTACGACAACGACGAGGTAGCCGGCAGCCCGCCCGCCCGTTCGACCCTTTCTGCGATAGCAGCCAGTATTTTGCTGGCTGCTTTTGCTGTTGTAGGCATCTATGCCGGCAACCAGGCCGCCAACATCTATGGCAGCGCCGCCAGCGACCTGGTGAGCGCCAACAGCGTCACCCGCTCCACGAGCCCGCGCAATGAGGGCCCCAACTGGGATGCACTCGACGACGACCAGCGCACGGTGCTGGCCCCGCTCGAAGAGCAGTGGAACTGGCTGACCACGCAGCAGAAAACCCGCTGGACGATGATCGCCGACAGCTTCGACGATTTTTCGCCGCAGGAGCAGTTGCGCATCGCCGAACATATGAAGGAATGGGCCAAGTTCAGCCTGTCCGACCAAAGCCAGGCACGCCTCAATTATTCCAACATCAGCAACCTGTCCGCCGAGGAAAAGCGCAAGCTCTGGGAAGATTACCAGGCGCTCAGCGCCCGCGAGCGCAAGCGCCTCGCCCAGGGCGGTGTGCTCTACCACGGTGGTGTGGCGCTGGCGCCGCGCCCCTCTGCACGCAGTACCGGCCGGCTGGTCAAGGTGCCGGCGGCGGCCATCAACCCCAACCGCGCCAATCCGCCCAAGATCCTGCCGCCGCCCGAGATCCGCGTGCAATCGCGCGGCATGGTGACCCCGGTAGAGGTCGGCCCGCTGAGCAGCCCGGCACCGGCTCCCGGCAATATGCCTGCGGCGCCTGCGCTGCCGCCCGCCCCCGCTGCGGTGCCACTTCCGCCTGCGGTAGAGACTGCGCCGGTGCAAATGCCTGCCACGGTAACCCCTTCACCGCTGCCGCCGCTTGACAACCAGACCCGCCCCCGCGCGGGCGAATCACAATCGCGCAGCAGCGACAGCCCTGTGCACCCGCCGACCTGATACTGGCAGCATGCAGCCCTCCACCCGCACAACAGCGCCAGACCCTGGCTTGCCCGCCACCCCTTCGCTGTTGCGCGCGCCACGCCTGGCGCGGCGCATGGCCTGCTGGTTGTACGAAGGCATGCTGATGTTCGGCGTCGTGTTCATGGCAGGTTACCTCTACAGTGCGCTCAGCCAGACCCGCCATGGGCTGGACAATCGCCATGGTCTGCAGCTGTTCCTGTTCATCGTCTTTGGCATCTACTTCACCTGGTTCTGGCACAAGGGCCAGACGCTGGCGATGAAGACCTGGCATATCCGCATCGTCAGCCGCAGCGGCCAGCCGCTGTCGCAAGGCCGTGCGCTGCTGCGCTATGTCTGCAGCTGGTTGTGGTTCTTGCCGCCCCTGGTGGTCAGCATGCCCTTTGGGCTGCCGGTGTCTGAAACCCTGGTGCTGCTGACCGGCTGGATCGCCGTCTGGGCACTGGCCAGCCGCTTGCACCCGCAGGGCCAGTTCTGGCACGATGCGCTGGCGGGCACCTGCCTGGTCGGTGCCGATCGCGCAGCCTCAGCCCTGCCCGCACCGGGCCCGTCAGTATAGACGGCTGCCCGAGGGGCACTGCGATTGGCCGTGATGCACCATCAGGATCGCAGGCGATGCCCGCATTCAAATGCTGCAGTGCAATAATAAGCGTGACCGTGCGCCATCTGTTGTAGCGCCTGGACCTGATCCGATGAACCTGCCCGAACCCCGCCCCCCTGCAGAACCTGCCCAGCCGCCGTACAGCCTGGCCGACACCCATGCAGCCAACCCGCAAAAAAGCCGCACGGGCCTGCGCCGCGTCTGGCATGCCGCCGGTTACTCGCTGCAAGGACTGCGCGCGGGCTGGGGAGAAAAAGCGTTCCGGCTGGAGGCGATACTGGCCCTGGTGCTGCTGCCCGTGTCCGCTTGGCTGGCGCGGGACTGGCGCGATTGGGCCTTGCTGATCACTCCGGTTTTTTTGGTGCTGATCGCCGAGCTGCTCAACACCGGCATTGAAATGGCGATGGACCGCTTTGGCCCTGAATGGCATGTGCTGGCCAAGAAGGCCAAGGACATGGGCAGTGCCGCCGTGTTCCTGGCCCTGGTGCTGTGCGCGGCGGTGTGGCTGCCTGCGTTGTATGAAAGATTGTTGAAATGACCCACTCCCCTTCCTTCTCGATGTGCGTTTACTGCGGCTCGCGCCCCGGCAAGCTCGAAGCCTTTGGCGAGGCCGCCCAGGCGGTGGGCCACTGGATTGGCAGCCACGGCGGCCAGCTGGTTTACGGCGGCGGCAAATCCGGCCTGATGGGCACGGTGGCCCGC
This sequence comes from Comamonas sp. SY3, assembly GCF_041730275.1. Lineage (NCBI taxonomy): Bacteria > Pseudomonadati > Pseudomonadota > Betaproteobacteria > Burkholderiales > Comamonadaceae > Comamonas > Comamonas sp. SY3. Next base: position 59,011 of record NZ_JBGTYN010000026.1, on the reverse strand, counting down.
GCCACGCGCGAGGCCGGCGGCCGGGTGGTGGGCGTGATCCCCAAGGCCCTGGTTGACCGCGAACTGGCCAATGAGCTCTGCGACGAGCTGCATGTGGTCACCACCATGCATGAACGCAAGGCCATGATGGCCGAGCGCAGCAATGCCTTCATCGCGATCCCCGGCGGCATCGGCACCTTTGAAGAACTCTACGAGATCTGGACCTGGCGCCAGCTGGGCTACCACGACAAGCCCATCGGCATCCTCAACGCCAATGGCTATTACGACGGCATGCTGCAGTTCCTGCAGCAGTGTGTAGGCCAGGGTTTCATGGACGAGTGGCAGATGGGCCTGATCAAGAGCGGCGACAACCATGCCGCACTGCTGGCCGAGCTGGTCGAAGAAGCCGGCCTGGCGCAGCAAAGCGCTGCGCTGCGCGAAGTGATCTAAGCAGCACCCAGCAGACACAAAAAAGCGGCCCGTTGGACGGGCCGCTTTGCTTTTGCGGGATCAGCACCGCGCTGTGGACTCAAGCAGCAGCGGTACTGGGGACTGCAAGCTCAGTCGTTGTCCGCCACCGTCTTCGCAAACGCGATACCGATCAGCGAGATCACCGCCGTGCCGACGATGTACCAGGCCACCGGCACCCAGGAACCGTTGTAGGTATTGAGCAGCCAGGTGGCCAGCAAGGGCGCAGTGCCGCCAGCCAGCGCCGCGCCAATCTGGTAGCCCAGGGTGATGCCGGTGTAGCGCACGCGGGTCGAGAAAATCTCCGAGAACAAGGTGCCCAGCACAGCAGTGATGGGCGCCCAGACGAGACCCAGGCCGACGACGGTGGCGATGACCAGGCTGGTCATCGTGCGCTGCTCGAGCAGCATGAAGTACGGAAAGGTGAAGGCGGCCATCACCAGGGTGCCGGCCACAAACATGCGCTTGCGGCCCATGCTGTCCGACAGGCGCCCCATCAGCGGAATCATCAGCGTCGTGACCAAGGTCGCAATGGTCACCGCATTGAGCACGGAGATCCGCTCAAAGCCCAAGGTGGCCGTCGCGTAGCTGACGATGAAGGTCGAGAAGATATAGAACGGCGCCGTCTCCACAAACTTGATGGCGACGGCCACCAGCACCGCGCGCCAGTGGTAGCGCAGGGTTTCGACCAGCGGGATCTTGGCCACATTGCCGCTGGCCTTGGCCTGCTTGAACGCGGGGGTCTCATCAATGCCCTTGCGGATCCACAGACCCAGGAACACCAGGATCGCGCTCAACAGGAAAGGCACGCGCCAACCCCAGGCCAGGAACTGGTCATCGGGCAAGGTGCTCATCACGGTAATGGCCAGGGTCGCCAGCACCATGCCAATGGTCACGCCCATCTGCGGCACGCTGCCAAACAGGCCCTTGCGGTTCTTGGGCGCATACTCGTAGGCCAGCAGCAACGCGCCACCCCACTCGCCACCAATGCCCAGGCCTTGCACCAGGCGCAACACGATCAGCAGAATCGGCGCCCATATCCCAATCTGTTCATAGCCCGGCAGCAGGCCGATCAGCACGGTGGCGCCACCCATCAGCGACAAGGTGATCACCAAGGTCTTCTTGCGCCCGATGCGGTCTCCGATGTGCGAGAAGATAAAGCCGCCCAGCGGCCGGATGAAAAAGGTCAACGAGAAGGTCAGATACGACAGCATCAGTCCCACGACCGGGTCCGAGGTCGGGAAGAACACCTTCCCGAACACCAGCGCCGCCGTGGTCGCATAGAGGAAATAGTCGAACCACTCGATGGAGCTTCCCATCAGACTGGCAATCAGTACTCGCTTGTTGGTGGCCGCAGACGCCGCGGGCCCGGTCGAAGATGTGCGCATGGAAGGAATGAATCAGATAGCAAAAAAATGAAGGGCAGCCCGGCCCGCACAGCGCCCGGGCCAGGGTATCAAGCGGCTGCGGCGCTAAAGGCGTCAAAGGCCAGCGATGCGGCAGCCAGGTCCTCCAGGGCCGTGCCCACGGCCTTGAACAGGGTGATCTCATCGGCGCTGCGGCGGCCCGCATGCTGGCCACGGCACAACTGCTCCAACGTAGCGGCCAGGCGGCCCGGCTCCCAGGCGCCGCTGGCAATCGGATCGAGGATGTCCCCGGCTTTCATCAGCGCTTCCGGGGTATCGACAAAGACCGTGGCGCGGGCAAAGCAGGCGTCATCGCTCTCGCGCATCGCCGGTGTAAAGCTGCCGATCAGGTCCAGATGGGCACCGGGCTGCAGCCATTCGCCGCGCACCAGCGGTGCCGTGGACAACGTGGCGCAGCTGATGATGTCGGCCTGGCGCGCCGCCTGCTCCAGGTCGGTGGCGACCGAGGCCTGCAGGCCCTGCCCCTGCAGGCGTTCGACCATCGCTTGCGCAGCCTCGGGGCGGATGTCCCAGACCTGCACTTCCTGGATATCGCGCACGCAGCGGTAGGCATCGGGCAACAGGCTGGCCACGCGGCCGGCGCCTGCCACCAGCAAGCGGCGGGCATCAGGGCGGCTGAGCCAGCGCGCCGCCAGCGCCGATGCCGCAGCGGTGCGGCGCGAGGTGATGGCATCGCCATCCAGCACCGCCAGCGGGGCGCCGGTGGCTGCGTCATAGAGGATGAAGACCGAGTGCAGACCGGGCAGGCCGCGCGCCTGGTTGCCGGGGAAGATCGATACCGTCTTGACCCCAATGCGCTTGCCGGTCTGCCACGCGGGCATCAGCAGCATGATGCCGTCTTCCGTGCGGGTCTCGCCCGCGATGGCGTGGTTGTGGCGCAGTGGCACTTCGCAGCCCGCGATGAACATCTGTTCGAGACTGTCGATCAAGGCTGCCATCGGCAAATGCTGGGTGGTGTGGCTGAAGTCAAGGATTTGCATGCGGCGCGATAAATTTACTAAAGAGGATTAATTTTCGTATACGAAATTTAATGCAGTTTGAGGCAATAAATTTCTTGAAATAGCTCTTTTCATCTAGGGTTTACCCGAGAATTGGGCCTAAAACGCGGCCGCCAGCGCTGCGCTGCCCTACGGGCCAGCGCACGCACCCCTACACTGGCGAGCACCACAAGAGCCTGCCATGCCCCACGCCCCCCTGCCCCATCACAACGCCGGCACCGATGCCACCACCGATGTGCTGGCCACCAAATTGCGCCTGCTGCGGCGCAACGCCGATCTGACCTTGCAGCAGCTGAGCCAGCGCTGCGGCATCTCGGCCTCGGCGCTGTCCAAGATCGAGCACGGCCAGCTCTCCCCCACCTATGAAAAGATTGCGGCGCTCGCGCGCGGGCTGGATGTCGATGTGGGCGAGCTGTTCAGCCCGCTGCAACAAACGGGCCTGCGCGCCCGGCGCAGCGTCACCCGCAGCGGCGCAGGCCTGGTGCATGCCACGCCGCAGTACGTCTACGAGCTGCTGCACGCCGACCTGGCCGACAAGCGCTTTATTCCGTTGCTGACCACGATCAAGGCCCATGAGCGCAGCGCCTTTCCCCAGTTGCTGAGCCACGATGGCGAAGAGATGCTCTACGTGATGCGCGGCACGGTGGTCGTGCATACCGACAGCTATGCGCCGCTGGAGCTGGCCGCTGGTGACTCCTGCTATTTCGACAGCGTCATGGGCCATGCCTGCATCTCGGGCGGCGATGAGGATGCGCAGGTGCTGTGGATCTGCTCGCACACCACGATCAAGCCTTGAGCCCGCTGCCCAGCGACCGGCAGCAGACATGAAAAAAGCGCCTGGGTGGCCCAAGGCGCTTTTGCGGATTTGGGTGCGGTCTGGATCAGACCGCCGCTTCGTCCAGATCACCGGTACGGATACGGATCACACGCTCGATCTCGGTGACGAAAATCTTGCCGTCACCGATCTTGCCGGTACGGGCCGCATTGACGATCGCGTCCACACAGCGGTCCACGTCCTCGTCCTTCACGGCGACTTCGATCTTCACCTTGGGCAAAAAGTCCACGACATATTCCGCACCACGGTACAGCTCGGTGTGGCCCTTCTGGCGGCCAAAGCCCTTGACTTCGCTGACCGTCAGACCGGTCACGCCCACATCCGCCAGAGCTTCACGCACCTCGTCCATCTTGAAAGGTTTGATAACGGCGGTAATCATTTTCATAAGGCTCTCCTGGGATGGGCATATACACGCTGCGCTGGCAACGCGCGCAGCAACTGGGGCTATTGTGCGTCAAGATTCCGCCGCCGGCACCTCCAGGGCCAAATCTCCGGCAGCGGTCGCATGGCGCGCTGGCTATGCCCCGTCCAGGCGCAGATCCAGCCGGGCAGCCAGCGCCTGGCTCTGGGCATTGAGGCCCGTCACCTGCACCACGCTGCCATGCTTGCGCAGCCGCGCGCATACCTTGCCGAGCGCCTGCACTGCGGTGATGTCCCAGAGATGCGCCTGGGCCATGTCGATGCGCACCGGCCGGGCCTCGATCTCGCGCACATCAAAGGCATCGACGAGCAGATCGGCCGATGCAAAGAACACCTGGCCGCGCACGGCATAGACCAGTTCGGCCTCGCCGCTGCGCTGCACCTGCAGCAGCCCGGACACCTTGAACATGAAGAACACCCCGCTGAGCAGCACGCCCACGGCCACACCGGCAGCCAGGTTGTGGGTGGCGATGGTGACCACCACGGTGGCCAGCATGACGAGGCTCGACAGCTTGGGATGCCTCAGCAGCGCGCGGGCCGATCCCCAGTCCAGGGTCGAGGCTGACACCATGACCATGACCGCGACCAGCGCCACCACCGGCACCTGCGCCACCCAGGGCTTGAGCAGCACCATCAAACCCAGAAGAAAGGCACCGGCAAACAACGTGGACAGCCGGCCACGCCCGCCATAGCGCACATTGCTCACGCTCTGGCCGATCATGCCGCAGCCGGCAATGCCGCCAAAGCAGCTGGCCGCCACGTTGGCCAGGCCCAGCCCGCTGCATTCGCGGTTCTTGGCGCTGGGCGTGTCGGTCTGCTCATCGACCACGCTGGCGGTCATCAAGGATTCGAGCAGGCCCACCATTGCGATGGCCAGCGCCGGCAGCGCAATCAGCTGCAGGGTCTGCCAGGACAACGGCACATCGGGCAGCGCCCAGCGGGGCAAGGTATCGGGCAAGTGGCCCAGGTCCGCCACGGTCTTGAGCGGCAGGTCCAGCGCATGGGCCACGCCCGTCAGCACCAGGATGCAGATCAGCGGCGACGGGATGGCCGTGCTGATGCGCGGCAGGCCATAGATGACGGCCAGGCCCAGCGCCAGCATGGCCCAGGTGGCGCCATTGGCGCCCACCAGATGCGGCAGCTGGGCCGCAAAAATAAGAATGGCCAGTGCATTGACAAAGCCGGTGCGCACCGAGCCCGAGACAAAGCGCAGCAGCACCCCCAGGCGCAGCCAGCCAAACAGCATCTGCATGGCACCGGCCAACAGGCCGGCGGCAAACAGGTACTGCACGCCATGGGCCTGCACCAGGGGCGCGGCCACCAGGGCCACCGAGCCCGCAGCCGCCGACACCATCGCCGGCCGTCCACCCGCAAAGGCAATCACGATGCTGATGACAAAGGAAGCAAACAGCCCCACCGACGGATCGACACCGGCGACAAAGGAAAAGGCGATGACCTCGGGGATCAGCGCAAACGTGGCGACTGCGCCGGCCATCAGCTCGCGCGGCACACTCGGCGCCCACTGGGCGCGGAAATAATGAAGAAAAGGGGACATGGCAACGCGCGCACCCGGCAGCGCCGGGTACCGCTCCAAAAAAGACGGAGGAAATGCGGCAGCACAGGCAGGCTGCGCAATGCCGCGATCAACGAAAGCGAAGGATGGCGCGCCGCGCTATGGCGGATGGCGCCGCGAAAAGCCCGACTGGCGCGTGGCCGCCAGGCGTGCGATGCGCGCGCGCACAAAGCTCTGAAAGCGCGCAGCCCCCAGCTGCCCCGCAGCAAGCGCAAGGGCTGGGCAGGCACAGCGCATCAAGGGCATGGGCGAGGCGTGGGGCGCAGCCTGGCCGCTCAGCCCCGGAAACCGTTGGTGATGGGGTAGCGCCAGTCGCGGCCAAAACCCCGGGCCGACAGGCGCGGGCCCACGGCGGCCTGGCGGCGCTTGTATTCGTTGATGCGGATCAGGCGCACCACCCGCTCCACATCGGCGCGGGGGTAGCCGGCGGCCACGATGCTGTCGATATCGACATCCTGCTCCATGTAGCGCTCGATGATCGCATCGAGCACCTCATAGGGCGGCAGGCTGTCCTGGTCCTTCTGGTCCGGGCGCAGCTCGGCACTGGGCGGGCGGGTGATGATGCGCTCGGGGATGGGGTTGCGGCCGGTGCCATAGGGGTCATGGGCATTGCGCCAGCGCGCCAGCTCGAACACACGGGTCTTGAGCACATCGCGCAGCACCGCAAAGCCGCCCGCCATGTCGCCGTACAAGGTGCAGTAGCCGGTGGCCATCTCGCTCTTGTTGCCAGTGGTCAGCACGATGGAGCCAAACTTGTTCGACAGCGCCATCAGCAAGGTGCCACGGATGCGGGCCTGCAGGTTTTCCTCGGTCGTGTCTTCGGCACGGCCGGCAAAATCATGTGCCAATGCGGCCTTGAAGGCCTCGAACTGCGGCGCAATCGAGATCTCTTCATAGGCCACCGACAGGCGCTCGGCCATCTCGCGCGCATCGATCCAGCTGATGTCGGCCGTGTACGGCGACGGCATCATCACCGTGCGGACCTTGTCGGCCCCCAGCGCATCGACCGCAATCGCCAGCACCAGCGCCGAATCGATACCGCCGGACAGGCCCAGCACCGCACCGGGGAAGCCGGTCTTGCCCAGGTAGTCGCGCACCGCCACCACCAGTGCTTGCCACAGCTGCTGGTTGGTATCACCGGGCGCAGCCACGGGGCCGGACAGTTGCAGACCGGTGGCCGTGGCCTGCACCTGCGCCGACAGCAGATGTTCGTCAAAACCCGGCGCGCGGGCAGCCACCTGCCCATCGGCATTCAGCGCGAAGGAATGGCCATCGAACACCAGCTCGTCCTGCCCGCCCACCAGGTGGGCATAGACCAGCGGCAAGCCGGTTTCGCGGCAGCGCTCGGCCAGCAAGGCCTCGCGGTGGCCGGGCTTGTCCATCTGGAACGGCGAGGCATTGATGACAGCCAGCAACTGCGCGCCCGCCGCCTTGGCCGCGCGCGCGGGCTGGCTGGCCCAGGCGTCTTCGCAGATCAGCAGGCCAATGCGATGGTCTGCGACCTCGAAGACGCAGGTCTGCGAGCCTTCGACAAAGTAGCGCGTCTCGTCAAATTCCCGGTAGTTGGGCAGCAGCTGCTTGCGGTAGCTGGCGACCACCTGGCCGGCACGCACCACGCTGGCGGCGTTGTAGCAGCGGCCGTGGGCCGCATGCTGCGCTGCCTGCGGGTGGCCCAGCACCACCGTCAGATCCGGCCATTGCGTGCTGGCCTGCACCACCTGGGACACCGCCGCATCGCAGGCCGCCAGGAACGAGGGGCGCTGGAACAGGTCTTCGGCGGCATAGCCGCAAATGCCCAGCTCGGGCGTCAGCAACAGCTGCACCCCCTGGGCGGCAGCCTGGGCCGCTGCATCAATGATCTTGCGGGCATTGCCCGGCATATCACCCACAACAAAGTTCAGCTGGGCGCTTGCGATGGAAAAATGGGACATGGATGACTCGATGGCAAGGGGGCAGCGCACCAGAGCCACAATGAGAGTGGGCAAGGCCCGCGCCTGGTGCAGCCAAAGAGTCTAGCCTACAAACCACAAGGCCTGCGCAGCGGCGCGCAAAACCCGCCAATCCGGCACCGCTGTCCCGGAGTTTGCGGGCAGAATCAGGCTTTTGCACCACTACCTGCAGCGTCCCATGAACTTTGGCAGCGACAACCAAGCCGGCGTCTCCCCCCGCATCCTGCACACCCTGGTCGAGGCCGCCAGCGGCATCCAGTCCGCCTACGGCAACGACGAGTGGAGCCAGCGCGCCGAGCACATGCTGGGCGAGGCCTTTGGCACCCCGGTGAAAGTGTTCTTCGTCACCACCGGCACAGCGGCCAACTGCCTGGCGCTGTCCACCATTGCCCAGCCCTGGAACGCCGTGGTCTGCCACCACATGGCCCACATCGCGGTCGACGAGAACAGCGCCCCCGCCCTGTTCACCGGCGGCGCCAGCCTGCTGCCGATGGCCACGGACAACGGCAAGATCAGCGCCGAAGACCTGGCCGCCTTTGTGGCGCGCACCCCCCATGACGCCCCCCATAACATGGTGATCAGCGCGCTGAGCATCTCCCAGGTGACCGAGAACGGCCTCGTCTACCAGCCGCAGGAGATTGCCGCGCTGGCCACCCAGGCGCATGCCCTTGGCCTGCGCGTGCACATGGATGGCGCGCGCTTGGCCAATGCCGTCGCTGCGCTCCAGTGCCACCCCGGCGATATCACCTGGCGCGCCGGAGTCGATGTGCTGAGCCTGGGTGCCTCCAAGAACGGCGCGCTGATGGCCGAGGCGGTCGTGTTCTTCGACCAGGCGCTGGCCCAGAACTTCTCGCTGCGCATCAAGCGCAGTGGCCAGCTGGTCTCCAAGAGCCGCACCATCGGCGCGCAGTTCTGCGCCTGGCTGGAAGGCGGCCACTGGCTGGAGCTGGCCCGCCACGCCAATGCGATGGCGTCCAAGCTGTCTGCCGCGCTGGCCGCCACGCCCGGCGTGCGCCTGAGCTGGCCCACCCAGGCCAACGAAGTGTTTGTGCTGATGCCCATCGCGCTGTATGAACAGCTGCGCGCCCAGGGCGTGCGCTGCACCGACTGGTACGCCAGCAGCGTGCCGGCAGGTACCCAGCTGCAGGCGGGTGAGGTGGTGGTGCGCTTTGTCAGCTCCTGGTCCAGCACCGACGAGGAGATCGCCGCGCTGATGGACCTGGTGCACAGCCACCAGCGCCAAGCCGCATAACCTGCGCTGTGCAGTGGCGCGGCAGGCGGACCACAATCGGGCCATGACCTCGCTGCCCGCTGACCCCACGCCCGCACCCCGCCCCAGCCTGGAGCTGCGCATTCTGCCCAGCATGGCGGAGTTTGATGCCTCCGCCTGGGATGGGCTGCTGGCCATGCAGCAGCGCCCTACTCCCTTCATGCGCCACGCCTATCTGCAGGCGCTGGAGGTCAGCGGCAGCGCTACTGCAGAGAGTGGCTGGCAGCCTTGCCACCTGAGCCTGTGGCAGGGCGGCGCGCTGGTGGGCGCCTGCCCGATGTACCTCAAAAGCCATTCCTACGGCGAGTATGTGTTTGACTTCGCCTGGGCGCGGGCCTATGCCGAACATGGCCTGGACTACTTTCCCAAGGCGGTCATCGCGGTGCCCTTCACACCTGTGCCCGGCAGCCGCCTGCTGGTGGCCGATGACAGCTTGCGCGCCCCGCTGCTGCATGCCGCCACCCAGTTTTGCGGGGACCAGGAGATCTCGTCGCTGCACCTGCTGTTTGGCGCTGCGCCCGATCTGCAGGCGGCGCAAGACATTGCGCTGATGCAGCGCGAGAACGTGCAGTTCCACTGGCACAACCGCGATGTCCTGGCCGGCGATGCCCGGCCCTACGCCGACTTCGATGATTTTCTGGCCGGGCTGCAGCAGGACAAGCGCAAGAAGATTCGCCAGGAGCGGCGCAAGGTGCAGGCGGCCGGCGTGACGTTTCGCCATGCCTGCGGCACGCAGATCCGCGAAGCGGATTGGGACTTCTTCTACCAGTGCTATGAGCGCACCTATCTGGAGCATGGCAACGCGCCCTACCTGACCCCGGCTTTTTTTGCCGCAATGCGCACACAGATGCCCGAGAACTGGCTGCTCTTCATCGCCGAGCGCGAGGGCCGCCCCATCGCTGCCAGCCTGATCGCCATCGACGCGCCAGGCACGGGGCCGCGCCACGCCTATGGGCGCTACTGGGGAGCCATCGAGCGGGTGGACTGCCTGCACTTTGAAGCCTGCTACTACCAGCCGATTGAATGGTGCATACGCCAGGGCCTGCAATGCTTTGAAGGCGGCGCGCAAGGCGAGCACAAGATGGCCCGTGCGCTGATGCCGGTACGCACCCCCAGCGCCCACTGGCTGGCCCATGCCGGTTTTGCCCAGGCGGTCGAGCGCTACCTGGCGCGCGAATCACAGGGCATGGCGGAATACCAGCGCGCGCTGCAGGACCACAGCCCGCTCAAGCATCCGCAATAAGGCCGGCCCCGGCGCCATTGGACCCTGCCCAAGTTGTAATTAATTTTGTCGCCCGTCAGCTGTGCGTTGCGGTTGTCGGCGATACCGCACAGCAAGCACAAGGCTGCACTGACAAGGCCTGGCACAGCGGCTGCGCACAATGGCTACACCTCAACCAAGCAAGGAGTGACACCATGAACAAGGACCAAGTCGTAGGCAAGATCAAGGACCTCGCAGGCGAAGCACAAGCGGGTGTCGGCAAGGCCATCAACAGCCCCAGCCAGATTGCCAAGGGCAAGGCACTGGAAGCAGAAGGCGAAATCCAGAAGAAAGCCGGTGATGTGAAGGAGACCTTGAAGGATGCCGCGGACGCGGCCAAGAAGCGCCTCTGAGCCTCATCGCGCATCGGGGTGTAACAACGGCCTTGATGAACGTCACTAACTCATACAAATTACCGACATCGGGGCGTCCAAATTAAGGCAATATAAGCCTATTGATTCAACCGAACCCCTCCTTGGCCAGCATTCATTGCTGGCATTTTTTTTGCCTGCAGCACAAGTGCAGGCAGCGCCAACAGCGCCCGCGCCTGCCCCTGAGGCATGCCGGGCATCAACGCTAAAAAAGGGGGTCTGGCAGCGAGGAATCAGGCCGAATGCGCCTGCACCGGCGCCAGGGCCGCCAGCGCGCCCAGCAAGGCCCAGCCCAGTGGCCATTCGCCATGGCCGGACTCCACATTGATATGGCCGGCCGAGGGCACGCGGACAAAGGTACTGCCCCAGCTTTTGGCATAGGCGCTGGCCATGCGGATCGGGCAATAAGGGTCGTTGCTGCTGGCAGCCACAATGCTGGCGAAGGGCAGCGGGTTGGCCGGCACGGGTGTGAAGTCCTCAAACAGCGCACGGCGCTCCGGATCGGCCGGCGCCACAAACAAGGCGCCGGCAATGCTCCCTGCCGCCTTGCTGCGCAGTTGCTCGACCGCATGCACGCTGGCAATACAGCCGAGCGAATGGGCCACCAGGATGACCGGGTGCGGCGCGGCCGCAATGGCCTCCTCCACACTGGCAACCCAGGGGCTGCGATGGGGTTGCAGCCAGTCCTCCTGCTCCACCCGGACGGCGCCCGCAATGCGCGCGGCCCATAGGCTTTGCCAGTGGCCCGGGCCGGAGTTGCGCCAACCCGGCACGATCACAACCGAGACGGGAGCCCCCGTCTCTGCTTCGCCGCGCCAGCCTGGCTGCACAAGGTGCTGGCCATTGAGGTGGGCGGCCGCAATGGCCGCATGGCGGGGCGGGGTGGAGGGGTTGAGCGTGACAAGACAGGCACCAGACATGGATGCATTGTCAAAGCAGCACCTTAGATCAACAACGACTATTTTTGAGTATTGTTATTTCAAAAAATCATATCCAACCCGCCTCCGCCGGAAGGCCATGGACCGACCCCAGCGCAGCAGACGTATTGCAGCCGTCGTCGAACGGGTTCAGCCCACGGCAGCACGTGCTGAACCCGCGCCCTCAGGTGCCATCGACCTGGCCGATGCGCTGCAGTGGCAGGTTCTCGCCCATGAAGTCCAGAAACGCGCGCTGCGCAGGCGCCATATTGCGGCGCGAGACGAAGGCCGCATGCAGAATGCCTTCGGGGATGCTCCAGCCCGCGAGCAATTCGACCAGGTCGCCATTGGCCACCTCATCGCGCACCATCGCTGCGGGCATCCAGCAGGCGCCGATGCCGTCGAGCACCGCATACTTCAAGGTCACCAGGTCATCGGCCACATAGCGCGCCTGGTGGTGAATGGTCACATGCTCGCCTTCGGGGCCCACCAACTGCAAGGTGCTGTTGCCATCGGCACTGGTCAGCGACATGGTCGGGATCTTGCTGCCCAGGTCCTGCGGGGTTTGCGGCACACCGTGCACGGCCAGCAGCTCGGGGCTGGCCACCAGGCGCTGGCGCGTCATGCCCAGGCGCTTGACCACCAGGCTGCCACTGTCGTTGAGGTTGGCGCGCACCCGCAGCGCGACATCGATGCCCTCCTCGATCAGGTTGATGGTGCGGTTGGTCACCAGCATCTCGATGCGCACCTTGGCATAGGTGCGCAAAAACGCCGGCAGCAGTTTGCCCACCGCGCCCTGGGCCAGGGTCACCGGGCAGGACACCCGCACCGTGCCCGAGGGCTCGCGCTGGGTCTGTTCCATCTCGGCCTGGGCATTCTGCGCCGCCTCCCGGGCGGTCTGGGCATGGCGCAAAAAGGTCTCTCCCGCATCGGTCAAGGACAGCCGGCGCGTCGTGCGCTGCAGCAGCCGCACACCCAGCTGTGCCTCCAGATCGGCAATGCGGCGCGACAGCCGCGACTTGGGCACGCCCAGCGCGCGGCCTGCCGCAGCAAAGCCGCCGCGCTCGACCACTTCGGCAAAGTAGTACATGTCGTTGAGGTCGTATTTCATCGTGAGAGGCAGCGTGAGCGCGGTCTGCGCAGGCGGATAGACGGCAAAAAAGTTCGCCCATCATAGTTCTAAAAATAGAACAATCCAACCCACTTCCGCCCCTTAATCCGGCCCGCGCAGAGTGACAGAATTCGTCCACTGGCAAAAATGCTGCGAGCGCAGCAAAAGCCATGACCTGCTTGAAGGACCGACCATGAAACTGCTGCATATCGATTCGTCCATCCTGGGCGCCAACTCCGTCTCCCGCCAGCTGAGCGCCGAAGCCGTCAAGGCCTGGGTGGCCGTGCATCCCAACACCCAGGTTCAATACCTGGACCTGGCCGTCAACACACCACCCCATCTGAGCGCCGATGCGCTGGGCTTTCGCACCGGCCAGGAGGCCAAGACCGAAGCAGAGCGTGCGCAAAATGCCATCTCCGAAACCCTGGTGAGCCAGTTGCTCGAAGCGGATGTGCTGGTCATTGGCACGCCTTTCTACAACTTCAGCATCCCCACCCAGCTGCGCAGCTGGATCGACCGTGTGCTGCAAGGCGGCCGCACCTTCCGCTACACCGCCAACGGCCCTGAAGGCCTGGCCGGCGGCAAGAAGGTGATCGTGGTCGAATCGCGCGGCGGCATCTACTCCACCAGCGAAGGCGGCCGCGCGATGGAGCACCAGGAAAGCTACCTGCAAACCATCTTCGGCTTCATCGGCATCACCGATGTGCATTTCGCCCGCGCCGAAGGCCTGGCCATGGGCCCTGAAGCCCGCGCCGCTGCCATCAGCAAGGCCCAGGCAGAGATTGCCCAGGCCGTGGCCACGCCGCTGCAGCAGACCGTAGCGGCCTGAGTGCCTGGCGCTTGAACAGCCGGAGGCTGGGCGCCCAGCGCGCCCGTTCTCCGACTGGGGCCCGGCACCTGCCACCCAGTGTCACGGGCCCAGGGATCCTTTGCAGAACCCTCGCCAAGCGGGATGGACGCGGATCGCCGAGACCGCGCTTAGACCACAGCAGAGCGTTTTGCAGAGGGATCCCTATTGCCGATCTGAAGAAGCCTTCCGATCGGCTTTTTTTGCGCCTGCATGACAAGCTAGGCCGCTGAATCAGCCTATTGATGCGGTGACAGAAAAATTGTCAACCCGTGGTTACAATCGGCCGCCTCTGCTGCGCTAAAACTGCCTTTTCATGAGCCAACTCGGTATCGTCCTACACGTGTGCGGGCTGTGGATTCTCTCCAGCCTCGATGCCAGCGGCAAGCTGCTGGTCGTCGCGGGCGTGCCGGTGCTGATGGTGGCCTGGTTCCGCTATGTCGGCCATGTGGTGCTGATGGGTGTGCTGGTGCTGCCCAGGCGCGGCATGGGGCTGTTCCGCACCCAGTCGCTCTCGCGCCAGATCCAGCGCTCGGTGCTGATGATTGCCACCACCTTGCTGTTTTTCCATGTGCTGGGCATGGTGCCGCTGGCCGAGGGCACGGCGATGAATTTCATGGCGCCGCTGTTGGTGATGGCCTTGGCACCCTGGCTGCTGGGCGAGCGCCCTGGCTGGCACCGCTGGGCGGGCGTGGTGCTGGGCTTTGTCGGCATGCTGGTGGTCATCCGCCCGGGCGGGCAGTTGTCCACCGAGGGCGCGATCTGGGGTGTGGTGACGGCCAGCACCTTTGCGCTGTTCCAGATCAGCACACGCCGCGTCGCTGCGGACGACCCGCTGACCAGCAATCTCTACGGCGGGCTGTTTGGCGCGTTGGTGCTCAGTGCCTTGCTGCCCTTTTTCTGGCAGCAGCTGGATCTGACGGTCTGGCAATGGCTGCTGCTGGCCTCCACCGGGCTGTCCGGCTTCGTCGGCCACTGGTTGCAGATCACTGCATACAGCAAGACCAGCGCCACCTTGCTGGCACCGTTCAACTACCTGCAGATCGTCTCTGCCACCACGTTGGGCTGGTTGATTTTTGGCCAGTTGCCCGACGCGGCAACCGCTGCCGGCATGGCATTGATCTGCTGCGCGGGCCTGGGCGTGGTGCTGGTCGAAGTCTGGCAACAGCGCTTGCGCAAGCGCCTCTCTGCCTGAGCACACAAGAGGGAAAGCGCTGAAGCGCCGCCCAATACCCCAGCGTTTAAGACCAGCTTCACCATTGAAGAAGTACCCCTTCGCCAATCGCGCACACCGGGGAAACCCAAATATCAAATTGATAGCTATATACGCAAACCCAATGGACGGATAAGGCCCATTCGTTGCAGACGCACAGGTTGCAAAACCGGTCAACTTGGATTGCCGTGCCGCTGAGAGGCCGGGGTGACAATTAACAATTTGGCGGCGATGCTATACATTCGGTGATGACCGTCGCACAAGCGACAAAATTCATAATTCCAGTCACCGAGACGACATGCCATGGACGACCCCATCCTGACCCCCGAAGAGCGCGAAGCCATCAACACAGGGCGCTGGTTCAGCACCCTCTCGCCGACTTTGCGCCACGACATTCTGCGCTGCGCTTATGTCAAGCGCTTCAAGGACGGCGGATTGATTTTCTCGCGCGGCGATGAGCCCGAAGAGTGGGTCTCCGTAGCCCGGGGCTCGGCCCGTGTCAGCTCGGCGTCGCTCACCGGCAAACAGATCACGTTGACCTATGTTGAGCCAGGCACCTGGTTTGGCGACGTAGGCCTGTTCGATGACGACAGCCGCACCCATGACGTCTACGCCCATGGCGAGACCACGCTGGTCTGCGTCAGCAAGGCAGATTTTCAACGCATCCTGCAGACCCATGTGGAGTTCTACCAGGCGCTGGCGCGCATGCATGCGCGCCGCATCCGCAGCCTCTACGGCATGGTGGAAGACCTCAACACGCTGCCGCTGCGCGCACGCCTGGCCAAGCAGCTGCTGCACCTCTCGCGCAGCTATGGCGTGCCCGGCAAGGAAAGCAGCGAAACCCGCATCGGCCTGCAACTGGCCCAGGAAGAGCTGGCCCAGCTGCTGGGCGCCTCGCGCCAGCGGGTGAACCAGGAGCTCAAGTCGATGGAACGCGAGTCTTCGATCCGCATCGAGCCCTCGGGCCTGACGGTGCGTGACAGCAATGCGCTGCGCCGCATTGCGGCGTCGGAATAAGTTCGCGCCAGCTACTCGGCACCCCGGCCCACCCGCTGCGCATTGCGGTGGGCCCGTGCCGAACGGCGTGTCTAGAAGACGCCGTAGCGGTAGGCCACATACAAAGCGGCCAGCACACCGACAACGGCCAGAATGCGCATGATGCGTCCCATCGCTCGCTCTCCCCTGTTTGGATTGCTAAAAGGGCTCAGCCCCGGCCCAGCGCCATCGCGACACCCCGGTTGGCCAGCGCATCGGCCCGCTCATTGCCCGGGTCACCCGCGTGGCCCTTGACCCAGTGCCAGGTGATGCGGTGCTCGCCGCCATGCACCAACGCATCGAGGCGCTGCCAGAGATCCACATTCTTGACGGGCTCCTTGCTGGCAGTGCGCCAACCCTTGGCCTTCCAGCCGGTGATCCATTCGGTGATGCCCTTGCGGACATATTGGCTGTCCAGGTACAGCTGCACGTCGCAGGGGCGCTTCAAGGCTTCGAGCGCCTGGATCACCGCCATCAGCTCCATGCGGTTGTTGGTGGTGCCCAATTCACCCCCGAACAGCTCCTTCTGCGCTGTGCCAGCGCTCAGCAAAGCGCCCCAGCCGCCTGGGCCAGGGTTGCCCTTGCAGGCACCGTCCGTATAAATCACCACTTGGTTCACACCCACTCCTTGGCACACAGCCACGATTACAGGGGGCCACTATAAGCGCATTTGCAACCCCTCTGCAGCCTGTTTGCAGGGCTGGGGCAGCCCCCCGTTCAAACCGTGGGCGTACCCGCCGGGGGGTTGTGCGCGGACGCTGCATCGCCGCTGCGATGGGTTTCCGTGAGCCCTTCGCGCACGGCCACCGCTGGCCGGGCTGCCGGGCTGGGGACCGCAGGCTTCCAGGGCACTGGCAGCTTGCGCACACCCGCGACTTTTTTGACCGCTTCGACAAAATACACGCCGCCGAGTATCGGCCAAGCCGTTGGCCCCAGACGGTCCATCCATTCCCAACGCGCCAGCCAGGCATCGCTGCGCATCGCCGGCCGGAAACAGCCAAAGCTGGCGCTTTGCAGCTCCAGATCCAACAGCTTGAGCCAGTCACGCAAGCGGCCATAACCGATCAGGTTGTGGTCATCGGGCATCGGCGGCAGCTTCTGCAAACCGGGAATGCGGCGGCTCCAGGTGTGCATGCCCCAGAGACTGGCCGGGTTGATGCCGCTGATCAGCACGCGGCCCTCGGGCACCATCACACGGGCCACCTCGCGCAACACCGCATGCGGGTCGGCACTGAGCTCGAGCGTATGGGGCAGCAGCACCAGGTCCAAGGTATCGGCGCCAAACGGCAGCGCATGGGCGTCACACAGCAACCCGGCCGTCACGGCCTCAGCGGGCGTTGCAGGCAGGCCCACATCACTTTGTAAAGGCGGCGCAAAGCGCTTTACATCTGCCAGCCTGCTCTGCTGCCACTGCGCCATCTGTTCGTTCGACTCCAGCGCGAGCCAGCGGTGGGGCGTGCGATTGTTGCGCAGCCCCTGCAGCGGGAAAAGTCCCATCTGCAGGCTATGGAAGCCAAAAATATCGGCCACCGCATCGTCGTAACATGTTTGCTCCCAGGACAGCATGTAGCTGCCCAGCGGCGTCTGCCACCAATTTTGCGTGCCTATAATTTGGTCATTCATGCATCTGTTACCTCTGCCCGCTTTCAACGACAACTACATCTGGCTGCTGCACAACGGACAGCACGCGCTGGTCGTCGACCCAGGCCAGGCTGCGCCCGCGCTTGCGGCGCTGCGCCGCCTTGATCTGCAGCTGCAAGCCATTGTAGTGACCCACCACCACGGCGACCACACCGGCGGCGTGGCCGAGCTGCGCGAGGCCACCGGCGCCCGGGTCTACGGCCCCGCCACCGAGGACATCCCCCAGCCCTGCGAGCCCCTGCGGGGCGGCGATGGGCTGGCGCTGCTGGGCCTGCAGTGGCAGGTGATCGATGTGCCCGGCCATACCGCCGGGCATATTGCCTATTACTGCGCCGATGTGGCAGGACAACCGGTGCTGTTCTGTGGCGATACCTTGTTCTCAGGCGGCTGCGGCCGCCTTTTTGAAGGCACGCCTGCGCAGATGCATGCCTCGCTGTCGGCACTGGCTGCGCTGCCCGCCGATACGCAGGTCTGCGCTGCCCATGAGTACACACTCTCCAACCTGCGCTTTGCGCAGGCGGTTGAGCCCGACAACCAGGACGTCGCCCGCTATCTGGCGCACTGCGAGCAGTTGCGTGAACGCGGCGAGCCGACCCTGCCGGCGCAGCTTGGCAACGAGCTGCGCATCAACCCATTCCTGCGCAGCAGCCTGGCCCCTGTGGCCCGCGCTGCCCAGCAGTTCGATCCCTCCACCCCTAGCAGCGACCCGGTCGCCGTTTTTGCCGCGCTGCGTCGCTGGAAGAACCAATTTTGATGAAGCATCTGTACCTGTGGAGCCTGAGCGCCCTACTCGCCCTGACCGGCTGCGCCACCACCGAGACCGGCGGCCCGAATACCCCGGCAGCAGGTGACACCCCGAAGACCAGTTCGGCGCCGCACACCCCCAGCTACCCCAGCGGCCCCCTCAGCCCCATCAGTGCGGCCAACCTCCAAGGCAATGGCGCCGTCACCAGCCTGGCGGTGCCGGAAGATCTCTGGGATCGCATCCGGCGCGGCTTTGCGATGCCCGATCTGGAAAACGACCTGGTCAGCAACCAGGAGCAGTGGTACGCCAGCCGCCCCGATTACATCCAGCGCATGACCGCGCGCTCGTCCAAGTACATGTTCCACATCGTCGAGGAACTGGAACGCCGGGGCATGCCGACCGAGCTGGCACTGCTGCCCTACATCGAGAGTGCCTACAACCCGCAGGCAGTCTCCAGTGCCAAGGCGGCCGGCATGTGGCAGTTCATGCCCGCCACCGGCACCTATTTCGATCTGAAGCAGAACATGTTCCGCGACGACCGGCGCGATGTGCTGGCCTCGACCCGCGCAGCGCTGGACTACCTGCAAAAGCTCTACAACATGTTTGGCGACTGGCACCTGGCACTGGCAGCCTACAACTGGGGGGAAGGCAGCGTGGGCCGCGCGCTAGCGCGCAACCAGAAGCAAGGTCTGGGGGGCACCTACACCGACCTGAGCATGCCCGACGAGACACGCAACTACGTCCCCAAGCTGCAGGCGGTCAAGAACATCATCGCTCATCCCGAGCGCTTCCAGGCTGAGTTGCCGCTGATCGAGAACCACCCCTACTTCCAGGCCGTGACCCTGGACCGCGACATCGACACCGCCCAGGTGGCCGAGATGGCCGGCGTCACGATGGATGAGCTCAAGTCGCTCAACCCCTCGTTCAACCGCCCCGTGATCTTCAAGGCCGGCACACCGCAGGTGCTGCTGCCCTGGGACAATGCGAATGTCTTCCGCCGCAACCTGCAGGCCCATGAAAAAGGCCAGTACGCGAGCTGGACCGTCTGGACCGTGCCCAGCACGATGACGGTGGCCACTGCCGCCGGCATGGTCGGCATGAGCGAGAACGACCTGCGCGCGGTCAACAACATTCCGCCACGCATGATGGTCAAGGGCGGCTCGGCGCTGATGGTGCCGCGCTCGGCCGCGGTCAAGCAGGATGTCTCCAGCCACCTCGCCGACAACGCCCACATCGCGCTGACCCCGGAAGTCGTCACCCGCCGCACGACCGTCAAGGCGCGCAAGGGCGATACCGTCGCCCGCGTGGCCCAGCGCTACCGGGTCACCGCCGCACAGGTCGCCGATTGGAATGATGTCGGCGTCAAGAGCGCCTTCAAGGTGGGCCACCAGGTCGTGCTGTACATGCCCGTGCGCGTAGGTGCTGCACCGGCAGCACGCGGCGGCCAGGCTGCGCGCGGCAGCCGCAGCAGCACGGCCAAACGGCCGGCGGTGCGCCAGACAGCGACCCAGAAGGCCCCCTCCAAGCGCAGCACCAGCACCACGAAGAAAAAGCGCTGAGCAAGCCCCTAAAACCCCACCACAAGACGCTCCCTGGAGCGTCTTTTTTTATGCGCACAGACTCTGCGGACAAAGGCCTGGCACTATGCTGGGCGCAACACCGAGGAGACCGCATGCGCGAAGGATTGGAAAAACTGCTGGCCAAGGGACAGGACAGCGCTGTTCTGCGCTTTGGCCTGGGCCAGGCCTGCTTGAAGGAAGAGGACTATGCGGCCGCAGCGCTGCACCTGGCGCAGGCCGTCAAGCAGAATCCGCAGTACTCCGCCGCCTGGAAGCTGCTGGGCAAGGCCCAGCTGGAGTCGGGTGCAGCGGATGCCATTGCGCAAGCCCAGGCCAGCTGGCAGCAAGGCCTGCAGGTGGCAGAGCAGCACGGGGACACGCAGACGGTCAAGGAGATCACGGTGTTCCTCAAACGCCTGCACAAAGCCGCTGGCGGAGCTGCTTGAGCGGCGCTGATCGCCGATAAAAAACGGCAAGGCCTGGAAGGCGCTCGCCGTTTCTGGATGGCAGCTGGCCAGCAACTGCCAGCTGCCGATGATCAGTTGTCCAGCTTGGGGTCCAGCGCATCGCGCAGGCCATCGCCCAGCAGGTTGAAGGCCAGCACCGTCACAAAGATCGCCAGGCTCGGGAACAGGGCCACATGCGGGGCATTGAGCATATCGCTGCGCGCCTCGTTCAGCATGGCGCCCCACTCCGGCGTCGGCGGCTGCGCGCCCATGCCCAGAAAGGACAGGCTGGCAGCGGTGATGATCGAGGTGCCGATACGCATCGTCAGGTAGACCACCACCGACGACACGGTGCCCGGCAGCAGGTGGCGCAGCATGATGACCCGGTCGGGCGCGCCAATGGAGCGCACCGCCTCGATGTAGGTCTGCTGCTTGAGCGCCAGTACATTGCCGCGCACCAGGCGGGCAAAGGCCGGCACGCTGAACACGGCCACCGCCATGATTACATTGATCATGCCGTTGCCCAGAATGGCGACGATGCCGATGGCCAGCAAGATGCCGGGGAAGGCAAACAGCACATCGGACATGCGCATCACGCAGCGGTCCCACCAGCCCTCGTAGTAGCCGGCCAGCAGGCCCAGGATGGCGCCGATCACCGCGCCGATGGCCACCGACACAAAGCCGGCCGCCAGCGAGATGCGCGCACCCACGAGGATGCGGCTGAAGATGTCACGGCCCAGCGAATCGACGCCAAACCAGTGCTTGGCGGTGGGGGGCGAGTTCAGCGCGTCGTAGTCAAAAAAGTTCTCGGCATCATAGGGCACGATCCAGGGTGCCAGGATGGCCACCAGCACCAGTGCGATGATGAAGACGCCAGCGAACAAGGCCAGCTTCTGGCGCTTGAACTTGCGCCAGAACTCGGCCATCGGCGTGCGCATGCGCGTCGACGCGGCCAGGTTGGCAGGCAGGGACGGCGCGGCAACGCTGGTGGCAGGTACGGTGGTGGCCGCCGCCACGGCGCGGTCGGCAGATTCAGGAGCGTTCGGAGTATTCATGGCCAAAGCACCTGCTTAGCGGTAACGGATGGTGGGATTGATCCAGGCATAGAGCAGATCGACCACCAGATTGATCAGGATGAATTCCAGCGAGAACAGCAGCACGAGGGCCTGGATGATCGGGTAGTCGCGCATCTCGACCGCATCGACCAGCAAGCGGCCCATGCCCGGCCAGTTGAATACCACCTCGACAACGATGGAGCCGCCCAGCAAGAAGCCGAACTGCAGGCCCATCATCGTCACCACCGGAATCATCGCATTGCGCAGGCCATGCTTGATGACGACCACAGTCTCCTTCAAGCCCTTGGCGCGCGCGGTGCGCACATAGTCCTCTTTGAGGATGTCGATGAAGGAGCTGCGGGTAAAGCGCGCCATCACCGCCGCCACAGCCGCGCCCAGGGTCAGCGACGGCAGCACATAGTGCTTCCAGCTGTCTGCGCCCACGGTGGGCAGCCAGCCGAGCTTGACCGAGAAATACTGCATCAGCAGCATGCCCAGCGCAAACGAAGGGAACGAGATGCCCGACACCGCCAGGGTCATGCCCAGGCGATCGGGCCACTGGTTGCGCCAGACGGCCGAGACAATGCCCAGGAACATGCCCAGCACCACCGACCAGGCCATCGCCACGACGGTGAGCCAGAAGGTCGGGCCAAAGCGCTCGGCAATCTCTTGCGAGACCGGGCGCTTGGTCCGGATGGATTTTCCAAAATCGCCCTGCAACGCATTGCTGAAGAAACGGACGAACTGCTGGTGCAGGGGCAGGTCCAGCCCCAGGTCCTTGCGGACCAGTTCGATCGTCTCCGGGCCGGCTTCGGGGCCAGCCGCCAGGCGCGCGGGGTCACCGGGCAGCATGTGCACGAAACCAAAGACCAGCACCGCCACGATGAGCAGTGTCGGTATCAGCCCGAGCAAGCGTTTGAGCAGGTAGCGATACATGGATTACTTCAGGTCCAGGTCAACAAAGTTGAAGTTGCCGTCAGGAATGACGTAGAAGCCAGACAGGTTCTTGGCACGCACGGACACCAGTTGCTCGGTGTTCAGGAAGATCCAGGGCGCGTCCTTCCAGATCTTTTGCTGTGCATCGGCGTAGATCTTGCCGCGTGCAGCGGTATCCGTGGTCACCAGCGCCTTGGCAATGTCGGCATTGACTTCGGGGTTGTTGTAGTAGGCGGTGTTGAAGCCGCGTGGAGGCGCGCTCTCACCAGCCAGGAGTGGGCGCATCGCCCAGTCGGCTTCGCCGGTGGACGAGGACCAGCCCACGTAGTACATGCGCACGGCGGCCTTGCTCGCGTCCTGCACCGATTCCACTTCCGCCACGCGCTGGCCTGCTTCCAATGCGCGCACGGTCACCTTCACTCCCACCTGGGCCAGTTGCTGTTGGGCAAACTGGATGACCTTCTGGGCCGTGGAGTGGTTGTAGGCCGACCACAAGGTGCTCTCAAAGCCATTGGGGTAACCGGCTTCCTTCAGCAAGGCCTTGGCCTTGGCTGGATCGTAAGGCCAGGGGCCCAGCTTGGTGGCAAATTCCACACCCTTGGGCAACACGCCTTCGGCAGGGATGGCCGAGCCGGCAAATGCCACCTTGGACAGCGCTTCCTTGTTGATCGCGTAGTTCAGCGCCTCACGCACCTTGGGGTTGTCAAACGGCTTTTGCGTCACATTCATCGAGATGTAGCGATGGATGATGGACGGTGCCTTGGTGACTTCCAGGCTCGGCTTTTTCTCGAGGTTGGCCACGGCTTCGGGCGGCACAGGGAAGGCGAAATGCGCTTCGTTGGTCTGCATCATCGACGCACGGGTGTTGTTGTCCACCACGGGGCGCCAGGTGATCGAATCCACCTTGGGCAGGCCCTTTTGCCAGTAACCATCAAACTTGGCGACCTTCATGTAGTCGGAGGGCTTCCACTCCACAAACTTGAAGGGGCCGGTGCCCACGGGGTGCTGCACGATGTCCTTGCCATACTGCTTGAGCGCGGTCGGCGAGATGATCACGCCCGAGGGGTGGGCCAGCGAGTTGACGAAAGGTGCGAACGGCTCCTTCAGCGTGAACTTGGCGGTGAGATCGTCCACCGCTTCAATCTTGGCGATGTTCTTGTACAGGTTGTAGCGCTTGAGCTTGTTGTCCGGGTTGATCACGCGCTCGAAGGTCAGCTTCACTGCTTCTGCATTGAAAGGCGTGCCGTCGTGGAACTTCACGCCACTGCGCAGCTTGAAGGTGTAGACCAGGCCGTCCTTGCTCACATCGAAGCCGGTGGCCAGGATCGGGACCATCTTCATGTCCTTGTCGAAGCCGTACAGGCCTTCGTAGAAGGACTTGGCCACGGCCTGCGACAAGGTGTCGTTGGCATCGTAGGGGTCAGTCGTCGTGAAGGTGGAAGCCACCGCTACCACCACGTCCTTGGCCGCGTGGGCCGAAAACGCAGTACCCGCCAGCAGCATGGCGGCGGCGATCGAAGTCAAACGTCGTTGCATATCAACTCTCCTCTTCAGGTTTTGCATCGGCTGGCCCACCACGGCGGCGACCAGACCCACTACATTCTTGGCATTACGCACCTTGGCACACTGCGCAGACTCACGCCGGCTGCAGATCCTGCACTTCGCCCGCTGGCACCGCAGGCTGGGGCATCTCCTGCGCCACCCAGTGGCCCGGGCCCACCTCGCGCATCGGCAGCACGCGTGGCGGGTCATCCACGCCACGCACGGGGCTGGGGATCTCGGCCACATTCAAGGTGTGCTTGCGGCGCTGCGTCGGGTCGGCAATCGGCACGGCCGCCATCAGGCGCTTGGTATAGGGGTGCTGCGGGTTCTCGAACACCGCGCGGCGCGGGCCGATCTCGACGATCTGGCCCAGGTACATGACGGCCACGCGGTGGCTGACACGCTCCACCACGGCCATGTCATGCGAGATGAACAGAAAGGCAATGCCAAACTCCTGCTGCAGGTCCATCATCAGGTTGATGATCTGTGCGCGGATCGACACATCAAGGGCCGAGACGGCCTCGTCGGC
Source organism: Comamonas sp. SY3 (assembly GCF_041730275.1). NCBI lineage: Bacteria > Pseudomonadati > Pseudomonadota > Betaproteobacteria > Burkholderiales > Comamonadaceae > Comamonas > Comamonas sp. SY3. The sequence continues at coordinate 34,884 of NZ_JBGTYN010000026.1, read as the reverse complement.
AATCACCACCTTGGGGTTCAGCGCCAGTGCACGGGCAATCGCAATGCGCTGGCGCTGGCCGCCCGAGAACTCATGCGGGTAGCGGTTGGCGGCAGCCGGTGGCAGGCCCACCTTCTCCAGCAGCCACTCCACCTTTTTCTCGGCCTGCTCGCGCGGCAGCAGCTGGTGGATCAGCATGGGCTCCAGAATGCTGTAGCCCACGGTCAGCCGAGGGTCGAGCGAGGCAAACGGGTCCTGGAAAATGAACTGGATATCGCGGCGCAGCGCCTGCAGCTGCGCGCCCTGCAGCTTGGCAATATCGCGCCCGGCCACCTGCACATCGCCGGACTGGAAATCGATCAAACGGGCCAGCGCGCGGCCGGTGGTGGACTTGCCGCAACCGGATTCGCCGACCACCGCCAGGGTCTCGCCCGGCTGCAGGCTCAGGCTCACCTGCTCGACCGCATAGACCTGGCGCTTGACACCGCCAAACAGGCCTTCCTTGATCGGGAAGCGCGTGACCAGCTTGTTGACCTGCAGCACCGGCTCGCCCGCCTGCACGGTCGATGGCTGGGGCGCGGGCGCCTCGGCCTGCGTGCTCTGGCCCAGCAGGCTGAAGCGCTCGGGCAGATCCTTGCCGCGCATGGCGCCCAGCTGCGGCACGGCGGCCAGCAGGTTGCGGGTGTAGGTCTGCTGCGGGTTGGCGAACAGCTGCACACAGTCCTGCTCTTCCACCTTGTCGCCACGGTACATCACCAGCACGCGGTCGGCCACCTCGGCGACCACGCCCATGTCGTGGGTGATGAAGATCACGCCCATCGACATCTCGCGCTGCAGCTCCTGCACCAGCGCCAGAATCTGGGCCTGGATGGTCACATCCAGCGCCGTCGTCGGTTCATCGGCAATCAGCAGCGAGGGCTTGCACGACAGCGCCATCGCAATCATCACGCGCTGGCGCATGCCGCCCGACAGCTGGTGCGGGTGGCGCGTGAGCACATTGCGCGCCTCCGGAATGCGCACCAGCTCCATCATGCGCAGCGCCTCGGCCATGGCGGCGCTGTTGGACTTGCCCTGGTGCAGGCGAATCGATTCGGCAATCTGCTCACCGACGGTGAACACCGGGTTCAGCGAGGTCATCGGCTCCTGGAACACCATCGCCATATCGGCCCCGCGCACCTGGCGCATCTGGGCTGGCGTGGCCTTGGCCAGGTCGATGGTGCCGGCATGGCGGCCGCGCAGCAGCATCGAGCCGCTGTCGATCTGGCCGCCACCGGTTTCCACCAAGCGCATCAGCGCCAGCGATGTGACCGACTTGCCCGAGCCCGACTCGCCCACCACCGCGAGGGTCTGGCCGGCATAGACATCGAGGTTCAGGTTCTTGACCACCTGCACCCGCCCCTGCTCGGTCTTGAAGCTCACGGACAGATCCCGCACCTGCAAAACGGGCGGCGTCAGGTCATCGTGCACGGGAGTAGAACTGGGGTTGGACATAGGTAGAAGGGGCAGTGCGGGACTTCGGAAAGAAGGCACGAGCCGTAATGCAGGACAGGCACCCGGGTTGGGACAAATCCTTGAGAAAAATCCCCGTGATAGCAAGAACACTGGGGCTTACACATTCACCTGGGTGACAGTGCTAGCAATTGTAGAAAGCCGGGGATGGGGTTTGGATGCAAAACCTCCTATGGTTTTCACCTACGCAATATCCGCAGTAGTGCGCACCACCGCATTGCGTGGCTTGCCCGTTGCAGGCAAGCCACTTCACGGGGGCTGCGGTCGGGTATAGCTGCTGCCCCCTGGCTCAGCGATGCGCCATCAGGCCGGCGCCAACGCGTCGTTGGCATAAATGGCCACCAGCGCCTCGCCGTCAATGCCGATCTGCCCCCGGTACATGCCTTCGGAGTTGAAGCACAGCGAGACCTCCCCGTCGGCGCCCACCGCAATCAGGCCGCCATCGCCACCCAGCGGGGGCAGCACGCGGTGGATGACCTCGGCCGTCGCCTCGGCCACCGACTCACCCAGCAGTTCGATGCGCGCTGCCACAGTGTGGGCGGCCGAGCCCCGGATGAAGGCCTCGCCCACGCCCGTGCAGGAGACGGCCACGACGCCATGCTTGGCATAGGTGCCCGCGCCCACCACGGGCGAGTCGCCGACACGGCCGGGCTTCTTGTTGGTCAGGCCGCCGGTCGAGGTGGCAGCAGCCAGCTGGCCCTGCACATCCAGCACCACGGCGCCGACGGTGCCCATCTTCTTGCGCTCGTCCAGCGGCGCTGCCTGGGTCTGGCTTTGGGCGGTGTGATCCAGCGCCACCTGCTCGCGGCCCGATGCCAGCGCCGCCGCCTGCACGGTGCGCAGCTGGGTCAGGCGCTGCTCGGTCGAGAACCAGTCGCGCGCCACCATCTCGCAGCCCTGGGCCTGGGCAAAGCGCTCGGCGGCCTCGCCAATCATGAACACCGGACCGCCCGCCTCCATCAATGCCAAGGCCGCACGCACCGGGTTGCGCACGGTGCTGACACCGGCCAGCGATCCGCAGGCCAGATCGCGCCCGCGCATCACACAGGCATCCATCTCATGCGTGGCATCGGCCGTGAACACGGCGCCGCGCCCGGCGTTGAACAGGGGGCATTCCTCGAGCAGGCGCACGGCCTCCACGGCCACTTCTTCGGCAGGCGCGCCTGCAGCCAGTTTTTGCTGCGCGCCTTGCAGCACATCGCGCAAGGCGTCGCGGTAGGCCTGCTGTTGCGCAGGAGTGATGGAGGCACGGGTGATGGTGCCGGCGCCGCCATGGATGGCGATCACGGGACGGAAGGTGGTGGAGGTCGTCATAGTTTTAGGGCCGGTCGCCTCTTGCGCTGCCAGCCGGTTCCAGGTGAATCAATCAGGAAGAAAGCAGCGGCAGCAGTGCCGCCATGAAAGCCTCGGGCTGCTCGTACTGCACCCAATGGCCGCTGTCCGGCAACCGCACAAAGGCCTGCAGATGGGGGGTGACCGCACGGTATTGGTGCTCCAGCGCGGCCATATAGCTTTTGTACAGGGCGTCATAGGCGCCATAGATCGCAGCGACTGGGCAGGCGATCTGCGGCAGCGACTGCGCCAGGATATCGGTGTTGGCCAGGCGCCGGCGCGGCAGGCGATCGCGCAGCACATTGTGCTGGTGCAAGGCCAGCGCCTGCTCGTCGATCTTCGCAGCATCCCAGAGCATCAGCGCGCCCAGGTTGTAGCGGTGCATCTCCAGCTGCTCGGCCGGGTCGCTCAGATGGCGCCAGCCTTTGAGGCTGAACTGCTTCTCCGGCACGACACCCATCGCCGGGGCACCGACCAGCACCAGGCGCTCGGCCGCCTGCGGGTAGGCGGCGGTCAGCATGGCCGCCGTCATGCCGCCAAACGAGAAACCCATCAACTGGCAAGGCAGCAGATCCAGCTGCGCCATGCCGGCATGCAAAGGCGCCAGCATCGCATCGGCATCGGCGCCCAGCGCTGGCGGGTCGGAATCGCCAAAACCCGGCAGATCGGGCAGCCAGAGCTCGTAGCCCTGGGCAAGCAGCGCATCGATATTGCGGATCCAGTGGGTCCAGCTGCCGCTGCCGCCATGCAGCATCACCAGGGGCAGCCTGCCAGGGCGGCGCTCGCCCCAGGTATGCCAGACCAGGGTCCGGCCTTCAAAAATCGTGGTGTGCCGTGTGGCCTGGGCCAGCAAACGCTGGTACAGCGCCGGCAAGGGCAGCAAGCCCGCCGCGCTGGTGTCTGGAACATCCGACATTGCAACCTTCAGGCCGCAGGCGACAGCAGCACCTGCGCTACCGCATCGATCGCAATGCTGTAGCCCTGCACACCCAGGCCACAGATGACTGCCTTGGCGACGGGGGCAATATAGGAATGGTGGCGGAAGGTCTCGCGGGCATGCACATTGCTGATGTGCAGCTCGATCACCGGCAGCGCCGCCCCCTTGATCGCATCCATCAGGGCCACGCTGGTATGGGTATAGGCGGCGGCATTGAGCACCACGCCGGCCAGTTGGCCCTCGCGCTGCAGCTGGCCCGCCTCGTGCAGCCAGTCGATCAAGGCGCCTTCATGGTTGCTCTGGTGAAAACGCAAGGCCAGCTGGTGGCGTGCGGCCGCCTGGGCGCAGAGCTGCTCGACGTCGGACAAGGTGTGGGCACCATAGATGGCGGGCTCGCGCAGACCCAGCAGGTTCAGGTTCGGGCCGTTCAGTACAAAAACAGTTTTCATCTCAGCTTCCACAACGGACAACAGCTGTGGATTATCCGAGCATTCCAACCGTTGCTGCATCAGCCAAGCGACAGCCGAGCGGCTGGCGCGCTGCCAGGCGCCCATAAAAAAGCCCTGGCGGGCCAGGGCGTGGGCTGCTTGGGCAGGGCTGCTGCCTCAATAGCGGTAGTAATCGCGGTCGTGGCGATGGTGGCGGTAGTAGCGGCCGGGAGGTGGGCCGTAATATACCGGCGCCGGGCGGTAGACCGGTGCGGGGCGGTAGACCACGGCGGGAGGTGGAGGTGCCACATAGACCGGCTGGGGCGCATACACAGGGGGCGGTGCCACATACACCGGCTGCGGTGCATACACCGGCGCAGGAGCGACATACACCGGGGCTGGCACATTGATACCCACCGACCAGGACACCCGGCTGGCATGGGCGCCAGCGCTCATCAGCGCCAAGCCAGTCAGCACAGCGGCAGCGGCCCAGCGAGAGCCTTGTTTCAGCATCGAGTTGCGCATATTGATCTCCTTGCGAGAATCCCTGAAAAATGTCATTGAACTTTCAACGCGGCAAGCAGGCAGAAAGATACCAAACGCTCTGCAAATTATGGTTTCAAGACCAGCTATCCTGTTGCAAAGCGTAAATGACATGCCTGATGCAGGGTCAGAGCCCCATAAACCGCAATCCGTTCCAGCCATCAGGGTACTCCCTTAGAATACACCTCTATGAATGCACCTGCCCCGAGCGCTTCGCACAACGGTAGTGACGAAGTGGTCAAACCCACCAATTTCCTGCGACAAATCATCGAGGCCGACCTCGACAAAGGCAGCTATGCCCAGCGCCACTGGGGTGGCTCGCCTGGCGATGCCCAGCACCACCAGCAAGGCCCCGTCGACCAGGCCAAGATCCGCACCCGCTTCCCGCCCGAGCCCAACGGCTACCTGCATGTGGGCCATGCCAAGGCCATTTGCCTGAACTTTGGTCTCGCGCGCGACTTCGGCGGCGTCTGCCACCTGCGCTTTGACGACACCAATCCGGAAAAGGAAGACCAGGAGTATGTGGACGGCATCATCGATGCCGTGCGCTGGCTGGGCTTTGACTGGAAGGACCCGAGCGGCGAGCAGAATCTGTACTACGCCAGCAACTACTTCGACTTCATGCACCGCTGCGCGGTCTACCTGATCGAGCAGGGGCTGGCCTATGTGGACGAGCAGTCTGCCGAAGAGATGAAGGCCAACCGGGGCGACTTCACGCGCCCGGGCGTCAACAGCCCGTTCCGCGACCGCAGCGTGGCCGAGAACCTGCAGCGCTTTGCCGACATGAAGGAGGGCAAGCTGCCCGATGGCGCTGCCGTGCTGCGCGCCAAGATCGACATGACGGCGCCCAACATCAACCTGCGCGATCCTGCGATCTACCGGGTGCGCCATGCCGAGCACCACAACACCGGCAACCAATGGTGCATCTACCCGATGTACACCTTTGCGCACCCGATCGAGGATGCCTACGAGCACATCACCCACTCGATCTGCACGTTAGAGTTCGAGGACCAGCGCCCCTTCTATGACTGGTTGCTGGACCACCTGCGTGCCGGTGGCCTGATCGATGCGCCCCAGCCGCGCCAGTACGAGTTCTCGCGCCTGAACCTGACCTATGTGATCACCAGCAAGCGCAAGCTCAAGCACCTGGTGGACAACCAACTGGTCAGCGGCTGGGACGACCCACGCATGCCCACCGTCGTCGGCCTGCGCCGCCGTGGCTACACCCCCGCGTCCATCCGCAATTTCTGCGAGCGCATCGGTGTCACCAAGGACTACGCCTGGATCGACTACGCCACGTTGGACGGCTGCCTGCGCGAAGACCTGGAAAACCAGGCCCACCGCGCGATGGTGGTGCTGGACCCGGTCAAGCTGGAGCTGAGCAACTGGGCCGAGGTGTTCGGCAGTGCCGACCACCTGGAAGCCTGCAGCCTGCCCGCCCTGCCCCACCCGGCAGAAGGCCAGGTCGCCCCCGAGCGCCACTTCACGCTGGGCCGCGAGGTCTGGATCGAGCGCGAAGACTTTGCCGAAGTGCCTCCCAAGGGCTACAAGCGCCTGTTCCCTGGTAACAAGGTACGCCTCAAGGGCGGCTATGTGATCGAATGCACGGGCTGCGAGAAGGATGCCGATGGCGTGATCACCAAGGTGCTGGCCACCGTGGTGCCCGACACCAAGAGCGGCACGCCTGGTGCGGACAGCGTCAAGGTCAAGGCCGCCATCACCTGGGTGGGCGTGGCCGATGGCGTGCAAGCCGAAGTGCGGCTCTATGACCGCCTGTTCACCGATCCGCAGCCCGATGCCGGCGGCAAGGACTTCCTGGCCCTGCTCAACCCCGAGAGCCTCAAGGTCGTGACCGCCTATGTCGAGCCATCGCTGAAGACGGCGCAGCCCGATGACAAGTTCCAGTTCGAGCGCTTTGGCTACTTTGTGGCCGACCGCCACGACCACCGCAGCGACAAGCCGGTGTTCAACAAGATCACCGGCCTGAAGGATTCCTGGGGCAAGTAAAGGTCAGCGCCCAGCCAGCCGATCCCAACCCGCCCAGCCTGCTGCGGCGGGTTTTTTCATGCGCATCAACGGTCTATCGCGTCCGCAGACCCCGCCTGCTTGCGCAGCTCGAACTTCTGGATCTTGCCGGTGCTGGTCTTGGGCAGCTCGCCAAACACCACTGCACGCGGAATCTTGAAGCCAGCCAGGTGCTTTTTGCAGTGGGCCACGATGTCCTCCGCGCTTACCTGCGCGCCAGGCTTGAGCTCGACAAAGGCGCAGGGCGTCTCGCCCCAGCGGGCATCGGGCTTGGCCACCACGGCCGCTGCAAGCACGGCGGGGTGGCGGTAGAGCACGTCCTCGACCTCGATCGACGAGATGTTCTCCCCGCCCGAGATGATGATGTCCTTGCTGCGGTCCTTGATCTTGATATAGCCATCCGGGTCCTGCACCGCCAGGTCACCGGTGTGGAACCAGCCACCGCGAAACGCCTCCTGCGTCGCCTCGGGATTTTTCAGGTAGCCCTTCATCGCGATATTGCCCCGCAGCATGATCTCGCCCATGGTCTGGCCGTCCCAGGGCACCGGCGCCAGGGTCTCCGGATCGCGCACCTGCGCATCGCGCTGCAGGTGGTAGCGCACGCCCTGGCGGGCATTGAGGCGGGCACGCTCGCCCACGTCCATGGTCTGCCAGTCGGCCTGCTGCGCGCAGACCATCACCGGGCCATAGACCTCGGTCAGCCCATAGACATGGGTCAGGTCAAAGCCCAGCTGCTCCATGCCCTCGATCATGGCCGCCGGCGGCGCAGCACCGGCCACCATGCATTTGACGCCGGCAGGCACGCCCTCCTTCAATGCCGCAGGCGCGTTGACCAGCAGGCTGTGCACAATTGGCGCGCCGCAGTAGTGGCTGACGCCATGCTGCTTGATCGCCGCAAAAATGGCCTGCGCATCAACCCGGCGCAGGCAGACATTGACGCCGGCGCGCAGCGCCACCGTCCAGGGAAAGCACCAGCCGTTGCAGTGGAACATCGGCAAGGTCCACAGGTACACCGCGAACTTGGGCATGTCCCATTCCAGCACGTTGCTGATGGCATTCACGGCCGCGCCCCTGTGGTGGTAGACAACGCCCTTGGGGTTGCCGGTCGTGCCGCTGGTGTAGTTCAGCGCAATCGCATCCCATTCATCGCCAGGCAGCTGCCAGTCAAAACCGGCATCGCCCTGGGCCAGCAAGGCCTCGTAGCTCAGGCTGCCCAGCCGTTCGCTGGCCTCGCCGTAGAGCGCGTCTTCCACATCCACCAGCAGGATGGGTGTCTGCGATTGGCGCAGCGCCAAGGCCTTGGCCACGACGCTGGCGTATTCCGGGTCCACGATCAGCGCCTTGGCCTCGCCATGGTCCAGCATGAAGGCAATGGTCTGTGGATCGAGCCGGGTGTTGAGCGTATTGAGCACCGCGCCCGCCATCGGCACGCCAAAATGCGCCTCCACCATCGGCGGGGTGTTGGGCAGCATCACCGCCACCGTGTCGTTCTTGCCAATGCCATGCTGCTGCAAGGCGCTGGCCAGTTGCCGGCAGCGCGCATAGGTCTGCGCCCAGGTCTGGCGCAGTTCGCCGTGAATGATGGCCAGCCGCTCCGGGTAGACCTCGGCGGTGCGGGCGATAAAGCCCAGCGGTGTCATCGGCGTATGGTTGGCCCCATTGCGGGCGAGCCCGGTGTCAAAAATGCTGCTCATGGCGGTTGGTCTCCTGGGCAGCACTGTGCCACAAGCTGCTGACGCGAAGATTGCGCGCTGTCACGCTTTCGATAGCCGGCAATGGCCACCGACCACGGGCGGATTGGGGTGGCGGCGCGGCAGCGCAGCCCGGCATGCGCGACAATAGCCGGGTGTCCATTCCCCAGTCATTTATCCAGGAGCTGCTGTCCCGCGTCGACGTGGTCGACGTGGTCGGCCGCTATGTGCAGCTGAAAAAAGGCGGCGCCAACCTCATGGGGCTGTGCCCCTTCCATGGCGAGAAATCGCCCTCCTTCAGCGTCAGCCCCTCCAAGCAGTTCTACCACTGCTTTGGCTGCGGCAAAAACGGCAATGCCATCGGTTTTCTGATGGACCATACCGGCATGGGGTTTCGCGAAGCGGTGACCGACCTGGCACAGAGCGTGGGCCTGCCGGTGCCCGAGGACGATGTATCGCCCCAGCAGCGCGAGCGCGCCGCGCAGGCGCGCGAAAAACAGGCCTCGCTCACCGATCTGCTCGAAAAAGCCGGAGACGCCTACCGCAAGCAGCTGTCGCAATCGCCCAAGGCCATTGCCTACCTCAAGGGCCGGGGCGTCAGCGGCATCACCGCCAAGCGCTTTGGCCTGGGCTATGCGCCCGAGGGCTGGCGCAGCCTGGCCAGCATCTTCCCTGCCTATGACGATGCCAAGCTGGTCGAATGCGGCCTGGTGATCGAATCGGACGACGGCGAGGGCAAACGCTACGACCGCTTTCGGGACCGGGTGATGTTCCCCATCCGCAACGTCAAGGGCGAGTGCATCGGCTTTGGCGGCCGGGTGTTTGGCGATGAAAAGCCCAAGTACCTGAACTCGCCCGAAACCCCGGTCTTTCACAAGGGGCGCGAACTGTATGGGCTGTTCGAGGCCCGCACGGCCATTCGCGAGCATGGCTATGTGCTGGTGACCGAAGGCTACATGGATGTGGTGGCGCTGGCCCAACTGGGCTTTCCGAATGCGGTCGCCACCTTGGGCACTGCCTGCACGCCTGACCATGTGCACAAGCTGTTCCGCTTTACCGATACCGTGGTCTTCAGCTTTGACGGCGATGCCGCCGGCCGCCGCGCCGCGCGCAAGGCACTGGACGGCGCACTGCCCTATGCCAGCGACACGCGCAGCATCAAGTTTCTGTTTCTACCGGCCGAGCACGACCCGGACAGCTTTGTGCGCGAGTACGGCGCGGACGCCTTTGCCCGCCATGTGCATGACGCCACGCCGCTGTCACGCTTCTTGCTCGAAGCGGCCAGCGAAATGTGTGACCTGGGCCAGGCCGAAGGCCGCGCGCGCATGTCCAGCAACGCGCGCCCGCTGTGGAACCTGCTGCCCGATGGCGCGCTCAAGCGCCAATTGCTGGGCGAGATAGCCGACAAGGCCCAGTTGCCCGCTGCCGAGCTGGAAAATCTGTGGCAAAAGACCACCGCACAAGAGCTGGCACGCCAAAGCGGCGGCGGCCATGCGGCCGCCAGCAGCAGCGCGCGGCATGCCCCCGCCTGGGATGCCCCGCAAACGGGTGCCGAAAGCATGCCTGCCTATGGCGATGCGCCCCCCTGGGGCAGCGACACCACGATGGACCGCTACCCCGGCCAGCGCAACGAGCACTACGGAGAGCCACGCAGCCCCCATGGCGGCGGCAACGGCTACATCAAGCGCAGTGGCGAGTGGCGCCCCGGCCAGGGCGGCCGCAAAGGCGGTTGGCAGCCCCGGCCCGAACCACAGCCGCCGATGCCCAGCGTGGCGGTCACCCGCGAGGACCAGGCCGCCCGCCTGCTGCTGTCGCACATGGCGTTTCTGGAGAACTTCTCACCCGAAGACGCCGCTACCTTGGCCCAGCTGCCGAGCCCCCATGGCCCGCTCTTTGCCTGGGTGGAGCAGCAGTTTCTCGCCCATGGCGCCCAATCCTGGGCAGTACTGCGCGAGCATATGCGCGGTCACCCGGTCGAGGCCTTCGCAACCGTGCTGATGCAAGGCCAGCATGCGCAGATTGACGGCCCGCTCGACGAGATCCGCGCCGAGTTGCGCGACTCCCTCAGCCGCATCGTGCTGGACCAGCTCGAAGAGCAAAACCGCCATCTGGTCACCCAGGCTTCCGATCCGCAGGCGCTGCGCCGCTACCAGAGCAACTTCCACCGCATCGGCCTGCTCAAGCGCCAGGTCAACAAGTAAGCCCGGCCCTCCATCGCCGGGAAGGGCCTGCAAAAATATTTAGCCCGATGGCCGTACAGGCCCTTGACATTGGGCAAAAAGGTATAATATTTGACACATCGGCAAGAGCGACAGCAGCACCTCCGGACCGGGCCCGCATGAAGGATCATGCGATTTGCCACCAGCGCAAGTGCCCAAAATACCGCAAGGACTGCATTCCAAATGATCGCCCCCACATCTTGCCTTGAGGCTTAGCGCCTCGTGCAGCCGCGTTGTTCGCCGCACTTGTTGCGATTGACCGCTGCAGTTCCCATGCGCCGGTGATGGCGCTTGCCAGTTTTCTTTGTGTGTTCTCTTTGCTCTGAGGGTGTCCATGCCAGCTACAAAGTCCGCGAAGTCGTCCGTCAAGTCGTCCACCAACACCAGCGCGGCCAAAAGTGCCAAAGCTACAGCAGCCAGCCCTGCCGCCAAACCGGCGGCCAAGCGTGCTACTGCTGCAGCAGGCAAAACCGTAAAAGCCAGTGCTGCGCCCACCCCAGCCAAGGCAGCGACGAAGAAGGTTAGCTCCGTGTCCGAAAAACAACGCCTGTCCCAGGCCGAACTGCTCAAGGCAGCCGATGCCCTGCTCAACGCAGGTGCCCCCAAAAAGCGCGCCGCCAAGAAAAGCGAAGCCGCCGATGAAGAGACCCCGGTGAAGGCCAAGGCCGCCACCAAGACTGCAGCCAAGGCCAAGACGGCCAAGGCCGAAGACGACAAGCCCAAGGCGCCTCGCAAGACGGCTGCCGCCAAGACCAAGGCCAAAGCCAAGGACAAGGGCGATGAAGATATCGACGATACCGACTTCTCGGATATCGAAGAAGACATCGCCGGCGACAGCGAAGAGGTGGTAGAGGCCTCGACCTCCTCCCCTGATGCGCCGACCGAGAAGGTCAAGCCGCTGCGCATGAAGGTCTCCAAGGCCAAGGAACGCGCATTGATGAAGGAGTTCGGCCTCGACGAAGCCGTGCTGACCGAAGAGGAAATGTCCACCCGCCGTCAGCGCCTGAAGGCCCTGATCAAGCTGGGCAAGACCCGCGGCTACCTGACCAATGCCGAAATCTCCGACCACCTGCCCGACAAGCTGGTCGATGCCGAGACGCTGGAAGTGGTGATCTCCATGTTGAACGACATGGGGGTGGCCGTCTACGAGCAGACGCCCGACGCAGAAACCCTGCTGCTGAACAACACCGGCCAGTCCGCGACCACCGAAGAAGAAGCCGAAGAAGAAGCCGAAGCGGCTTTGTCAACGGTGGATTCCGAGTTCGGCCGCACCACCGACCCGGTCCGCATGTACATGCGTGAAATGGGTACTGTCGAGCTGCTGACCCGCGAAGGCGAAATTGAAATCGCCAAGCGCATCGAAGGCGGCCTGCAGGACATGATGCTGGCCATCAGCGCATCGCCCGCGACCATTGCCGAGATTCTGGCGATGGGCGAAGAGATCCGCGAAGGCAAGGTCGTCATCTCCACCGTGGTGGACGGTTTCTCCGACGCCGACGAAAACGACGACTACGTCGCTGAAGAAGACTTCGACGAGTACGACGAGGAAGACGACGACGACGGCAAGGGCGGCTCCAAGGCGCTGACCAAGAAGCTCGAAGAGTTGAAGAACGAGGCGCTGTCGCGCTTTGCCAAGCTGCAGTCGCTGTTCGAGCAATTGCACGCCGCCTATGACAAGAGCGGCTACGGCTCGCCCCAGTACACCAAGGTGCAGGACCAGTTGTCGGCCGAGCTGATGACCATCCGCTTTACCGCCAAGACCATTGAAAAGCTCTGCGACATGCTGCGCGAGCAGGTCGACAGCGTGCGCCAGAAAGAGCGTGCACTGCGCAAGATCATTGTCGAGAAGTGCGGTCTGCCCCAAGAAAAGTTCATCCAGCTGTTCCCGGCCAACCTGCTCAACCTGCAATGGATCGAGAAGGAAGCGCAAGCGGGCAACAGCTGGAGCGCCATCATGGGCCGCAATATCCCGCCGGTGCAGGAGCTGCAGCAGAACCTGATCGACCTGCAGGCCCGCGTCGTCGTGCCGCTCGATGAGCTCAAGCTCATCAACAAGCGCATGAACGATGGTGAGCGCGCCTCGCGCAATGCCAAGAAGGAAATGATCGAGGCCAACTTGCGCCTGGTGATCTCCATTGCCAAGAAGTACACGAACCGTGGTCTGCAGTTCCTCGATCTGATCCAGGAAGGCAACATCGGCCTGATGAAGGCCGTGGACAAGTTCGAATACCGCCGCGGCTACAAGTTCTCGACCTATGCAACCTGGTGGATTCGCCAGGCGATCACGCGCTCCATTGCGGACCAGGCTCGTACCATCCGCATTCCGGTGCACATGATCGAGACCATCAACAAGATGAACCGCATCAGCCGCCAGCACTTGCAGGAGTTCGGCTTCGAGCCGGATGCCTCCATCCTGGCCGAGAAGATGGAGATCCCGGAAGACAAGATCCGCAAGATCATGAAGATCGCCAAAGAGCCGATCTCGATGGAAACGCCGATCGGTGACGATGACGACAGCCACCTGGGTGACTTCATCGAAGACAGCGCCAACACTGCGCCAGTCGATGCCGCGATGCAGGCCGGCCTGCGCGATGTGGTCAAGGACATCCTCGATGGCCTGACCCCCCGCGAGGCCAAGGTGCTGCGCATGCGCTTCGGTATTGAAATGTCCACCGACCACACGTTGGAAGAAGTGGGCAAGCAGTTTGATGTGACGCGCGAGCGCATCCGCCAGATCGAAGCGAAGGCGCTGCGCAAGCTCAAGCACCCCAGCCGCTCGGACAAGCTGCGCAGCTTCATCTGAACGACCTCAAGACCGATCCGGTCTTGTCCGCAAACCCCGCCTCGGCGGGGTTTGCTTTTTTGCACGCCTGCCCACGGCCCGAACGCCGGCATTCGCTTTGCGTCACAATCAGCGCCATGTCTTCCGATCTGCCCCGCGCCGTCCAGCAACTGCCCGCCACCGTGATCACGCCTGAGGCCTCGGTCTCGCGCTTGGATGCGGTTGCGGCCGAAGTGCCGGTGGCGCTGGTGTTCAACGGCATCTCGCATGCGGTGATGATGTGCAGCCCCCAGGACCTGGAGGTGTTTGCACTGGGCTTTGCGCTGTCCGAAGGCATCATCGACCAGGTGGCCGACTGCTATGGCATCGAGGTGCAGCCGCTGGCACCTTGCGGCACGGACCCGGAAGCACCGGGCATCAGCGTGGAGATGCAGATCGCCAGCCGCTGCTTTGTGCGCCTGAAGGAGCGGCGCCGCGCCCTCACCGGCCGCACCGGCTGCGGCATCTGCGGCATTGATTCGATGGACGCGCTGGACCTGGTGCCCGAGCCTCTGCCAGCGCTGGCGGATTGGGCCAGCCAGCTGGACCTGGCTGCGTTGCAGACGGCATTTTCTCAGCTGCCCGGGCTGCAGCTGCTCAACCAGCAGGCCGGCGCCGTTCATGCGGCTGGCTGGGCCACCCCCGATGGCCAATTGCAGGCCGCACTGGAGGATGTGGGCCGCCACAATGCGTTGGACAAGCTGCTGGGCCACATGGCGCAGCAACAGATGCTGGCCCAACCCGGCTTTGTGGTGATGACCAGCCGTGCCAGCTATGAGCTGGTGCGCAAATGCGCCCGCATGGGTCTGCCGGTGTTGGCCACCATCTCCGCCCCCACCAGCCTCGCCATCCAGGTAGCCAACCAGGCCGGCATGCGCCTGTTTGGCCTGTGCCGGGGTCCGCGCATGGTGCGCTACAGCGCCCATTGACCGGCTCGCTCCCCCCTGCAGACCAGGGCACGGGCCCGGGCGTGCGAGAGGGCCACTTCTGCGCTGCAGCGCCTTCTGGGCGGCCTTTGCACACTCAAAAACCGTAGCAATTGAACAACACTTAGGATGCCGCCTAGGCCCATTCGGCAGCTGCGCCTATACACCGCCGATGAAGAGCTATTAAACTTGTAGCAGATGTTGCCGCGACGCCGATCGCACCCTCTCAGTGGATTTGCATGCGAAGGCCTGGACCTCGCTCCTCAACACAGCGCAAGGAGACCCTTACATGAGCGCCAAGGAAAACACCGCCATCAACCAGCTCTTCGAGCGGTTGGAATGCCGCTACGCTTTGCGTGTGCTCTGGGCCTTGCGTGACGGGCATCCCCAGACCTTCCGCTTGCTGCAGGACAGTGTGGGCGGCATTACGCCCAATACGCTCAACACCCGCATCAAGGAGTTGCGCGAGGCCGGTTTCCTCGACCACAACAGCGATGGCTACACCGTCACCCCCTCCGGCCAGGACCTGCTCAAGCGCCTGTCTGATGTGCAGGCCTTCGCGACACGCTGGGTGGCAGCCCAGACCAAGAAGTAAATTCCCGCGCACCGAGGCCATTTTTGTCCTGCAGAGCCCGCCTTGTGCGGGCTCTGCGTTTGTGGGCGGGTATGATCGCAGCTGGTAGCAAAGCACTCACAAAGGAATCACATGACCACCGTCACCACCCCATCCGGCCTGCAGTACGAAGACACGGAAGTTGGCACCGGCGCCGAAGCGGCCAAGGGCAAGCAAGTCACCGTGCACTACACCGGCTGGCTCTACAACAATGGTGAGCAAGGCGCCAAGTTCGACTCCAGCAAGGACCGCAACGACCCCTTCGTGTTCCCGCTGGGCGCCGGCATGGTCATCAAGGGCTGGGACGAAGGCGTGCAAGGCATGAAGGTGGGCGGCAAGCGCACCCTGATCATCCCTGCGGAGCTGGGCTATGGTGCACGCGGCGCAGGCGGCGTGATTCCTCCGAACGCCACCCTCAAGTTCGATGTGGAACTGCTGAAGGTCTAAGACCCACATGCCTGCGGGCCTCTGAACCACCCCCATAAGAACTGCACATGGCGTCCAGCCTGTGCAGTTTTTTTCATGTCCGGGCCAGCCTGGCCTGCGCTATGGGGCGCGGGGCAAGGACTGCCGGGTGCAGCAGCTGACCGCCCAGGTCACGAAGATGCCCAGGGGCACACCAAACACCGCTGCCAATGTGGGCTGAATGCCCCACCACAGATGCGCAGAGGCCTGGGCGCCGGGCACCAGGCTGGTGATCGGCATGTTGACGACCATGTAGTACAGCGTAATTCCCAGCCCGGCCGCCATGCCGCACACGGCCCCGCGCCGCGTGGCACCGCGCCAGTACAGGCCCAGCAGCATGGCCGGCACAAAGGCGGCAGCGGCAATCGAGAATGAAGCGGACACCAGCACCAGAATGCCCGAGCTGCGCACCGACGCCACTGCGGCCGCAGCGAGCGCCACCATCAGCAATGTGAACTTGGACAGAATCACGCGCTGCTGCGGCGTGACCGACTTGCCGCGCTCGACCAGGTAGAGGTCACGCACCAGCGCGTTGCTGATAGTCAGCAGCAGGCCATCGGCGGTGGACAGCGCAGCGGCCAGCCCGCCGGCCGCCACCAGGCCCGAGACCACAAAGGGCAGGCCCCCCAACTCCGGCGTGGCCAGCATGATCAGGTCCGCACCAAGGTGGATTTCGCCCCATTGCACGATGCCATCGCCATTCGCATCCTCGATCGACAGCAAGGCATTGTCCATCCGCGTCCACTGCGCGATCCAGGCCGGCAACGCATCGAAATGGCTACCGACCAGGCTTTGCATCACCTCCAGCTTGACCAGCGCAGCGAGCGCCGGCGCACTGGTGTAGAGCAGCACCACGAAGAACAAGGTCCAGACCACCGAGCTGCGCGCAGCTGCCGGACTGGGCAGGGTGTAGAAGCGGGTGAGCAGATGCGGCAGACCGGCCGTGCCCAGCATCAGGCAGAACATCAGCGCCATGAAGTTACGGCGCGACAGGCTCTCCTGCTCCTGCGCGCTCTGTTCGGTGCCCAGCATCGGCGCATAGGGCAAGGTGTGCTGCGGCATGCCGCCCAGCGGCTGGGCACGGGCATAGTTCTCGCGCATGGCTGCCGTCCACAGCTCACGGGCGCTGGCCACGTCCTGCGGCAAGGCGGCCAGCTCGCGTCCTGCGGCCAGCACCTGGCTCAGGTCCGCATTGCTGATGCGCAACTGCTGCACTTTCTCGTGCAGGCGCGTGCGCTCCGCCTCCAGCGCAGCGGGGATGTTGCGCAGCCGCGATTCATACAGCATGCCCTTTTGCAGATAGACCAGTTCCACATCGCGCTCGGCCGGGTCGCTCAGCAGCTGCTTTTCCAGGTCGGCGATCTTGCCCAGGTCCTGGGTGTAGGCCACGGCGGCGACCGGGTTGCCCAGGCGCTGGTAGGCCAGCCACGACACCGGGATCAGGAAGGCCAGCAGGATCATCACGTACTGCGCGACCTGGGTCCAGGTGATGGCCCGCATGCCGCCCAGAAAGGAGCACACCAGCACACCGCCCAAGCCCAGCATGATGCCGATCTCGAACTGCACGCCGGTGAGCCGCGAGGCGATCAGGCCCACCGCATAGATCTGCGCCACCACATAGGAAAACGAGCACATCACCGCTGCCACCGCAGCAATCACGCGCGGCCAGCGCCCGCCATAGCGCAGTTGAAAGAAATCGGGCAAGGTGTAGAGATTGAGCGCCCGCAGCTGCGGCGCAATCAGCAGCGCCACCAATACAAAGCCGCCACTCCAGCCCAGCAGATAGGCCAGGCCCCCCGCTTGCTGGCTGGTGCCGGCAAAGCCCTGCAGGTACAGCGCGCCCGACAGCGACAAGAAGGAGGCCGCGCTCATCCAGTCGGCCGCCGTGGCCATACCGTTGTAGACCGGCGGTATGCGGCGCCCGGCCACGTAGTACTCCTCCGAATCGGCCGTGCGCCCCCAGACGCCAATGGCCGCATACATCATCACCGGGACAAACAGGAACAGCGGACCAATCCACTGGCGCGACAGACCGGCGCGCTCGGCCCAGGCGACCAGGCCGATGAAGCAGCCCAGGCCCAGCAAATACAGCACAAAGAACTTATGGTTTCGTGCCATGGTCATTGCGGGCAACCTGCACATCCTTCTCCGGGTGGCGGTGCATGTACAAGGCGTAGCCGCCAACCAGCAGCACATACAGCACCGGCAGCACCGATGCGCCGTACAGATAGGCCGTGCCATTGCCCCAGAGGGCATCGATCTCCGGCGCCCAGTACAGGCCGCCAAAAGTGCTGAGCACCAGCACCAGCAAGACCAGCAGCTTCATCGCGTTGAGCGGCATGGTCTCAAAGGGGGCGGGGTGGGTGTGCGAGGGATCCATCGGGGCCTTTCAAGCCGTATGACCGAGACAGCAGCAGGGTGCAGCCAGCATTCTTGCATTTTGTCGCAGATGGGACTGGTTTGCCCAGCGTCCTAGGGGAAGCACCGTAATGGGCTGCCGCAACGCTTTTGATAATTCCTGCGAAGGCCGGTGGCCACGCCTTAGCCAGGCCAGGACCCGCCGGTGACGACAACAACAGACAGGAGACAAGCAATGACCCTTCGCACATCTACCGCTGCTGCCAGCTTGCTGGCATGCGCCACCCTGGCCGTCCAGGCCGCCGGCATCTCCGATGACAAGGTCAAGATCGGTGTGCTCAGCGACATGTCGGGCCAGTACGCAGACTCGGGCGGCAAGGGCTCGGTGGAAGCGGCCAAGATGGCGGTCGAAGACTTTGGCGCCAAGGTGCTGGGCAAGCCGGTGGAAGTGGTGTTTGCCGACCACCAGAACAAGGCCGATATCGGCGGCACCAAGGCGCGCCAGTGGTGGGATGCCGAAGGGGTGGACATGATCGTCGACATCAACAACTCGGCCATTGCCGGTGCGGTGTTCACGATGGCCAAGGAGCGTGGCAAGGTCGCCATCAGCACGGGCGCGCTGTCCACCGGGCTGACCAATGAGTTCTGCGGCCCGACATCGATCCACTACACGGTGGATTCGTACTCGCTGGGCAAGTCTGCGGTACAGAGTATCCTGGCCCAGGGCAAGAAGGACTGGTACATCGTGGCCGTCGATTACGCCTATGGCAAGGTGACGGCCGCCACCGTCACCGACTTCGTCAAGGAAGGCGGCGGCAAGGTGCTGGGCACCGTCTACCACCCCTTCAATGCCAGCGATTTCTCGTCCTTCATGATGCAGGCCCAGGCCAGCAAGGCCCAGGTGATCGCACTGGCCAACGCCACGCAGGACACCGTCAACTCCATCAAGACGGCGCGCGAGTTCGGCATGACCAAGAACCTGACCTTTGTGCCCCAGCTCATCTATATCAACGATGCCCATGCCATGGGGCTGGAGCTGGGCCAGGGCCTGACGTTCGCGACCGCGTTCTATTGGGACCGCAACGATGCCTCGCGCGAGTGGTCCAAAAAATACCAGGCCCGCATGAAGAAAATGCCCTCGATGAACCAGGCCAGCGTCTACTCGGCCGTCACCCAGTATCTCAAGGCCATCGAGGCGGCTGGCACCGATGATGGCCTGGCGGTGACCAAGCAGCTCAAGACCATGAAGATCAACGACATGTTCTCGCAAAACGGCTATGTGCGCGAAGACGGCCGCATGGTGCATGACATGTTCCTGGTGCAGATGAAGACACCCAAGGAATCCAAGGGCCCCTGGGACTACTACAAGATCCTGGACACCATCCCGGGCGAGCAGGCTTTCCAGCCACTGTCCAAGAGCACCTGCTCGCTGGTGACGCAGAAGTAAGCGCGGCTTTCGGGCAGGCCCGCTGCAACGGCCTGCCCGCGAGGCTTACAAATAAATACGATTGGGTGCAGCGCCCTTTAACCCCTTGCGGGCGGATGGCGCGATTCAGGGCAGACCACCACTTCTGCAAAGCCCTGCCATGCACGCCCCCTCTGCCCCTGTTTCTGCGTTCTTCTCCGCTTGCCTACACCAGCGCCTCGGCATCAAAGCCCTGGCGTCACTCGCCCTGCTTGCTGGCAGCCTGGTGGGCGGCCTGCCCGCGCAGGCCAGCCAGCTGGCCGATGTGCAGATCATCGACCGCAGCAGTGGCCAACGCCTGCCTCTGTACTACCACCAGGGCGAGTACTGGGTGGCAGGCCAGCCGGGCAGCAGCTATGCCGTCGATATCAAGAACCGCAGCCGAGGCCGCATCCTCGCGGTGCTCAGCATTGACGGCATCAACGCCATCAGCGGCCAGGCAGCGGCTGCCGTGCCCGACGATGGCTATGTGCTGGGCGGCCGCCAGCAATGGGCCATCTCCGGCTGGCGCAAGAGCGACCAGCAGGTCGCCGCCTTCTACTTCTCGCACAGCGACGATTCTTATGCCGCACGCACCGGCCGGCCCCGCGACATCGGCGTGATCGGGGTCGCGGTGTTCCGCGAGCGCGAACCCCAGCCCCAGCCACCCATCCTGCGCAACCGCGAGGCGCAAAAAAGCTCGGCACCGGCCGCCGAGGCCAGCAGCGCCGACAGCGCAGCGCCAGCGATGCCGCCACCCGCCAGCCCCGCCGCCTCCGCCGCGCCCAGTGCCCCGGTCGCTGCAGAATCCCGCCAGGCCACCGCACCCGCTGCCCCGGCACCGGTGGCGCCGCGCCTGGGCACCGGCCATGGTGCACTGGAGCGCTCTGTGACGCGGACCACCCAGTTCCACAGCGCCAGCAGCAGCCCGGCGCACATCATCCGCATCCGCTATGACAGCCATGCCAACCTGGTGGCCCAGGGCATCATCCGCGCGCCGCAGTCCGCAGCGCAGCCGGCGCCCCGCCCTTTTCCGGCATCGCCGTCGGGCTATGTACCTGATCCGCCTGCCTATTGACGGCCTGCATGCGCGGACAAGGCGGTGCGGGGGCGTGCGATTTTCTCCACAGTCGCCACCCGCAAGCACAGGCTTTTGCATAATCTGCCGCATGCAAGCCGAGATGCCAGACGACCAAGCGCTGATGCTGGCCTACGCCAGCGGTCAGGTGGCGGCGTTCGAGCAGCTCTACCAGCGCCACAGCCAGCGCTTGTGGCGTTATTTTTTCCGCAATACCGGCAATGCCGCGCTGGCCGATGACCTGGCGCAGGAGACCTGGTTTGCCGTGGTCGATGGCGCCGCCCGCTACCAGCCGCAGGCACAGTTCACTACCTGGGCCTTCACCTTGGCCCACCACAAGCTGGTGGACCACTGGCGCCGCCACAAGGCCCACCGCAGCCTGGATGAAGAGGACAGCGAAGGCATGCGCCTGGCCGAGACCTTGTTTGCCAACTCCGGCTTTGACCCCGAGCGCCTGCAGGGCCGCAAGGACCTGGCGCGCGCGCTGCTCGACGCCCTGGCCCAGTTGCCCCCCGAACAGCGCGAGACATTTTTGCTGCAGGCCGAAGCCGATATGTCCTTGGCCGAGATCGCGGCGGCCACACAGGTGACCCAGGAAACGGCCAAAAGCCGCTTGCGCTATGCCCGCGCCAAACTGCGCCAGGCCATCGAGGTGACCGCATGAACGCCCCGCAAGACCCCAAGCGGCCCGATACGCTGGCCGACCTCTACCGTGAGGCCAGCGCGCAGGATGCCGGCCCCAGCGATGCCAGCACCGCGCGCATCCTGGCCCATGCGCGTGCGAAAGCAGCACAGAACCCCGCCGCTGCGCCTGGCGATCTGGACGGCGCCGGCCAACAAGGCCAGTACTTCGGTGGCGAGGCCGCCAACGACCGCCGCTGGTGGCTGCAGGCACTGGGCAGCCTGGCCGCCATTGGCCTGGTCAGCTGGCTGGCGCTGCAGCAGCTGCATGAACCCGGCGCACCGCAGCTGGAAGCCCCGCAGATGGACAGCGCACCCAGCGCAGCATCGGCACCGCCTCCGCCACCTGGCGCGCCCCCGGCACCTGCCGCCGCAGACAGCGCAGCGGCCCCCGGCAGCGCCAAGATGCGCAGCGAAGCCGCACCGATGGGCAAGGCAGCAAGCCCTGCCACCGGCGCGGCGCCCGCGCCTGCGCCCGCCTCTGCCGCTAACGCAGGCGCGGGCAGCGCCAAAACCAGCCCCGCGCCTGCCCGCGCACCCGCGCCGCAGGCAGAGCGCCGCACGCTCCCGGCACCTGCATCCACACCTGCGCCTGTTGCCCCTCCCCTTCCCGCACCTGCCGCAGCCGCTGTGGCACCCGCATACCCTGCGGCCCCACCCGCTGCCAGAAAGCAGGCAGCCGAAGCAAGTCGCGCAGCCGAGCGGCCAGCCCCCACCAATGCAGCGGCAGCGGCAGCCTCAGAAGCCAGCGCCCCACTTGCCGCTGCACCCACCCTGCCTTTATGCGGTCCCGATCTGGATGCCAAGGCGCTGGCCGAACAGCGCCGCCGCATCCAGGTCTATGACCAGGCATTGGCCGCTGGCCTGCCCGTGCCTGTGCCGGCGCCATTGTGCCGCCCAGCGCCCGCCCATGAGGCAGCGCCTGCACAGCCGGTTGACAGCCGCTGAGGCGCCGCCCAACGGCGCGTGTGCATAAAAAAACAGGCCTGCATAGGGCAGGCCTGTTGGCGTTGTACCAGCGAAGAGGCAGCGCAGGGTTGACGCCGCACTACGCCACCAGGTCGTAGAGCCCATAGCCAAAACCGGCAACACCGATGGCCAGCAGCAGGCAGGAGGCCACCAGCAAGATGCGCTTTTCGCGGGCGGGAGAAATCAAGCGGCGTACCAGCAGCGCAATCAGCCCGAGCATGCTGAAATCCAGCACCACCCAGATGACGGTGAGCACCGCCAGGCTGTGGTCAGGCGCAGGCAGCACGCCGATGAACTGGGGCAGAAATGACGCAAAGAAAATGATGTCCTTGGGGTTGGAGACACCGAGGATAAAGCCCTGGCTGAAGCCGCCCTGCTTGCTGCCCGTGGCAGGTTCTGCAGACATGGCAGTGCCAGTTTGGGCATCCATGGCCCAGGCATCGCCGACCATGCCCCACGCGATCCAGACGATGTAGAGGCAGCCCGCCAGGCGCACCAGCTTGAACGCGGATTCATCGATGACCAGCAAGCCCTTGATCAACAGCGCCGACAGGAAAATCAGCACCAGCGAGGCCAGGTTGGTACCGCAAATAGTGGCAAACGCCCGGCGCATGCCACCCACCAGCCCGGCACGGGCCACCAGCAAGGTCACCGGGCCCGGGGTGACCAGCAAGGTAATGACCGACAGCGCGAACAGAAAAACCAGCGATAGATTGAGATCAGACATGGGCTGCGAACTGGGGAGATAGTGCGTGCCTGCGGCGCAGGCCAAAGCGAACGATTGTGCCGCCAAGCCCCGCGTCAATCAATGCACGGCAGCCGTGGTGAACGCTATTGCGACCGCTACGACCGCGCCACCACCGCTGAAGCCCGGCGAAGCGGCACCACGCGCGCACCTGATAACCAGCAGGTGGCCCGAAGCGTTCTGCGGCATGCCATGCGCCTACAGCGCAATGCCCAGGTCGTCCCAATCTGCCAGCTTGCCGCCGGCGGCGCTGAATTTTTGGTAGGCACTTTGGCGCTCGGCATCAATGTCGGTATTGCTTGCGCCGCGCTTCCAGTATCCGGCGATGGACACATCCGCCTTGTCCATGCCGAGCTCGGTTTGAAAATACTTGCGGATAGCGCGCATCTCATCGCGCTCGCCCGCACCCCAGATCAGATACTGCGCAGGGGACTGCAACTGGCGCGCCTGTTGGAGCAACAGGTCGGTGCCATGCGCTGGCAGCCGCTGCAGCTGCAGGCCAGGCACTGTCGGCAATTCCCCAATCCCATGCAGATCATCACTGGCGATCCAGCCTACGCCTTGAACCCCTGCGGGCCAGCGGCGCAGGATCGCGTAGAGCGCAGGCAGTGCCGAGTCATCGCAGAACAGCGCCACCGGGCGTCCTTCGCCCCGGGGCAGCACGATATTGCCACGGGGGCCTGTCAGCCGCACTTGTTGGCCAATGGCCGCCTGTGCGGCCCAGCGCATCATCGGGCTGTCACCTCCATGCATCACCACATCGAACTCCGCGCAGCGCGTATGCGGCGCAAAGCTTCTGACGGTGTAGACACGCGAGATGGCAGGCCATTGCGGATCAGGATAGACCCGGAAGGCGACGTTCACGCCGTCCCACACCGGGTCGTTGCCGACGTCACCCAGATGCATGCCGACCCGCAAGGTATGCGGTGACGGGTGCTTGAGCGAAATGATCGTGGCATCGAGCAGATGCAGTCCGCGTTGGTGCTCGGTGTCACGGCGCACATCGGGGGCCGCTTGGCTGCTAGAGGGCTGGGAAGGGTGGGAAGAATGGGACATCGACATACAGACCGCGCGGGCCATCGATAGCGTGGAAAAGAGCTTGGCTGGCTGGCAGGCCTTAGAGGCCGACCGGTGGCTAGCAAAAACGACCTTGGAGACGCTGAGGTCCCGGGTCGCCCCACGATGAAACAGATGCCGAGAGCAGCGCCGTGGCTGCATCTCTCGATGGGCTGATGATAAACCAGTTGAGAATGAATATCATTTAATACCCATGTAGCGCACGCAGCCTTTGTCCCGCTTTCAAGCCGCCTTGGAGCTTTCCACCATTTCCAGCGCGGCGCCATGCGGCACGCGCACCAGGCGGTTCGCATCGACGCCGTTGCTCACGGCAATCGCTACCAAACGCGTATAGGCGGCGTCATCGATGCTGGGCGTGCGCGAGAGAATCCATGCGTATTTCGCCCCGTCGCCCACCACCACCGCATGGCCTGCATCATGATCGACGTAGACCACATGGTAGCCCGCATAAAAAGGACGAAAGAAAGAAACTTTCAACGAGCCGACTTCCGGCCCTGCCAGCAGCTTGGCGACCGCTGTTGCGGATTTCCACCGCCCGTTCGCCGGATCGAAGCCGCGATTGGTCACCTGCACCGTGCCGTCGCTTTGCAACACATAGTCGGCGGTGCAGGAGGTCAGACCCCTCTCAAACACATAGTCGATTCGGGCCAGCTCATACCAGTGGCCCATGTACTGCTCCGCATCAAAGTCCTGCACGGGGCGCACATTCTGAGGCACCCGTACCC
This sequence comes from Comamonas sp. SY3, assembly GCF_041730275.1. Taxonomy (NCBI): domain Bacteria; kingdom Pseudomonadati; phylum Pseudomonadota; class Betaproteobacteria; order Burkholderiales; family Comamonadaceae; genus Comamonas; species Comamonas sp. SY3. The sequence continues at coordinate 10,319 of NZ_JBGTYN010000026.1, read as the reverse complement.
GCTGGCCGGCATACCACAGCGCCGAGACGGCGGCTGTCAACACCATGGCCAGCGGAAATGACGAGGTTTTGGCGGTGGCCGCCGCCCGAGGGGTACTGCGCATTGGGGCTCCTTTGAACAAAACCCTGTTGTACCGCGCATGCCGTGGCAGCGGCGTAGGCCCGGCCAATGCGAGGGTCTAGGTGGATTCTGACAACGCAGCGCCCGCAGCGGGACGCGGCCCGCCCTCACTCGGGCTGGCGCTGCTCCGCTGGGGAGCCATCCTTGCGCGGCACCACATTCTTGGGGAGCACCATCAACACGAACAGCGCAAACAAGGCGCAGAGAATGGCAGCTGCCTCCTCCCCTGCGCCCACAGCCATGCCGATCGCCGCAGTGAACCAGATCCCCGCAGCGGTCGTCAGGCCTTTCACATCCTCGGTGCTCTCCTTGGCCGGCTTCAGAATGGCACCGGCGCCTAGAAAACCGACACCGGCCACCAGCCCCTGGATCACGCGGCTCGAATCCATAGGCGTCATGCCCATCAGCTGCGCCACCGCGAGGAAAGTGGCAGAACCCATCGCCACCAGCATATGGGTGCGTAAACCTGCGGCCTTGCCGCTGGCTTCTCGTTCATAGCCCAGCATGCCGCCCAGCAATGCCGCCAGCAACAACTTAAAAATAATGCGTGTGGCTTGGGCCAGATCCGTGAGGTCGGACAGTTCACCAGCCACGGTATTGACAATGGTCTGGAAAGCAGAGTCAGAAGAATTCATCGCACAAGCCTTGGTGCATAACGCAGCAAAGCGGCCATGCATTCAGGGCCGCTCGCCAACACATTAAAAACCTCCCCGGTGTGAACCGGAGAGGCCGCCTTGATTACCAGCGGTAGTTGTTCTTGGTTTCCCAGTCTTTTACCTGCTGCTCGGCTGCATCCTTGGCAATGCCTTCGCGCTCCTGGATGCGCCCCACCAATTGTTCACGCTGGCCATCGACGACATCCAGATCATCATTGGTCAATTTGCCCCATTGCTCCTGCACCTTGCCTTTGAACTGCTTCCAGTTGCCCTTGATCGTGTCTTCGTTCATCAGTCACTCCTTGATGGTTTGAGGGTTAAAAGATTGGCGTGCAACCAGTGTCACACCATCGCTAGTCCGGTATTGCAGTCGTGCAAGCTGCATGGCCGTAAGGGCTCTCCCACAGCCATCGCTGAACGGACGATTTGTGCCTAAGTCACGTCAGACCAAAGCTTTTTCTATGGGAATTCGATACCCAGTACATGCGCCGCAGCGCATACTGGCGGTGGCGACGAGGAGCGGCCTCGCATAGAACCGGCATTCCAGCGATATTCAAGGAGTTGAAAGCCATGACATATGCATCCAAACCCCTTCCAGCTCAGGCACTGAGCCAGGAAGAGATTCAAGCCCGTTATGAAAGGGACCGAATTTCCTATCCCGATGGTGTTCCCGACTCCCGTATTACCTGGATAGAAAGGCCAGAATACAAAGGCAATGAACTCAGCTACCGCGGCCAGAAGCCCAAGACCATCGTGACCCTGGGCAGTAGCGCGAGCCCCAGCACCCCATCCTGAGTGCCTCCAAGTGTGCAAGCAAGCATGGCCCTCCATGGGTGCTGGCAGATGCTCCATTTCTCTGTCCAACAGCCCTCTGCCGAGGGCTTTTTCATGCGCGCAGGGAGCAGGCGCCGCATCTCGCACTGCGCCCCTGGGTTGTAAGCTTGTATTAGGACTCGGGTGCTAGCATCAAGGCTCGCAACATAACCCTGTCTCTATCTGATGTCTCCGCTGAACGATGCGCCATTTGCGCACGCCACCCCGCTTGCAGGAAAGCTCTCCAACCGCGCATTCAACGCCCTGGCCCGCCACAACATCACGACCGTGGAAGCAGTCATTGCGGCCTACCCCGAGCGGCTGCTCAAACTGGCCGGTTTTGGCCTGCAGTCGCTGCGAGAGGTCGAAGCGGTGTTCTTCCCCGGCCAGTGCTATCTGGCTGACCTCAAAGATGGCCAACGCCCCTCGAAGAAAATGCATATTGCAGCGCCTGCAGGATTAGGACTGGCTTCAACCGCCTGAATACAGGCTCAACCGCCACGCAAGACAAACCGGTACGCGCCGGTCCCCCCGCCCACCTTGGTGCGCTCCCGTACAGCGAGCGCCTCGATGCGAAGACCGTGCAAAACGCGATGATTCCCGTCACCCATCCACACTGTTTGCGGCAGATGAAGGCAGCATGCTTTTGGGCTCTATAAGATACTGCGAAGAGCATGCATGAATGGAGCTACAGATGGCAGTAACGCAGTGGTTGAAACGCGCACCGGGCCTGGGCGCAGCATCGCTTTTGCTGGTCTGCCATATGGCTGCAGCGCAAGCGGTGCCCGCATCTGCATACCCCGATGCCGCAGACAGCGATCCCGTCAAACTGGGCTGGATGGTCGGATCGCCGCCGCCTGCGAACCGCATTCTGCGGTTTGAAGACGGCTCCTATTTCCAATTTCCCGCGATGCGCTGGAGTGTGGCGCACTTTCGCGAGCTGATGCCGACCGTGAATGTTTCACGCGGCCTGCGGCCTGCCGCCCCATTGCCGAGGGCTTTGCGTGACGATATCGACGGCTTGGAATTCAAGCGCCTGGATACCGGAGAAACCATGCGTTGGCGTGACGCGCTGGCCGCCAACTACACCGACGGCATTGTCGTGCTGCACCAAGGCCGCATCGTTTACGAACGCTATGCCGGCGCACTCCAGCCCGATGGCCAGCATGCAGCGATGTCGGTCACCAAGTCCTTTATCGGCACCTTGGCAGCGATGCTGGTCGCGGAAGGAAAGCTCGACCCTGAACGCAAGGTGGCGGACTATGTGCCGGAACTCTCCAAATCAGCCTTTGGCAGCGCCACCGTGCGCCAGGTGATGGACATGACCACCGGCGTCCGGTTCAGCGAAGACTATGCCGATCCCAACGCGGAGGTCTGGGCCCATGCGGCCGCAGGCAATCCCTTGCCCAAACCCAAAGACTTCAGCGGCCCCCGCAGCTACTACGAGTTTCTGCAGACCGTACAACCGCAAGGCCGGCACGGCGAGGCCTTTGGCTACCGCACCGCCAATACCGATGCGCTCGGTTGGATCATCGCGCGGGTCAGCGGCCAATCCGTCGCGCAGCTGTTGTCCAGCCGGATCTGGAGCCGCCTGGGCGCCGAGCAGGATGCATATATGTCGGTAGACGCAACCGGCACCCCGTTTGCCGGCGGGGGCCTGAACACAGGCCTGCGAGACCTTGCGCGCTTTGGCGAAATGGTCCGCAACAAGGGCTTTTTCAACGGACAGCAGATCATTCCCGCTGCAGCCATCGCAGATATCCGCCAAGGCGGCAAGCCAGCCGATTTCGCCAAAGCCGGCTACACCCTCTTGCCCGGCTGGAGCTATCGCAATATGTGGTGGATCACGCACAACGACCACGGCGCCTTTGCCGCGCGCGGCGTACATGGCCAGGCGCTCTATATCGATCCGAAAGCGGAAATGGTCATTGCCCGATATGGCTCACACCCGGTGGCCGGGAATGCGGCGAATGACCCGACATCGTTGCCGGCGTTTGAAGCGTTGGCGCTGCATTTGATGCGAACTCGGCGCTGATGCACGCCGGCGAAAACATCGCCAGCTAAGTGCCCACGCAGGTTCTTTCGATGGCCATTAAAAGGATGAAAGAACCCTGTACTTGATGGAGCTTCCCGGCAACTCAAGCACTTGGATACGCGCCGTCCGGAATTGGATCTCCATGGGAAGTGCCTCTACGTCATAGGCCACATCCTGAGAAAACGCCGGGGCCTATAAAGTCACCGGCGTACTCGCGGTACAGCAGCCTCAGAGTCTTGCCCGCAGAACCCAAAAACACCAACTCATTGCGAAAGGCTTCAGGCCGAGGAATGGACTTTTCTACCGCTCTAATCGCAATGGGGCGAGGCAAGTCGTTGTGCAACCATACGGAGTCCGCCGGTACCATGACCTCCGTCACATGGCCATCGGCCGTGAGACCAGAAAAGCATGTGGGTTTGATGGCCACACCGAGTAGATTGCGCATTGTCATACGCTCTGTACAGCAGGCCTCTTTCGAGTCTGCTACTGCCTTGACCAGATAATCAGTCTGGGAGACGTCTACGGGAGCCCCCCCCAATCCTTCCAGAATACGGTTCGGCGAGCTGCATGCCAGATTTCTTCCAGACCTTGTATTGCGACAGCACGGCAGAGCCAACAGTGGCAGTGGAGGCACTTCCAATCATCGGATCTGTGCCGGTAGTTGGCTCAACACTTGGCGCCTTCTGTACTTGGATGGTGGTACAAGCAGACAGAAGCCAATTTCTGAAGTCGATTCCTGGAGCTTAGCAGCGATGCCGCAATGGGGCGCTCAGTTTATCTACAGCATCTCCGTGATCCGGAGATGGCGGGTCGCGTGTTGTCCCCTGCTGCGGTCGGTACTGTAAGATCCCGCTCATTTGCTTAGGAGATTGAATTGATTCGCCATCTGATTGCCACGCTCTGTCTCGCAGCTGCTGCCAACGCAAACGCATACTCCGGCAATGACCTCCTTAACGACCTCACAAGTACCAAGCGTTATGGTGTTACGCCTGGCAACGCATTGCACGACGGGGTTGGAATGGGATATATCATGGGTGCGAGTGACATGCTGATCCAATCCGAGGCCGTATGCTATCCCAAGAACATAAAAAATGGACAAATTAGCGCAGCGGTGCAGAAGTATTTGGAAGGAAACCCCGAAAAGAGAGATTCGCAGGCGGCGCTTCTCGTTTATATAGCCCTTACAGTGAACTTTCCTTGCAAGAAGTAGTCTTTTAGAATTTACATTTCTGCATTTATTAATCCGGATGGCATCACCACAACCGAGATTGCCCTCGCGTTAAGACCGCCAGCTTTGGGCCTAGCACTCTAGTTCAAAGCATTATGACAGATAATAAATTTTTAGAGATAAAACGCATAAAACCTCTTCCCCACACCGAATCAAAATTTTCATTTTTGATTTCCATCACCCGCAGCGCTTCCAGATAGACGTGCATTTCATTCTTTCCAGCATACAACGATAGAGCTGCCGATACTTCAAGAAGACCTTATTGAGAATTGCACTTTCTCAAAGCAAGTTCTAACTACATCAACTCCAAAACTGCCAGTGCAACAGTTTCACCCGCGACGCCAGGATTCCTGGATCATGTGACATATACAGTACGGGCGTGGTGTCCATGCGCACATGCTCATGCCAGACGTGGAAGGCGAAGGACTTGGGCAACGTCTGGGCCGTATCCCTGATCGCGCTTCAGGTAAAAATCAGGGCTTCAGAATGCGCATTCTTGTACCGGGCCCGTACCGACCGGATGCACATTTCTCAATGTGCAGGCTCTAGCGCATTAGTCACTCTGGATGGAATCAACGAAGCCTACTCTCTCAGCCTGTACCGCTGGATGTGGGCCGATGTCCCTTCATCCAAGCCAGCGCCAAGAGCACGCTCAGCGCAAAAATCCCGCATTGCTCGGCATTCCAAGAAGGGCAGAACCAGCACCACTGGTCAATTGCATGCACGCCTGGCGCATGAAGCTTTCAGCCCTGGGATAGCCTAGCCGCAGCTGTGCAGCGCACTGCGATGGCAACCCGATCTAATGACAAGGCCTTCTGCAAATACTGCACATAACGCAAGGACGCATTGCCATGGGTAGCAGACGCGGCACACCTACGCGACCAACGCCCTGCGCGCCGGCGTGAACCCGACCTGCATCGCGAGGCAGATGGGACACAAGAACGCAAAGATGCTTTCACCGTCGCCCCAGTGGGATTGACGGCTCAGATCGGGCGCAGGATAAGCAAAGCTTGAAAAGCAGCGCAGAAATGAAAAAACCGCCCAGAAGGCGGTTTGTTCAAAATAGAAACCTTGGAGAGGTTTCTTACCAAATCCCTGTTATCCTGAAGTCTGGTTCTCTTCAGAGGGAAAATTTGGTAGGCGCGATTGGACTCGAACCATAAATCCAGGGGAACGGGGACACATCCTGTCGCTTCATCGCTATGGAGCATGCGACAGCAATCGACCCGAATCCCCATCTAGTTCCCTGAAAAGTACCCTGGGAACTCCAGCACCATCCGCAAGCGACCAGAACGCCGCTTGCCCGCAGCTCCAGCGCGAGGCTATCGCCGCTCCGGGGCGGCGCCAGAGCGAGGCACCTGCCGCCCTAACCCGGCGAGCCCCACATCTCGACGACATCTCCCCACGACTGCCTTGCGCTCGATGGGGCTTCTTTAAAACTAGACCTCATTTAGCAAAACGATCTTCCCCAACTTTTCGCCTAGCTTATCCAATTGCTTATTTAGAGAAATAACAGCATATGCATAAGTTGCATCTAATGCCAACTTAAAATCATCCAGCTCTCCCAAAGGAATAGCCAAAGTCAGGAAGTGCTTTATCACGAACCTGTCATTCATTTCTTTAACCCCAAGATTGGCAAGTATCAAATTGCTATTATCGTTGTGAGCCACATACTTGTGCCGAATCTTGAGAATGCGTTCATGAGCTGTCAATGCATTGCTTCCAGCAGCAAAAACCTTTTTTGCATCTAGCACAACCTGACCTTTTCCACTGCTTGTGTAAGATTTGCTGTACTGAAGAATGAACGAAGAGAAAAGAGACAGGTCTGCATAGGTATCTTTTAGAATATCTGGAGTCGAGCCCCGGTCCTTGAGCTGGCTTAGGTAGTGAGATGCACTCGCAATTTGAAAAAGAACACCATGCCACTGTTTAAGACGCTCGAATCGGTCATCATTAAGACCATATCCCCCTTTTTCCATGGAAGATTTATGTAGTTGGAGATCTACTTCATTCATAAGATATATCTATTTTGAGAGGTGAAAAAACAGGGCTTGACTCACATTCTGACAGAGTTTCCAAAACCAAAAAACATATAGCAGCTATTGTTAGTATGTAGCCTGATGTTGATTTCTCGGACCTGCATTGTAGGCGTGGAAAATCAGATTAGAGGTCGAGTAGGAATCCACAGTGCCCGTTTGCGATTGTGTGCAAACTGCCAGTTTCAGCCAACCCGGCAAAACCGCAGTGTGTCAACTCAGAACAGGGCTTTGTCAATTTAAAACTGGTGTTCGTCAACCTTCAGCCCCAGAACTGCCCATGCAACAGCTTCAGCCGGGACGCCAGCGTCTCCGGATCGTGCAGCATGTGGAGGACAGGGGTTGTGCCAATGCTCACATGCTCATACCAAATGTGAAAGGCGCGGGCCTTGGGCAGCATCTGAGCTGTGTCCCTGATTGCTCCCGCGATCGAGTTGGCGGTGAAGCTCAGGGCTTCTGAATGCTCATTCATGACCCTGGCCAGATACTGACCGGGCGCGCTTTTTTCGATGTGCAGGCTCTGGATCATTTGTCACTCCGGATGGGATCAACGGCCCCTATTTTCTCCACTGTCTCAGCGCTGGATGTAGGCTGAATCCAATGGATCCACAACCCCTTCATCCAGGCCAGCGCATAGAGCACGCTGACCGCGAAGATGCCCCATTGTTCGGCTTTCCATGAGGCGTAAAACCAGAACGGCTGGCCCAGCATGCCGAAGATGCACGCCCAGCGCCTGAAGCTCTCAGCGCGGGCCTGCGACAGCCAGGCGGCTGCTGCTCCGAGCACCGCGATAGCAACCTGATCAATTTGCATGGGTCATCTCAAACACTGTATAAAAATACAGTTTAACCATCACTCCATAGCCCCACAAACGAAAAAAGAGCCTCCCCAGTGCCGCGATGGCGCCGGGGAGGCTCTTTCTATTTGGCAGGGAGATTGAAGCGCAGAGCTAGCAACCCAGCGCAGCTCGGCTGTCCAGTATTGCATTGCGCTGGCGAGTTGTGGTGTCGTCTGCATTCGCGGCGCATAGCAGAGCATCACACAATTGCCAAGGTTTCAGCGCACCGATCCTGCTTAGAACACCTTCACGATACAACTTGGCGAACTCATAGGAGTCCATGTCCTCAAGCTCCCGTAGATCAAGCCAACTATGCTTGTCCAAGCCATTCCCAAGCACACCAAGTGAGAACGAGGGGTATGGCAGTCCGTGGAAGCAGGCTGGATCAGTAGGTCTATCGTTCTGGCGGCTTGTCAGGAGCCGATAGACATAGTCGCCGCCAGCACCCACTGCCAAAATCAGGAGGTACTTCCTTTTGAACTCGTCGTTATCGAGATAGTAAGCGTCGTGACTCCAGACTTCACCGACCTTCATCATCAAACACCCAGGGACTCGATAGCTTTGGCACGCATCAAATCCAAATGCCTGTACATCAAGATGGCGTCTTTGTTCTCCGTCTCATCGCTAATCGCAAGCTCATACGGGATAGGATTAGATTTGCCTGCGCCGTTATTCCAAATCTTGGTCCATGCCCCATTTTCAGCATGCGTAACATCGATCATGGCAGCAGAGCGCACCTCTTTGAACCTCTCGGCAAGACCTTGCATCACGCGCAACTGACGGGGCGTGAAATCCGAGTCATCAAAGTGACGCTTTGGTTTAACAGTTTGGCGCACAAAGTCTATCTCCTGCTCAGGGACAACTTGAACTGCTTCAGCGAATTCCCCATGAGGCTCGTCCCATTGATCGTACAGCACGGTAGGAACGGGGCCCATCTTCCATGCAGAGTACTGAGCACCTGTAATGCTCTTGCCGGTCAAGCGGAAGTGCTCAAAGTCCATCAGATACAGGAGTTTGAACAGCTTGATTTTTCCGCAGAACTCTGTGTTCTCTGCGAAGTAGAGAACTGCATTTATAAGGCGGTTGCGGTTGATCTTAGACATGTTGTTTGCCCCAAGGAGTTGAAATCGCCAGAGTGTCTCGGCTGCACTCCTTGCGACTTTGGACTGTGCACGGGCCAGGATCTGCCAACGAGAGCGGCTTGAATACGCAGTACACGCTGCGTTAGGCGCTTGAGACAGAATCCATTTACATAAACACAGAAATTCTACACCGCTAGGCAAAAGCGGCAACTAGTCAGGCCTTAGCGCCCGGCGCAGGCCTGGTCGCTGTCGTCACCGCTCAGCCGGCGCTCGATGTTCACCTGGTCGCACAGTGCGGCTACTTCGGCATCCCGTCGTCTAAGATCACCTCCGAGGCTTGCGACCACGCCGAGGCCTTGTGCAAGCTGTCGGTCGAGGGCTGCGGCTTTATCTGCAAGATCGCTGCGGGCAGCGGCGTCGGCTTGGGCTTGCGCACGATAAGTGGCGGCTCGGCTGTCGGTGTCGCGGTGCAGGCGCTCAGCGCGGGCAAGCTCAGCGCGCACATCAACATCAATGCCAGTCTTGAGGTTCGCCAGGCGGTCGGCGTTGTAGATGGTGTCTTGGGCATGCTTGCTCTCCTTGATCGCGGTTTGGTTTTCGTCTGTGCGTGCGGCTTCGGCCCGGGTGGCCGTGCCCTGGGCCTGCTCGGCGCGCAGCTCGGCGATGGTCTTGCTGGCCTGCCAGCTTTTGACCACCCAGACGGCGGAGAAGGCCAGCGCGGCGATGGCGGCGGCCAGGATGAGTTTTATCTGCAGGGTCATGATTGCTCCCCAAGGCACTTTGCCTGGCGCTCCAGTTGCCGGGTCCACACGCCTTTGCAGCCTTTCGGGCCCCAGTTCTGCGGCAGCGAGCAATCTCGGCCCGCTTGCTTCCGCCAGGCCGGCAGCGCATTGCAGGCCTGCAGATACTCGCCATTAAGCAGGTGCCGGCGCATGGAACTGGCCCGCCAGTTGGTGATGCCAAACTGGTAGGTGAAGTCCATGTACAGGTCATACTCGCCCTGGGTGAGCTTCACCCCTGGCAGGCTGGCCCGGAACATGGCTTCGTCCTTGCTCTTGTGGTCACGCACGATCTGCAGGGCCCTTTCCTTGCTGATGGGCGGGTCTGCCAGAGTCACGCGGGTGCCGTCTTCGTAGACCGTGGAGCCATAGCCAATGGTCGGCACATCGCCCTGCGTGGGGATGTAGGGTGTAGAGCGGAAGCCCTCCGCGCCGAACAAGCTCAGGATCGCCGCAGCAGAAACAGTCAGGGCCGCCACTGCGACCCGTTGCTTGTTGCTCATGACAGGTCCGCCCTCTGCGTCTCGCTCATCTGGCGGTACTCGTCCAGCGTGATGATGCGCGGGCCCAGCCGTGGCTTGACCCAGCCCCAGCGTTCAAACGCCGGCCGCCACAGCTTCTTCCAGAACCACTCACAAATGAGCAGCACCGTGTAGAGTGCCGCCACGATAGAGGCAATGGTCCCCCACGGAATGGAGTTCACCCAGAACCAAGTCTCAAAGCTGGAATTGA
>NZ_JBGTYN010000025.1:0-77665 GCF_041730275.1 Comamonas sp. SY3 | reverse complement strand
ACGATGTTGCGAGACGGAGAGAGTCACTTCAAGATGGGTTCACCGCGCGCTTACGCAGCTCGTGGTGGATGCGCTGATGATGGCAGTGTGGCGTCGAGGCAAGACGGTGGCCTTGTTGCATCACTCGGACCAGGGCAGCCAGTACACCAGCGAGCACTTCCAGAAGCTGCTGGATGAACAAGGCATCACTTGCAGCATGAGCCGGGCCGGTGAGGTCTGGGACAACTCGGCCATGGAGAGCTTCTTCAGTTCCCTCAAGACCGAGCGCACGGCCAGGAAGGTGTACCGCACACGAGGGCAGGCCCGTTCAGATGTGTTCGATTACATCGAGTGCTTCTACAACCCGACGCGCCGGCATTCGACGCTCGGCTATCTCAGTCCCGTACAGTTCGAGAAAGCTCAAGAAGCTTAGGTCGGTGTCAACGGAACCGGCAGCAGCCCATTGGTCCCGCATGATCCAGTGGGTAAGTTATGCGCTCTTGCGCACGTTTGAGCTCCCATTGTTCAGGCGTTATTGTGCGGTGAACAGTGCTTTGTTTAATCATGTTTATGGGAATCCGTTTTCAATCATGCAGATAACAGTCTCCGCTCTTACATTCAGAAGAGCGCGTGAAACTCTTGCTTTCGAAAAGGGCGAGTGCCCAAAACATGGATCAATTGCGTGCGAAAGACAGCCAAATTGCCCCGAAGCCAGTTCGCGTCCAGCGGCTAGCGCTTAGGTTTCTAAATGGCTTCTGGCCCTACGGAACAGGAGCATAGCTCCACGAATCTGAAGCTGCTCTAACTATCTGCATCGTGTTCGAAGCTGGAAATCGAAGTGCACGAGCGAGCAGTTTTGAGTCCTAATTAGAGTTGAAATCGCGAGAGAGGAAGCTCAAAGTAGCTAGGGATAATTACGCAGTAAGCAGCAGCAATACATCTGTGTACCAAGCGCAATTCAAGCCAAGCGATTCGTCTTCGACGACATCTCGAGTTCGCATGTCCATTCGTGTGGAATGAACACCCAGCAATTGCCAAGCTTCCAACGAGCGAGCGCTATGGGCCGTGCGTCGGCGTCGCAGCACAGGGGATCCACTGCTACCACGGTGTGTCCTAGCATCTGTCAAAAAATAGCCTTGCCGCTGAAATCGCACGCCGTAGGCAGACGCAATAGATGCACTTCGCGCCACAGCCAAATAATGAACAGTGTCGTGAAATCCCAGAGGAAAACCAACGACTGTCAGATCATCGCCAATAGCCACATCCTCACTGCCTGCGTCTAAATTCGAGACGTTAAAAGCTCGCAGCAAGGTCTGCTCCGGCAATCGATCAACGGCAATCTCTATGGCCGCTATATCCACTGAACCAGCTGTGTCCGATGCCCTTTTCCAAAGTTCGGCTCCCTGGCTAAATAGTGGGATTGAGAAGATCGCAATTCTGCTCAGATCATTGGCAGACGTATGAAGCTCGATTTCGATCCGGTCAGGAAGATGCCTGGTGAGCTGGTCTTGCAAAACATGCGAGCTCGTCACTAAAAACAAGCGGGCGTCACGTTGGAAGAAGAAACCACTGGCATTTGTGAGGTGCTGCGAGCCCCAGTAGGTGCGTATGTGTGTCGTGGCTAGAAGGACTTCTTCGAGAGAATTTGGCGAATCAGAAGGAACTGTAGTCCAGCCCATATCAACCTTCATCAGAAACAGCAACTTGCTGGCTCTTAACCGGCTTGACTGCCGCAAACTTCACATGCGGATTGTCACCGGCATCTTGCTGAACCAGGGAGTCACCACTCACAAAAAACATCACTTTGACAGTGTGCCAAAAGGTAGGAGTAGATATGGGGATGGGGTTGGCTGACAGATAGGCTCCGGATCCAAATGACGATGCAGGATGGATCGCCTAGTCCCAGGCTACTCCTTTTAATGACCTTAAACGAGACTCGCGGAGAAAAGCTTAGGATTCTTCCCGCAACAGTGCTGGATCAGCAACACCATGCCAACTCCCAATGCCAGGCATCAGGATTGACGGATGTGCAACTTCAGCGCAGGCGTTAAATTAAGCTTCGAACCAATCAACATTGAGGGAGATTGCATAGCGTTGCTTCTTCCCATCAGCTCCAGTTCCGCCACCGCCAATGTAGGCATCGCACGAAGTGACCTGTGCAGCCAGTCCAGCTCGTTGCAGCATGGCTCTAAACGGGATGAGATCTCTCTTGGACAGTTGACCGATGCGCAATCCCTCTACCACCACTGACACTGCCATTTCAAAGCCTGCTTGTTCTTCTCCTGGAACAAGGAACGCCAAGCACTCTCGGTGGGCCGACTGACCAAAGGTGTTCCCTGCAATTCGAAAGATGTTCGAAGTGTGCTCGCCATCGTCAGCTACAGCCACCGACTCGCCTCTTGCCCAATGCTTTTTTGAAATCAATTTCTTCAATGCGATCGTCTTCGAAGGAGGGCGAGATAGGATCCTGGGTGAATGTGGCGGACCTCGTGAAAGAAGCCAGTACGCAAAGTACGACAGCCAGACCATCACGAAAAACAGAAGTATTTGCCCGTAGCCCATCTCGATCCTTTCATTGAAGCAGCCTTTCAGGCTAACTGATTGCAAGGTAGATTGGCTGCCGGGAAAAGATGACCTTCAAGTAGGCGCATCCAGCGCTTACAGATTGCCTGGCTACGTACGGACGCGACCGGATATGCTCCTCAAAGACGGAATTTCCCGCTCACAGTGCAGGCGATCAGAGGGGTTCACATTGGGTCTTGGCCCAGAGGAGTAGCTGAAGCTTGGTCACATGCCACAGACAGTCGTCGGGGCAAGGCGGTTGGTAGTGCATGACAAGTCATGATGGATGTAGTCCTTTGACGAAAGCCGTCTGTGTGCTATCCTGAACTTCCGGTCAGGGCATGCTTGCCCCTTGATCCATCAGAGTGCCTGGCTCTTACGCCATTCCGCACACCATCCTAGGCAAGCTCTCAAGCCACAATAAATTCCTAGGGTCGGCTTTCCCCTATTCTGCATTTATTTCTGGCGCCTCAAGCTCCACCGTTTCAGCGCGTGGAGCGCGCATGTATGTTCCAATTTTTTAAAGACACCAACAAAATCTCTCGTTATTTCATCTCGCCTGGCGTGAGTGAGCAGCCAGACGGCAAGTTTCAATCAGCCGTCTCTTTGAAATCTGGCCAAGGCTCTGTTACTCAAGACACCGTCTACACCTTCTCAAAGCTTTTTGAGACCGCTCAGGAAGCGTTCGATCATGCCAAGCATGAGGGCATGCAACTTGCCCTCTTGAAGTAACCCCGCGGACCATCACCAAGGACACACATTGAGCAAAGAAGACCTGATCGAAATGCAAGGGAAGATCGGAGAAATTCTCCCCGATGCAAGGTATCGAGTTACCCTGGATAACGGCCACACCTTGGTTGCGTACACAGGTGGAAAGATGCGAAAGCACCGAATCAAGATCATTGCGGGTGACAACGTAACTATTGAAATGTCACCTTATGACCTGACGAAGGGCAGAATTACTTTCCGTCACCTTCCCCCTCGATCAGGAACCGCAGGCGGTTCAAATAACTTCCGCAAACGGTAGGCGAATAATCCTTGCATCCCAACCGCCTCCGAGCGGTTTTTTATTGCCAAATGAGCGTGGAACTCTCTAACCACCAGACACCTCGACGGCTCTATCGCCATTTTCCCTACCATCGCACCACATGCACCCAACACTAGTCGCTCTAGCCCTGCTCCTGGCTTCACCGGCCATGGCTGCGAACTACGCCACCTGCATCCTAGATAAGGCTGGCCAGGTGCAGAACGACAAGGCGGCAATGGCTGCGGCTCAGGCTTGCCTAGTGTCCTTCCCTAGCGGTATTGAGGCCGTGAAGCCAGGTTCAGGACGCGAGCTCACTGGCTACGATTCCGGCGCTGAGTGCACAGCGAGGAAAGCTGCAGACACTCGAAGCGAGATGGCCGCGTACCAGATCAAGCGAGCTTGCATGAGGCTGTATGACGAGCCACAGACGCATACTCCATCCACCGGCCAGATTGATTAGCCAACCAAAAACCTGTTCCCGCTTGCATACTTGTAAACCGGCTTGCCTCCCGGAGCCGCTTCTGTGGTCATACCTGCAAGAAGACCTCCTGCCTGCACAAGCTGCCCAGTCTGCCGAATGAACATCGTCGATGGGGTGCTGTAGGTCCGGCCGCTGGCGGCATCCACCTGCTGATCGCATGGCGCGACTAGGCCTGCAGCGCGGTTAGCGTATTCGGCCAAAGCCATAGATGATCTCGCGTACCTTGTAGTCTTCCAGGAGTTGGGAAATCTCTTCGTCGTTCAGCTTCTTGCCGAGCAAACTAATCAAAGTCATTCGGTTTGTTCGTTAAAGAGGAAAGGTGGAGGAATTGTGCTGGAGGGACTTCGATCGTGGCCGATTGTGCCCAATGGCGAGCGGCAGCTCTTGGCCGAGAGCACCACTTCGGTCAAACCCCTCGAAAGCTGTGGCTGGTTGGTTTGCTCCTGCCAGTGATGGACAGCTTTGGGGAGCCACAGCGATCGCATGCTTCCGGCCAGGAGCAGACTCTCGCTCATTCCTTAAATGCTATCTACATACACCCTAAAACTGCTCGATGAGCTTTGCGCAAAGTCGAAGGACCAATACTCTGAGGGTGGCATCCTTTGGACCTTTGTCGAGGCTGCGAACCAAGCTCATTTTCGATTCAAGGACTCGCGCCGAGAACCGCAAGCCGGTGCAATGGATGTGAAGCAACTCGGGGCTTGGGTTCAAGGGGCTCTTGGAGGCGCGAGCAACCCTCAAGAGCTCGCGGTAGTCTCAACCAGCATCGCCAATGAGCTTCTGCGGGCGCTGAAGGATGACCTTCAGGTCGATGATATTTTGTGGGCTTTTGAAGATGGAGGGACCGAAATGACCGGCAATATCTACATGGCACGCAATTTCGACAACCGCTACTTCGCATTGGAAATGTGGTGGTCTATAGACTGAGCTTGCCCCGAAATCCACGGCTGGCGAGCAGCTTTCAGTAGATGCCAAAGTCAGCTTTGGGCAAAGCCGCAAGACCGCTCTGGGTCGATAGCGCCACTTCAGCTTGCGTAAAAGCTGTCCTTCGGTCAGCCGTTAGCACGCTTGTGCGAAAGGAAGAAGCGCAGCATCTCGGCGCTGGCGTCGATTCCTCCTGGCGTGGTGTAGCTGCCCTCTGAGCTGCCGCCAGACCATGCGTGGCCTGCGCCATGCAGTTGCCAGTGTTCAATGGCGGTACTTCCGTCGGCCGCGACATAGGAAGAGCGGGTGAATCGCTGGCGGTTCGGCGCATGGCCCTGGATGACGCGAGGTGCGTCTTGGGGACTTTGCGCGCTGCGTGCAGCATTCACCACGGCCGCGCCGTTGTCGTGGTGCACCATCTTGTCGGCATCGCCGTGAAACACGATCACTGGACACACGCTGGGACCGCTGGCCGAACCTGATGCTGTACCTCTTCGCATCGCGTCGAGGGCTGATGGCAGATTGGACGCAGCACCGGCGGGCAAGCCCGAATGCACACCCACGGCGGCGAACAGCTCAGGATAGGTGCGTCCCAATATGTCCGCCATTGCACCTCCAGCCGATAGTCCGGCGACATAGACACGCGATGCATCCGCGCCATGGTCAGCCACCATCTGGCGTGTGAGGCCCGCCAGCAGTGCTGGCTCGCCCCGGCCTCGCTGCTGATGCTGGGCCTTGAACCAGTTCCAGCATTTTTGCGAGTTCGCATGCTGTGTTTGTTCAGGATAGAGCACCCATACACCAGCCCTGCGTGCGTGGTCATTCATGCGCGTGCCGGCGGCGAAGTCTTCCGGCCCTTGGGTGCAACCGTGCAGCATGAGGATGAGCGGCCGAGGCCCCGCTTCAAGTGCACTGCCCGGCGGCACATACAGCCGATAGGCCAGCTGCCGGCCTCCGTGCGAATAGCTGCCGCGCAGCCATTGCTCGTCGCCGGAGGTGTCTGCCTGCGATGAGCCCGCAGGCACGGCGAGTTCGGGAGCATCGTCGATGAAACGGGCTTTGGCATCGATGATCCAGCCTTCCTCCCTAGGACTGGTTGCGGCTGTCTTGCCGTGGGGCGCGGGCGCGCTTTCGCCTCGCAACGTGCGCTGAATCAGCTCGGTTGCTTCCAGCAAATTGCCAGTGCGCGTCAGGCGTGTAGCCTCTCCGAGCATGTCGTGAAAAAGCTGTTTCATGGAATGGTTCTCAGGTAATGCGGCCGGCCAGAGCGGCACGAACGGCGGGGCTGGCCTGGAGCGCTCCCAGCACCGTGATGGATTCGATGGTTTCTGCGGCCAGCTGCGCACTCACGTCCTGCGCGATGCTGGCCAAGCCCAGCACCCGGATCTGCAGTTTTTCCCCGGCAGCCTGCACTCGCATGAGATCGGCCTGGGAGAAATGCTGCATACCCAGAACCAGCATCTTGCGGGCGACGACCTGTTGCAACGCGTCCGCGTGGCTGCGCAGGTGATTGCGTATCGCTGTACGGATGAAATCACTGCGGTTTGCGTAGAAGCCCTCGGCGACCAGCAGGTCGATTTGGCCCAGGTCGACATAACCCAGATTGATGGTGAGCTTCTCGGATTCGCTCACGCGAGGGGTGGAGGTGGTTGTAGCCATAGAACATCCTTATGCCATCTATATGGATGGTATGAGGATGGTTTCAAGGTCTGACGGTTCAATTTAGCGCTGCACGTTGTGTGGTGTCGGGTGGACGGGCTCTCCAGCGTGTCCGTTACCATCATTGCCCTGTCACGTCTAGGCCGTAAGGTGGCCGAGTCGGGCCACCGCGCCCGGCGTTGCTCAGCCATGCGCCAGGAGGCTTCATGCAAGATTTGCAGGCAGGCTCGCCGCACGGCCCTTCCGTTTGGGGCCCGCCCGGCGAACGGTTCAATACTTGGAGTCATCTGGCAGCCCTGCCCGTGGGCCTGGCGGCCAGTGTGGTTCTCATCTGCGAAACGGTGGCCGGCGGCGATGCGCGCAGGATTGTGGGCGCTGTGGTGTTTGGCCTGTCTCTGGCGGCGCTGTTTGGCGCATCGGCCCTCTTTCATGGCTGTACCGGGGTGCGCAAGCGTTTCTGGCAGCGCGCCGACCACGCCTGCATTTACCTGCTGATTGCCGGCAGCCACACGCCCTTTGCCTTGCTGGCGCCCCCTAGCCTGTGGGCCTGGCTTCTGCTTGGCGGCGTATGGGGGCTCGCATTCCAGGGTGCGATACGTGCACTGGGTTTCGATTCGCCGCCGCGCCTGTCCCTGTACATCAGCCTTGGCTGGCTCAGCTTGGGGGGCGCGGTGCCGGTGGCCTTTCGCCATGGTGCGCAGACCCTGGCCTGGCTGCTCGCCGGCGGACTGCTCTATTCGGTAGGAACGGTGTTCTACCGTCGTCTGGCGAGCATGCGCCACGCGCACGGCATCTGGCATCTGTTCGTGGTTGCCGGCAGCGCCTGCCATACCGTCGCGGTAGCCGGTTTGCTCGCCTGACCTCCTGCCATTCATGGCTTCGACGCTCCGCCGGCCGTTTTCTCAGACATTCAATAGCGGAAAGATCAAGGGGCGGACGGTGAAGGCGCGGTTGCTCAAGGATTGAGGGATTCCAGGCGCATCAGTCGGTGTTCGAGCGTGATGCCTTCATCGTGGCGCCCCGAAGGGGGCGGCCCGCCTCGGTGCAATGCCGGGTGCTGGGTGCCAGCATCAGCGGGTTCACAAGCACTTGGTGTGAGCAGCCATCCTCGATCCGCTTTGGCCGCAATGCCCCCTGCTCAAGGGGCACAAGCTCTAAGGAAAACCCCTCGTCAGTCGGACTGGCGCGTGGCGATATGACGTAGGACGATTGGCGACGGAGTTTTGCACGAAGAGCAAGGTCATTCCCTCTTGAGTTAACCGGGCGGGGCTACAGATACCGACTGAGAATTGTCGGCGGCGAGGGGAATCGCTTCGCACCAGGAAAGTCAATGACCGGTTCCGGCAGCCGCTGACATTAGATTTGGACTTCCTGCATCCCCGGTGACTGCCGGCTACCGAGGGACTGCTGCGGACCTGAAAACCATCATTGGGGAAGTGACTGTTTTGGCTCTCTGAAAGAGCGCTATGACTAGGTGAGCGGTAGTTTACCCAGCTGCAATCAGCGGCTGCAACCGCTGCGAAGTTGCCAATCGGCGGGAATCCACCAACGGCAGTTCAGGGTCGGTAGCGCCCATCATGCTCTGAAATAGCGGTCATCTAGCAGTTAGTTGTAGTGCCTTGATGACCAGCGTCGGCTACTATCCTGAAAGCCGTCACTGATCGGGCTCGAACATCGGCGCGCGGCTGGCGGATATGCGGTTGTGACCGAACTCGCGCGATGAGGCCACCAGTGGCAGCAACCGCTGCAATGCAGTCATCAGCAGGATCCGTTCCGGAAAACTGCGAGTCCTTGTGAAAAAACAAAAGGCCGCAAACCTAAGTTTGCAGCCTTTGTTTTTTGTGGTACTTTAAGTGGTACAAAACTCAAATTCTTTTTGCAAGCCTTTGAATTTTAAGCCATCTTGGCGGAAACGGAGGGATTCGAACCCTCGATGAGGCTCTACACCCCATACTCCCTTAGCAGGGGAGCACCTTCGGCCACTCGGTCACGTTTCCAATACAGCTATTCTAACCTGAAAAATCAGGCCGATTTGGAAACTTCTGCGGAATCCAGACCAAAAGCGGTGTGCAGCGCGCGAACGGCCAGTTCCAGGTACTTCTCATCGATCACGACCGAGGTCTTGATTTCGGAGGTGGAAATCATCTGGATGTTGATGCCCTCTTCGGCCAGTGCGCGGAACATCGTCGATGCGACGCCCACGTGGCTGCGCATGCCGATGCCGACAATGCTCACCTTGCAGATGTTGGGGTTGCCGATGACTTCGTCAGCGCCGAGCTTGGGCACCACTTCGTCGCGCAGCAGCTCAACGGTGCGGTTGAAGTCGCCCTGGTTCACGGTGAAGCTGAAGTCGGTCTTGCCGTCCTTGCCGATGTTTTGCAGGATCACGTCCACATCGATGTTGGCGTCTGCCACCGGACCCAGGATCTGGTAGGCGATGCCGGGGGTGTCAGGCACGCCACGGACAGAGATTTTGGCTTCGCTGCGGTTGAAAGCGATACCGGATACGACGGCCTTTTCCATCTTTTCGTCTTCCTCAAATGTGATCAGAGTGCCCGATTTGGCCTCTTCATCCAATGCAATATCCCAGGGCGTGAAGCTCGACAGCACACGCATTGGCACTTTGTACTTGCCGGCAAATTCCACCGAGCGGATCTGCAGCACCTTGGAGCCCAGGCTCGCCATCTCCAGCATTTCCTCGAAGCTCACGGTTTTGAGGCGCTGTGCGGCCGACACCACACGCGGGTCGGTGGTGTAGACACCATCAACGTCGGTATAAATCAGGCACTCGGCGGCCTTGAGGGCGGCTGCCACGGCGACGGCCGAGGTGTCCGAGCCGCCACGGCCCAGGGTCGTGATGTTGCCGTTCGGGTCAATGCCCTGGAAACCGGTGACGATCACCACGCGGCCGGCGTCCAGATCGGCCCGCACGCGCTGGTCATCGATCGATTCAATACGCGCCTTGGTGTAGCTGTCGTCGGTGCGCACCGGCACCTGCCAGCCGGTGTAGCTGACCGAAGGAACGCCCTCGGCCTGCAGCGCAATGGCCAGCAGGGCCGACGAAGCCTGCTCGCCAGTGGCGGCCAGCATGTCCAGCTCACGGTAATAGGACTTGTCTGCGCGGCTGGGTGCCAGCTCACTGGCCAGACCCAACAGACGGTTGGTTTCGCCACTCATGGCGCTGGGCACCACCACCATCTGGTGGCCAGCCCTTGCCCACTTGGCGACGCGTTTGGCGACATTGCGGATGCGCTCGGAAGAGCCCATCGACGTGCCGCCGTACTTATGAACGATCAGTGCCATTGAATATCACGATGACGAAACACGAAGCTCGGCGTTGATGCAAAGTGTTTTGGCACGCCGTCGGAATCGTACATTAGTCAGACCAAAACTGGCGGATTGTACCAATCGATGACATCTCTGTGGCGCTGTATATACCCATGGCCCACTTTTATATGGATTTGGTGGCCCCGCGTGGTGCAGCGCCGCAGCTGCAGCAGCAGTTGCGCCAACTGCGCGGCACTGGGCGTTTGGCCATGGGCTGTGCGCAACCAGTAGCGCAAGACATTGGCCATGCGGGCCTCGGTCAGCGCCTGCAGCGCGCGAATGCGCGGTGGCGAGCCCGTGGCCTGCAGGTCGATCTGCGCCAGGTCATCGAGCAGTTCGGCCGCCTGCGCCGCATGGGCGCTGCTGCGTGCCACCGTCTGCGCGATCTGCGGAAAGGCCTGCACCAGTGCGGGCAAGACCTGCTGGCGGATGCGGTTGCGTGTGTAGCGCGTGTCGGTGTTGCTGGGGTCTTCCACCCAGGCAATGCCCAACGCAGCCAGATCAGCGCGGATCTGCGCACTGCCCAGCGCCAGATAGGGCCGCGCCCACTGCAGGCCTGCGCGCTGCCACTGCGGGCGCATGCCTGCCAGCCCGGCCACCCCGGCGCCGCGCGACAGTGCCAGCACCACGGTCTCGACCTGGTCATCGGCATGCTGGGCCAGCGCAATGGTCTGGATGGCGCCCTGCCCTGCATCAGCGGCAGCCAGCACGGCCTCGGTCAGCGCCCGGTAGCGCGCAATGCGTGCCGCATCCTCCGGGCTTTGGCCAGGTTGCGCATGCGCGTTCACCGCCGCCACCTGCAAGGGCACTGCCCAGGCAGTGCATTGGGCACGGCAATGGGCCTCAAACACAGCCGCCGCGGCCTGCAGCCCGTGGTTGATGTGGATGGCATGCACCTGGCCGGGAAAGCGCTGCAGGCAGGCCCAGAGCAACGCCGTGGAATCCGCCCCGCCGCTGTAGGCTACCGCCAGTGGCAGTGCGGGCTGCCAGCCGTTCAGCGCAGCAACAATGGCGGGCTCAGCCATGGCGCACACTCCACAGCAAAAAGCCTCCGCAACGGGAGGCTTGGCAGCAGCAGCGGCGCAGCATCAGCAGCGGCCGGCAGCAGGCATCAATGTTCTGCCTTGGTGTCCGAGAAACGGCCATAGCTTTGCAGGCGCTCATAGCGGCGGTCCAGCAGCTCGGCGGGCTTGAGGTCAGCCAGCTGGCGGAAGGCATCGCTCAGGCCGCGCTTGAGCAGTGCCGCCATTTGCTTATGGTCACGGTGGGCACCGCCCACAGGCTCGTGGATGATCTTGTCGATCAGACCCAAGGCCTTGAGGCGGTGCGCGGTGATGCCCATCGCATCGGCCGCTTCCTGGGCCTTGTCGCTGGTCTTCCACAAGATGGAGGCGCAGCCTTCGGGGCTGATCGTCGAGTACACCGAGTACTGCAGCATCAGCACCTGGTCGGCCACCGAGATACCCAGCGCGCCGCCGGAGCCGCCTTCACCGATGATGGTGGAGATGATCGGCACTTCCAGCTGCGCCATTTCATAGATGTTGCGGCCAATGGCTTCAGACTGGCCGCGCTCTTCGGCATCAATGCCGGGGTAGGCGCCGGGCGTGTCGACAAAGGTGAACACCGGCAGCTTGAACTTCTCGGCGGTCTTCATCAGGCGCAGTGCCTTGCGGTAGCCTTCGGGCTTGCTCATGCCAAAGTTGCGCAGGGTGCGCTCCTTGGTGTCGCGGCCTTTTTGGTGTCCCACCACCATGCAGGGGTTGCCATTGAAGCGTGCCAGGCCGCCCACGATGGACAGGTCGTCGGCAAAGTGGCGGTCACCATGCATTTCAACGAAATCGGTGAAGATCTCGTTCACATAGTCCAGGGTGTAGGGGCGCTCGGGATGGCGTGCGATCTTGGTGATCTGCCAGGGGGAGAGCTCGCTGTAGATGTCCTTGGTCAGCTGCTGGCTTTTCTTGCTGAGCTGATCGATCTCTTCAGAGATATCGACTGCGCTTTCGCTTTGCACATAGCGCAGTTCATCAATTTTGGTTTCCAGCTCCGCAATCGGTTGCTCGAAATCCAGGAATGTTCTTTTCGCCAAAATGATTCTCCTCGAGAAAAGCTGCAGGCAGCCTTCTCATAACGACCGACAGTGTAACCGCATGCGGCCAAACCAGATCAATCTGCATCCTGCCCCAGTGGCATGGCATTCTGGGATCGCCAGATCAGCCAGGCCGCCACACTGGCCCAGGGTTGCCAGGCCTGGGCCACCTCGCGCGCATCGCTGCGGCTGACGGCCTCGCCCGAAAAATAATGGTCGCTGATGCCCTGCAGCAGCGCGGCGTCGTCGATGGCCAGCACATTGGGCCGCCCCAGATGGAACAGCAGAAACATCTCCGCGCCCCAGCGTGCGATGCCGCGCTGCGCCAGCAGCTGCTCAATGACGGCATCATCGTCGACATGCACCCAGGACAGCGCATCCTTGGGCTCCTGCACAAACCACTGGGCGAGATCGCGCAGATAGCCCAGCTTGCGCTGCGGCAGGCGGATGGCCTTGGCGGCCTCGTCCGTCAGCGCCAGCATGGCCTTGGGCGTGGCTGCGCCCAGCGCTGCCACCAGCCGCTTCCACAGCTGGCGCGCCGAATTGTCGGACAGTTGCTGCCAGACCACCGAGCGCATCAGCAGCGCAAAGCCGTCCGCCTCGCGGCGCAGCATCTCACCGGCATACAGCGGCGCGAGCCGGCGCATCACCCGGTCCTTGCGGGCCAGGTGTTTGCAGGCGGCAGCCCAGTCTTCCGCTGACAGCGGTTTGTTGCTGATACCAGGCATAGGGCTAGACGGACCGCGTCAACGCCAGGGACAAAGTCAGACTACCCACAGCGCGCATCAGGCCCCTGCCTGCACGACCGTCCAGGTCGTGCCTTGGGCGGAGTCCTTGAGCTCCACCCCTTGGGCCAGCAGCTCGGCGCGGATGCGGTCGGATTCCGCATAGTTCTTGGCCGCCTTGGCTGCAGCTCGCAGTGCAATCTGCGCCTCCACATAAGCGGCATCCACGCTAGCACCCGCTTGCAGGTAGGCGGCAGGGTCGGCCTGCAGCAAACCCAAGGTAGCTGCCAGTGCCTTGAGCAGGCCTGCCACCGCAGGCGATTTGCTGCGGTTGACTTCGGCAGCCAGCTCAAACAGCACCGCCACCGCCTCTGGCGTGCCAAAGTCCTCGTCCATCGCCGCCTTGAAGCGCGCTGCGCTCGGCTGGCTCCAGTCGATCGTTACCGGCTCTGCCGGCACCAGGCTCAGCGCGGTGTAGAGGCGCTTCAGGGCATTGCGGGCATCGTCCAGATGCACATCGCTGTAATTGAGCGGGCTGCGGTAATGGGTGCGCACCACAAAGAAGCGGATGGTTTCTGCGTCATAGCGCTTGAGCACATCGCGGATCGTGAAGAAATTGCCCAGGGACTTGGACATCTTCTCGTTGTCAACGTTGATGAAGCCGTTGTGCATCCACATCCTGGCCAGCGGCTGGCCGTGTGCGCCTTCGCTCTGCGCAATTTCGTTTTCGTGGTGGGGGAACTGCAGGTCAGCGCCGCCGCCATGGATGTCGAAAGTCTCGCCCAGCAGCGCGCAGCTCATCGCCGAGCACTCGATGTGCCAGCCCGGCCGGCCCGTGCCATAGCTGCTTTGCCACTTGGCCTCGTCCGGCTCGGTGGGTTTGGCGCTCTTCCACAGCACAAAATCCAGTGGGTCATCCTTGCCGTCCTGCACGGCCACGCGTTCACCGGCATTGAGCTCATCGAGCGACTTGCCCGACAGCTTGCCGTAGCCCGGAAACTTGCGCACGGCGTAGTTCACATCGCCGCCCTCGGTGCGGTAGGCCAGGCCTTTTTCCTCCAGCTGCGAGATGATGGACAGCATCTGCGGCACGTACTCGGTCGCACGGGGCTCATGGGTGGGGCGCTCGATGCCCAGTGCATCGGCGTCCTGGTGCAGGGCCTCGATCATGCGGTCGGTCAGGCTGCGGATGGTCTCGCCATTCTCCACAGCGCGGCGGATGATCTTGTCCTCGATGTCGGTGACATTGCGCACATAGGTCACCTTGAGGCCGCTGACACGCAACCAGCGCTGCACCACATCGAACGCCAGCATCGAGCGCGCATGTCCCAGATGACAGAGGTCATAGACCGTCATGCCGCATACATACATGCGGACATGGCCCTGCTCGATCGGAACAAATGACTCCAGCGCACGCGAAAGCGTGTTGTAGATGCGCAAACTCATGAAAAATTAGCGTGGTTGTGGTTGAGAGGGAAGGACGCCTGGCGCCCCACTCCGGTCCGCACCCACCCTCTGCAAAGAGACTGGTGTGCGGGTTGTGCAGAGCCTGCTTGGGGCAGAGCCGCCCGGCAGGAACCGCCGAACCATGTATGGTAGCTGATGCCGACACCATGCCCTGCAAACCATGGCCGCCCGCCGTTCCGGGGCGCCAGCCCCCTCAGCTACAATGCGCTGCAGTATAAGCCTGCAGGCCACTTGCACGCGCCCAGCGTGCCCGAACCCTATGAAGTTAGTCAGTTGCCTTTTCTCCCCCCTGATGCCTCGTGCTGCCTTGCTGGCGCTCGCACTGAGCTGCGGTGCCGCCTATGCGGACGATTACGCAGCCGTGGAAAAGCTGATCCAGTCCGGCCAGACCGCATTGGCCCTGGAGCAGCTGGAGCCCAAGATCCAGCAAGCGCCGCGTGACCCGCAATGGCGCTTTTTGCAAGGCGTGGCCCAGATGAATGCCGGCCAGCGCGATGAAGCCACCGCCACCTTCGAAAAGCTGGTGCAGGAATACCGCGAGCTGCCCGAGCCCTACAACAACCTGGCCGTGCTCTACGCCCAGAACAACCAGCTGGAAAAAGCCAGCCGTGCGCTGCAGGATGCCGTGCGGGCCAACCCCGGCTATGCCACCGCTTATGAGAATCTGGGCGACATCTATATCCGCCTGGCCGAGCAATCACTGAGCAAGGCCAGCAGCCTGGCGCCCGCCCAGCAGGCGCGGCTGCAGCCCAAGATCAGCAGCCTGCGTCTGCTGGTGACGCGGGCCCAGCCTGCAGCAGCCGCAGCGCCAGCCACTGCCGCACCGGCGGCACCGGCAGCGGCGCCTGACGCAAAAAAGTAAAGGCCTTGCCTTGAATCTTGCACCGTTGGCCCTCAAGTCGGTGCAACGCCCACGCTGCAACGCCGATGACTTGCGCGCAGCGCAGCATGCATTGCGGACAGCGCAGTGCCCTGTGCTGGCCATCTACCGTAATTGACCACAGAGGAAACCGATGCCTACCAAACGACACACTCTTTCCATTCTGGGCGGCCTGGCACTGGCCGGCGGCATGTTGCTGACCAGCGCTGCACAGGCGGCTGACCAGCCCCGCGTGAAACTGGCTACCTCGATGGGCGACATCGTCGTGGAACTCAATCCAGAAAAAGCGCCCAAGACGGTGGCCAACTTCCTGCAGTACGTGAACGACAAGTTCTACGACGGCACGATCTTCCACCGCGTGATCGGCAACTTCATGATCCAGGGCGGTGGCTTTACCCCCGACATGCAGCAAAAGCCTGCACGCTCGCCCATCCCGCTGGAGGCCAACAACGGCCTCAAGAACAACACTTACACCATTGCAATGGCCCGCACGGCTGTGCCCGATTCGGCCACCGCGCAGTTCTTCATCAATGTGCAGAACAACGATTCGCTGAACGCCCCCAACCCCGATGGCCACGGCTACGCAGTGTTTGGCAAGGTGGTCAGCGGCAATGATGTGGTCGACAAGATCAAGGCGGTGCAAACCGGCAATGCCGGCCCGCACCAGAACGTGCCCAAGACCCCGGTCATCATCAAGTCGGCTACCGTCGTCAAGTAAATGGCTATGCCGCCGGCCTCAACCCGGCCAGCGGCGCCCTTCCCACCTTTCTCAACAGGAAACACACCATGAGCAATCCACAAGTTGAACTGCATATCAAAGACTACGGCGTGATCACGCTGGAACTCGACGCAGACAAAGCCCCCAAGTCCACCGAGAACTTCCTGAGCTACGTCAAAAGCGGCCACTATGACGGCACGATCTTCCACCGCGTGATCAACAGCTTCATGATCCAGGGCGGCGGCTTTGCTTCGGGCATGGACCAGAAGTCCACCCAGACCCCCATCCAGAACGAAGCCCAGAACGGCCTGAAGAACGACCAGTACACCGTGGCCATGGCCCGCACCAGCGATCCGCACTCGGCCACCGCCCAGTTCTTCATCAACGTCGCCAAGAACGACTTCCTGAACCACACCTCGCCCACCCCCAGCGGCTGGGGCTATGCCGTGTTCGGCAAGGTGGTCAAGGGCAACGACGTGGTCGACAAGATCAAGGCCGTCAAGACCGGCTCCAAGGGCATGCACCAAGACGTGCCCAAGGAAGAAGTGCTGATCGAAAAGGCTGTGGCGCTGTAACAGGCCGCCACCATCTGCATGGACAGCCCGACCGACACCCGAGCCGCAGACCCCGATGAGGCGCTGCGCGCCCAGTTGGCCACCACGGCAGTCCATGCCTTCGCTGCGCCCCCCGCCTGGCGCAGCATCGAATTCATCTCCGATCTGCATCTGCAACCCCAGCTGCCTCTGACCTGGCGCAGCTGGCAGCGGTACCTGCAAGCCAGTACGGCCGATGCGATCTTCATGCTGGGCGACCTGTTCGAAGCCTGGGTCGGCGACGATGCGCTCGACGAGGCAGACAGCTTTGAAGCGGCCTGCGCCCAGACCCTGCGCGAGGCCAGTGGCCAGCGCGCCCTTTTCTTCATGCACGGCAACCGCGACTTTCTGATTGGCGCGCAGTTTGCCCAACGCAGCGGCATGCAATTGCTGCCCGATCCCAGTTGCCTGGCGTTTCTGGGCCAGCGCTGGCTGCTCAGCCATGGCGATGCGCTGTGCGTCGAAGACAGCGAGTACCAGCGTTTTCGTGCGGTGGCACGCAGCCCCGCCTGGCAGCAGCAAATTCTGGCCCAGCCGCTGGCCCAGCGCCGCCAGCTGGCAGGCGCCATGCGCAGCCAGAGCGAGGCGCGCCGCATGCGCGAGGTCATCACCGCCGATGTGGATACGAAGGCCGCCCTGGCCTGGTTGCAGCAGGCCCAGGCGCCCACGCTGATCCACGGCCACACCCACCGCCCTGCCAGCCACCCCTTGGATGCAGACCACCAGCGCGTGGTACTGACCGATTGGGACACCGACCTGGAGCCGGCACGCGCCGAAGTGCTGCGCATCGATGCCGCAGGCCTGCAGCGCATCGCGCTGGACGACTACCTGGCCCGGCCGCCACAGCCGGGCGCGCGCTGATCCCATGGCCTGGCTGCACCGCACCTGGTCACGCCTGCGCGCACTGGCGCGCCCCGTGCCCGAGATACCTGCCGCCCTGTGGCTGCAGGTGCTGCAAAAATACCCTTTTCTGCAAGCGCTGTCGCTCGAAGAAAAAGCCAAGCTGCGCGCCCTCAGCGCACTGTTTCTGCGCCAAAAGCAGTTCTCGGGTGCGCATGGTCTGGTGGTGAGCGATGCGATGGCGCTGACCATTGCCGCCCAGGCCTGCGTGCCGCTGCTCCACCGGGGCGAGGCGCAGCAGGCCATAGCGCTCTACGATGATTTTGTCGGCATCGTTGTACACCCTGGCACCATGGTGGCTGCGCGCGACATGCATGACGAGGCGGGCCTTATCTCGCACCGGCGCATGATGCTCGAAGGCGAAGCCATGCAGCATGGGCCCGTCACCTTGAGCTGGGCGGCCATTGCGCAAGACCCGCTGCAGCAAAACGAGCGCGGCACCAGCGTCGTCATCCACGAGTTCTGCCACAAGATCGACATGCGCAACGGCGGGGCCGATGGCTACCCGTCGCTGCCTGGCCATTTTCTGGGCCTGGCCAGCGCGGCCGAAGCACGCCAGACCTGGGAGCGCACCTGGGCATCGGCCTTTGATGCCTTTCGCCATGCGATTGCCAAATCCCAGCGCTTTGGCGAGCCCGCACCCTGGCTGGACAGCTATGGCGCCACCGCCCCGGCCGAGTTTTTTGCGGTCGCCTGCGAGGCCTTTTTTGTCAACCGCCGCCACTTTGCCGAGGAATGGCCGCAGCTCGACCGTATGCTCGCCGGTCTGTTCCGCCCGGATGCCGGCTAAACAATCAAGACGTTAGACGCGCTACGCCCCGGTCAGCGCCTGCAGCCAGGCGATGCTGTCCTGCAGCTCTTGCGGGTGCAGCTCATGGCGGCAGGGGTACTCGTGGTAGCTCAGGTCTACAGGCGTGGCCTGCAGGGCCGCGCGAATCGCATGGGCCTGCGCCAGCGGAATCACATTGTCGGCCGTGCCATGGCTGATCCAGGCTTTGCGGCCGGCCAGCTGACCGGGAGCCACCTGCTCGGCGGCCATCTCAGGCAAGAGGCGGCTGTGCCACACCAGGATGGCCTGCAGCAGCTGCGGCTCGGTCAGCAGCGCCGACAGCGCCATGATGCCGCCCTGGCTGAAGCCGCCCACCACCACCCGCTCGGCAGGAATCTGCAAGGCCTGGGCCGCCTGAGCACAGGTCTGGGCGACGAGCGCACGGCTGGCTTTCTCCTGCGCAGTATCGATGGTGCGGCTGCCATCGGGGTTCACCCCAAACTGGAACCAGGCATAGCTGCCGGGGCCCAAGGTATAAGGCGCGCGCAGGCTCAGCACATGGAACGCCGGTGGCACCATGCCCGCCAGGCCAAACAGATCCTGCTCGTTGCTGCCCACGCCATGCATCAGCACCAGCAACCAGGGTGCGCGGGTATCCGGCGCAGCGGCACGGTACAGGTGGTCAAGGGGAAGTTTCAACATGGCAGCCCTGGTCAAAAAATTGGCTGCATCGTACCGCAGCCTTGGCAACCATGGCGGGAAGCACAGCAAAACGCCTTGCGGCGGCTGAGGCCGTTGCACCGCCGCTGGCACCCCAGCCCGCCACAGATGGCTTATTTCTTCTGGTGCACAGCCACCCAGGCCAGAAAGCGCTCCATGTAGTTGCGCAAGAACTTTTCGCTGGCCTCGGCCACCTTGCCATCGGCGCTGACCAGGCCATCGGCCCAGCGGATAAAGCCTTCAGGCTGCGCCATCGCAGGCATGTCCAGAAACACCAGAATGTTGCGCAGGTGCTGCTGAGCCATCGACGTGGCCGGACCACCCGTCGAGGTGCCGATGATGCCGGCGGGAATGCCGTTCCACGCGCCACTGCCATAAGGGCGGCTGGCGCCGTCGAGTGCATTTTTCAAATAAGCCGGCACCGAGTGGTTGTGCTCAGGCGTCACGAACAGGATGCCGTTCTTGCTGCGCACCTTGTCTTTGAAAGCGGTAAACGCTGCCGGGTAGGCGTCGGCGTCGTCGTCGCGGTTGTAGAACGGCAGCGCGCTCAGGTCGAGGAACTCAAAGTCCGCCTGGTCCTGCACCAGGTTCACCAGGCCATGCGCCAGTTGCTTGTTGATCGAGGTCTTGCTGTTGCTGCCAACGATGATGCCGATTTGGGGTTTTGCCACAGTCATTCTCACTTTCAGGACATGCAGAGGATGAAAGCCTCTGGTTATACCCCTGGTTTGTGACCGCCGATGTAGGCCAACGCGAACTGCGCTGCCCTACCGGCGCTGTGAATCACTGCGCCGTGCCCCTGCCGCAGGCCTGGCCCGCCTGCAGCTGCCAGACCTGGGTGCCGCCCAGGTGCAGTGCTGGTGCAGCCGACGCCAACGGCGGCATCTGGCGTTGGGCCGCCTCGGTGCTGCCCACGACCCACAGGCGCTGCTGCGGATGCGCGCAGGCGTAGGCCTGCAAGGCCTGCGCATCCAGCAGCAGGCTATTGCCCAGCTGCGGCGCAAACTGCGCTGCATCGCTCAGCTCCTTCTTCCAGTTGTCGGCCTGCTGGCCCTCGGTGGTCCAGTCATCCACGACCAGCGGAGCTGCCATCGCAGGCAGGTAAAAAGGCACTTCGTAGTACAGGTGCTCCAGCATCACCAAGCGGTCGGCCGGCTGCACCGGCAGGCTGCGCAGTGCGCGCCACTGGGCCTTGGCAGGCACGGCCACCGTGCCCAGCACCACCGCCAAGGCCACACACAACAGCGCGGCCAGCGCGGCCGCGTGCCGGCCCCAGCGCTGCCAGCCAGCGGCCTGCACCAGGCGCACCACCGCATAGGCCAGTGGCGGCAGCGCGGGCAGCACATAGCCTACGATCTTGCTGTGCGGCACCGAGAAGAACAGCACGATGACGGCAAACCATACCAGCATCAGCCGGTCCAGGCTCTGCACCAAGGGCTGCGCCGCCTGCAGTGGCTGCGATCCGGCAACGGCCTTGCGCCGCCCACTGCGCCAGCCAGCGGCCAGCGCCCAGCCCGTCCAGGGCAACGCGGCCAGCGCAATCACGGCAACATAGAACCACCAGGGCTGGGGGTTGTTGAAGCTGCTGCCGGTGTAGCGCTGAAAGTGCTGGGTCACAAAGAAGTAGTGGAAAAAGCCACCGTGGCGCTGCTGCGCCATCCAGACCCAGGGGCCGGCAATCAGCAGCACCGGCAGCCATGCCGCTGCATGCAAAGGCAGCCACCATTGGCGCCAGCGCCGCTCCCACACCAGCCAGAGGGCCCAGACCATGCCGGGCAGCACCAGCGCAATCAGGCCCTTGGCCAGAAAGCCCAGCCCGGCCCAGACGCCGGCCGCAGCCAGCCAGCCCATCCAGGCCATGCCGCGGATGCGGCCCGTGGCCTGGCGCGCCTTCAGGGTCGCCATCGCGGCGCTGCAAATGCAGGCGGTCAGGCAGCCTGCCAACAGCATGTCCATATTGGCGTACTGCGCGGCCATATAGGTATAGGGCATCGTCACCAGCACCACCGCTGCAGCGACAGCCACCGACAGGCTGGCATAGCGCTTGAGCAACACCAACAAGGACATGGCCGCCAGCCATGCGCCCAGCAGCGACGGCAGGCGCGCCACCCATTCATGCACACCCGCAACCTGGAAGCCGGTGGCCGCCAGCCAGTAGTAAAGCGGCGGCTTGTGGAAAAACGGCAGGCCGTTGAGTGCCGGCGTCACCCAGTCGCCGCTGCGCAGCATCTGCAGCGCGGCAACGGCGTACCGCCCTTCATCCGGATCGCTGAGCGGCCGCAGCCAGGCCAGCGCCAGCAGCCACACTGCCACCAGGACCGCCATGCTGGCCTCGGTCGTCCAGGCAAAGCGGGCAGGCACCGCGCGTGCAGAAGCAAGACTGTGCATGGCTTACTCCACCGGTGCGGGCTGCGGCGATGGGCGGGGCGCTGCGGCGTCTGGCAGCGCCAGCGCAGCAGGCTCTTGCACCACCGGACCGGCATGCCGCCACAGCCAGCCATACAACAGCGCGATCACCCCGCCCAGCGCTGCGCCGGCAGCGATATCGAATGGAAAGTGCACACCGCAGTAGACACGGCCCCAGCTCACTGCCAGCGCCACCGCCACCACTGCCACGCCACCCAGGCGCAGCTGGCGCAGCCACAGCAGGCAAAAACCCAAGGTAAACAGTGCGCTGGCATGCGCGCTCGGGAGTGAGCCCCGGGCGGCATGGTCAATATAGGCGGGGCTCAGCCCCATCACGAAGGGGCGGGGATGCCCCACCCAGATGGCGAGCTGGTGCGCCAGCAGCACCGCAGCGGCGCAGCACAGCATGCTGCCCAGCAGGTACAGGCGGTCCGCCGGCCGCTTCCACCACAGCCACAGCAGCGCCGCGCCTGCCAGCGCAACGCCGTCCATGCCCAGCCAACGGGCCAGCTCCAGCACCCAGGCCGTCGGTGCAAAGCCCCCGGCCATCCATGCAAACCACTGCAGATTCCATGCATCCATCGCAAACCCCTCGCACAGAAGGCCGCTCTGGATGGGTGTTCACCCGGCACCGCGCATTCTGTAGGTTGGCACTGTCGCGGGCGGAACTTACCGATGTCTTAATGCATTAAAAAAGCGATAAAGAATTTAAATTCGGCTGTCCTGCACGACCGCGCCGGCGGCAATCGTGATCACGCGCTGGCACTGGGCGGCAATGGCCCGGTCGTGCGTGACCATGACCAAGGTCGTGCCCGCCTCGCGGTTCAGGTCCATCACCAGCTGCATCACCGCCTCGCCGGTGGCAAAGTCCAGGCTGCCGGTGGGCTCGTCGGCCAGCAGCACGGCAGGCTGCACCACAAAGGCGCGCGCCAGTGCCACGCGTTGCTGCTCGCCACCCGACAGCAGCTTGGGGTAGTGCGACAGGCGCTGGCCCAGGCCCACGCGCTCGAGCATCGCAGTCGCCTGCTTGCGGGCATCGCGCTGTCCGGCCAGCTCCAGGGGCAGCATCACGTTCTCCAGCGCTGTCAAATTGCCCATCAATTGAAAGTTCTGAAACACAAAGCCCATCGTACGCGCACGCAGCGCGGCCCGGTCATCTTCGCTCAGCGCAAACAGGTCCTGGCCAGCAATGCACACCGTGCCCACGCTGGGCGTATCCAGGCCCGCCAGGATCGACAGCAACGTGCTTTTGCCCGAGCCCGATGCACCGACAATCGCTACGGTTTCCCCTTGGGCGATGCTAAAGTCCACATCACGCAGAATGGTCAGACTGCCGGTCGAATCCGAGACCGATTTGCCCAGGCCCTGGGCCACCAACACCGCTTCAGGCGCCTGCGATTGAGAAAGCACTGCATCTGTCATGACAACCAATCTTTCCTCCAATGGTCGAGCACCCGTCACACGACGCCGGTGTCTGCGCAGCATCGTAACGGGGGCGATGATGACCTCCATCGCTATAGGTTTTACAGCACAGGCGGCTGCACCACAGGCGCCTGCCACAATTTTGGTCGTGGGCGACTCGATCAGCGCCGAATACGGCATCGCACGCGGAACGGGCTGGGTGGCGCTGCTGCAGGACAAGCTCGAAAAAAGCAAAACCGCCAACGCCTACCAGGTGCACAACGCCAGCATCAGCGGCGACACCACCGCCGGCGGCCGGGCCCGTTTTGGCCAGCTGCTGACGCAGCACAAGCCCGGCATCGTCGTGCTGGAGCTGGGCGCCAACGATGCGCTGCGCGGCCTGCCGCTGGCCAGCACCCAGGCCAACCTGGCAGCGATGGTGGACAGCGCGCAAAAGGCCGGTGCCCAGGTGCTGCTGCTGGGCATGCAGGTGCCCCCCAACTACGGCACCAAGTACACCACGGACTTTGCCCAGGTCTTCACCACCTTGGCGCGCGAGAAGAAAACCGCTGTCGTGCCCTTCTTGCTGCACGGCGTGGCCGATGTGCCCAACGCCGAGAAGAACTTCCAGGCCGACCGCATCCACCCGCTGGCCAGCGCCCACCCGCAGCTGCTCGCCAATGTCTGGCCCGAGCTGCAAAAGCTGATGAAATAAAAAAAGCCGCCAGCGCAATGCGGGCGGCATTCATGGGTTTGGCTCCACGGATCCTCTGCAAGACCCTCGCCAAGCGGGATGGACGCGGATCGCCCGAGCCCGCTTTCAGACCACGGCAGGGCGTTCTGCAGAGGGTCCCTTGCGTTCAGCCAAAGGCTTTTTGCAGCGCCTGGGCCAAATCCTGCTGCAGGTCGCTCACATCCTCCAGCCCGATCGCAAAGCGCACCACCATGCCGGGCTGCAACTGCGACTCGCCCAGCGCGCGCATGCTGCCGATCTTGTAGGGCACGACCAGGCTGACCGGGCCGCCCCAGCTGTAGGCCAGCTTGAACAGACGCAGGCTTTCGCAGAACAGGTCGATCTGCTTCTGGCCGTAGCGCGGATCGATCACCACGCTGAAAAGACCGGCTGCCGTGCCCTGCTTGCCGGCCACCGCACCAGCGCCGCACAGCTGCTGCCAATGCGCGTGGCCGGGCGATCCAGCAAACGCCGGATGCAGCAGTTGCACGACGGCGGGATGCTCGGCCATGAAGGCGGCCAGCTGCCGGGCAGCGGCATCTTGCGCGTGGTAGCGCAGCGCGATGCTGGGCAGGCTGCGCAGCACGGTTTCGATATCGTTCACCCCCACGCCCAGGCCCAGGTGCATATGCGTGGCCTGCACCTTGCGGTGCACGGCGGCATCACGGGTCACGATGGAGCCCATCAGCACATCGCCACCGCCGCTGGGGTACTTGGTGAGCGCATGCGCCGAGACATCCACGCCCAGGCGGTAGCTGCCATCGCCATCCAGGTCAAAGCAGTTGAAGGCCAGGCCCGCGCCCCAGGTGTTGTCCAGCGCCGTGGCAATGCCTTTTTGCCGGCATAGGCGCACGAGGCCCACCAGATCGGGGAACTCCATGCTGACCGAGCCGGCCGCTTCCAGCCACACCAGCCGCGTGTTGTCCTGGATCAGGCTGGCGCAGTGGTCCACACGCATCGGGTCGTAGTAGCCGACACTGACGCCATAGCGCTGCAGCTCGCTCTCGGCAAAGCCCTTGCTTGGGCCGTAGACGTTGTCGGGCAGCAGCACATGGTCACCGCTCTTGAGCAGCGCCAACCCGATCACCGAGACCGATGCCAGGCCACTGGGCACCAGCACGCAGTGGGTGCCGCCTTCCAACGTGGCAATGCGCTCTTCCAGGATATAGGTGGTGGGCGTGCCGTGCAGGCCATAGGTGAAGGCGCTCTTGTCCTTCCACTCCCAGTTGCGCATCGCCGCCACGTTCGGGAAGAACACGCTCGATGCCTTGAACACGCCGGGCTGCGGCGCGGCAAAGGGCGCATCGACCGTGTAGGGGTGGTGGATGATGCCGGTGATCGGCGCCTGGTTTTTGGGGGTGGAGCTCATAACAAAAAATGTCGGTCAGAAAACAGAACAGCTGCGGGCTATTGTGCAGCAGATAGGCTCAGCGCAAAGCCGCTGCCGCCAAGCCCAGTGCTGCGGGCTGCGCACCGGCGTCAAAGAAGCGGCTGGCCTGCAGCAGTGCGGTGCTGTTTTGCAAGGGCAGCCAGTCGCCGCCAGCGCAACGCTGCCAGGCCAGCGGCCCGGTGCCGCCCGCTTTGGTAGCGACATCCGCCAGCCAGGCATCCAGTCCGTCCACAGGTGCAGGCCACCAGCGGGCCTGCTCGCCCAGGCTGACCAGCACAGGCAGCGCTTGCACTGATGCGGCCGGCGCCATAGCCGGGGCATCCAGGGCGGCCAAGGCATCACGCGCCCAGGCACGCAGCGCTGCGCGGTAGCCCTTGTCAGGAAACTGCGCCGCCCATTGCTGGCGGTCCGCATCCATCTCGGCACCGATTGCGCTGCTGCCCAGCGCGGCGGCCATATCCAGCGCCGGCTTGCGCGCCAGTTGCTCCAGCCAGAGCCGGTAGTCCGCACTCGGCACTGCGGCATTGGGCGGGTTGACCAGCCACAGCCCTTGTACCGGCCGGCCCAGTGCCGCCAGCTGCGCCACCAGGGCCTGGGCCAGGCGCGCGGCATCGCCATGGGCGACGACGACCAGCCCCTGCTCGCCATCCAGATGCAAATGCTCGATGAGGTCCTGCAGCATCGCCAGCTGCTGCGCATCGCCCAGGCGCTGGTCCTTTTTGGGCTTGTCGCTGCGTCCCAGGCCCAGCCAATCCGGGGCCACGACGCGATCACCCCGCGCGGCCAGGCCTGCCGCCAATTCACGAAAAAGCCCTTGATGGGCCGGCATGCCGGGCAACAGCAGCCATTGCCGGGCTGCGGCGGCTGGCAGGGGGTTCTGGCCCGCGCTGTCTTTGACATGCAGGCGCAGGCCCGCCAATGCGGGCCAATCGCTGTAGAAGCAGCTGGGGCAGCCGCAATCCAGCGCCGCTGCAAACAGCGTGTCGGGCGTGCGCAGTGCGTCGTCGCGCAGCGGGTGGCTGGCCAGTGCCTGCTGCCTTTGCTGCACGCGGCGTTTGCCAAAAAATGCCGTCAGCAGCGCTGCAGCCTCGTCCGCCAACACCCCCGGGGTCACCGCGGTGTGGTGGTTCAGCGCGGCCTGCGCAAACAGGTCCAGCACCGAACCGCCGGCACCGGTGCGCGGCTCGGCAGCGCCCCAGACCACGCGGTCCAGGCGCGCATGCAGGATGGCGCCTGCACACATGGCGCAGGGCTCCAGGGTCACATACAAGGTGCAGCCCTCAAGCCGGTAATTGCCCAGGCGCTGGGCCGCATCGCGCAGGGCCTCGATCTCGGCATGGGCGCTGGGGTCATGGGCGCCAATCGGGTGGTTGAAGCCCTGGCCTACGATCTGGCCATCACGCACCACCACCGCCCCCACCGGCACTTCACCCGCCTCAGCCGCAGCGCGCGCCTGCGCCAGCGCGGCGCGCATCCAGTGCACATCGCCAGGCTGGTGGGGCAATGGGCTGCCGGTAGCGGCGGGAACGAGGCTGTCGGCCAATGCGGTCATTCTTCGGCCTGTTTCAGACGCTGGGCATCCTGCTGCAGCGCCTGGTTCAGCTGGTCCTGCACCTGCTGCTGGATCTGCCGGCTTTGTGCATTCACATCCTTGCTGGTGTCGATCTGCGGCACGGGTACGCCTTCCACGGCGGCCGGTGCAGGCGCCTTGGTCACGGCCATGTTCTGTTTCATCAACAGCGCGACAATCGCCATCACCACCAGCAACCCGGCCAAACCCAATACAGCCCGCATAGCATCCTCCCTCATTCCGCATGCGGGTCTGATTATCGCGCGGCATTGCAGCCCGTGGCCGGCAGGCCCTGGTTGGCCTGCCACAGCTGCCCAGCCAGCGCCCGGATGTCATCGGCCAGGTGCAGGCGCTGCAACCAGTGGCTTGGTATGCCCTGCTCGCCCCAGAAGGCGCCCGCTATCTGCCCGGTGATCGCCGCCGTGGTGTCGGCGTCATCGCCCAGATTTGCGGCCTCCAGCACGGCATCCTCAAAGCAGCCATGCCGGGCAAAGCACCACAGCGCCGCCTCCAGGCTGCGCACCACATAGCCCGAACCGCTGATGTCCTCCCGGCTTTTGGCCAGGTAATGGCCCTGCGCAATCTGCTGCAGCGGGGGGCTGGCCAGCCGCAGATCCGCCAGCGCCAGCACCTCGTGTTTGGGGCTGCCCTGCAGCGCGCGGGCGATCGCTACGGCCAATAGGCGGCAGGCATCCACGCACTCGGCCGCGCCGTGGGTGGTTTGCGAGCTGAGCGCCGCCTGGTCCTGCAATCGCTGCGCATCACCGCAAAAGCGCAGCGCCACAGGCGCCAGCCGCATGATCGAGCCATTGCCAGCGCTGTGCGGGTCGGTGCTGCCCGCCAGCGGATTGCCGGTGAGCAAGAACCTTTGCAAAGCTTCCCGCGTGGCCATGCCAATGTCAAAGCAATGGCCGGTGGAACTCCAGTAGCCCCACTGGTACCAGTTCGCATAGCGCGCCATCTGGTCTGCCGGGTCGCAGCCGCCCTTGGTGACCAGGCTCTCGGCCAGGCACAGCGCCATCGAGGTGTCGTCGGTCCACTGCCCCGCCCGCAGCGAGAACGGCCCCCCGCCCACCATGTCGGTCAGCGGCACAAAGCTGCCGCGCGGCTGAAACTCGACCGTGGTGCCCACCGCATCGCCACAGGCCAGGCCCAGCAATGCGCCTTGAAAGCGGTCCAGGCTGGGCGGCATCACTGGCCTCCGGCGCGCAGCTGCGCGCGCGCCGCCATGAAGAACCTGGCCCGGCGATAGGCACGCCGCGCCAGCGCGGGCCGCTGGATGGGGTTGGTGTATGTCATGTCAATTCTCTTGTCTCTCCGCCAGCCACCAGTGCGCAAACGCGGCCAGGCTGGCATGGGTGGAATGCAGTTGTTGCAATGCCGGCCCGCAGTTGGGGCTGCCCTCGGGTTCGCGCAGCACCAATGCGCGATGGATACCGTCTGGCAGGCCCGCAAAGTTCGGTAAATAGTCATCCACAAAGGCCAGCGGCTGCAGTTGGGCGAGCGCTGTCGCCTTGGGACTGCCGGAGCTGCCACCACTGCCAGTAGCGATCACCCGCTCAATCGGAAAGCCGAGGGCCCGCAGGTTGCCAAGCCTTGCCTGGGCAAACTGGGGCTGCAGGGCAGTCAGGCAGACCAGCTCAAAGCCGCCGGCCACCAGCTGCTGGCAAGCCTCTAGCGCACCGGGTACAGCAGGCAAAGCGGACCAGAACTGCACATCCAAGCCTGCACGAAACTGGTGCAGCGCCTCGCCACTCAGGCGCTCGACATCCCAGCGGTCTGCTGCCCAGTAGGCGTGGGGATTGCGCAAGGCAGGCCGGCGGCCGAAAGCGCGCTGCCAGGCACCGGCATAAGCCAGGTTGTAGTCGAGCAGCACGCCGTCAGCATCCAGCGCCAACACGCGATGGCTGCTCATGCGTCCAGCCTCTGCAGGTAGGCCACGGGTACAGCGTCAGTCAACCAGACGCCATTGTCCGAGCAATAGAACACATGGCCATCGGCGACCATGCCTGCCGCATCTACCCGCAGCAGGGCCAGCTTGCCATGGCGCCGCCCTACCGCGCCAGCCGTCTCGATGCTGGCCGACAGGTGCACATGGTGGCGCTTTTGGCGTTGCAGGCCTTGCGCCAGGATCGCGTCAAGAAAGCGGGTCGCCGTGCCATGGTAGAGCGCGTCCGGTGGGGTGCTGGGGGCCAATTGCAGCTCGACGGTGACCGAATGCCCCTGGTTGGCCCGGATGCGCTTGCCATCCGCGCTGAACGCAAAGCGCTGCTTGGCGCAGCTTGCCACCACCGCGTGCAATTGCGTCAGGCTCATGGCTTTGCCACTGCGGGCCAGGCAGGCGAGCAGTTCGTCCGTATGCGCCCAACCTGCATCATCGAGCTGCAGCCCGATGGTCTGGGGGCTGTGCCGCAGCACCAGACTGAGCAGCTTGCTGCGGCGGGTCATGGCGGCGGACTGCTCGCCGGCCTGGATGCCGTTGGTTGGTGGGTTAAAAGTCATCATCTATCTTTCTTTTGTTGTAGTTATGCATCCTTGGGAGCGCCCGCCTTCGGGCTGCTCCACGCTTTCAAGCCTTAAGTTGTATTAGGCAACTTATAAGAGTTGTACAATACAACTAGCTTTTTCATCCGTCAAGGTTTTTCTATGGCCTCCAGCACTGACAGCCTCCAACCCGTTGATTTTGAACGCCCCTACACCACGGTGGATGTGGTGATCTTCAGCGTGGTGGACGGGGCCTTGAAGGTTTTGCTGGTGCAGCGTCCGGCGTCCGGCTCGGAGCCGTTCCCGGGGCTGTGGGCGCTGCCCGGTGGCTTCGTCGATGTGGCGCAGGACAGCGATCTGCAGGCCTGCGCCCACCGCAAGCTGCGCGAGAAGACCAATGTCGCCAGCCCCTACCTGGAGCAGCTGGGCAGCTGGGGCGGCCGCAGCCGGGACCCGCGTGGCTGGTCGGCCACCCATGTCTACTTTGCGTTGATTGCTGCGCAGCCGCTGACCTTGGCCAAGGGCGCCAATGCGGCCGATGTGGCCTGGTTCGAGGTCGATGCGCTCGGCGGCGAGCCGGCACTCGCCTTTGACCACAGCGAGATCCTGCGCGCTGCGGTCGAGCGCCTGCGCGGCAAGGTGGAGTACACCTCGCTGCCCGCCTTTTTGCTGCCCGAGCCCTTTACGCTGCCCCAGCTGCAGCAGGTGTACGAGACGGTGCTGGGCCGGCCGGTGGACAAGAGCGGCTTTCGCACCCGCATGCTGGCGGCGCAGTTTCTGCATGAGGCCGGACATGTCGCGGGCCCCTCCAACCGCCCGGCGATGGGCTACCGCCTGGCCGACCGCAGCGCGCCGGTGGTGTTTCCGCGCACCTTCAGCCCGCGCGGCTGAACGAGGCTGCCAGGGTGCTTGGGCTGGCACGGCAGTCAGCTTATCGCCCAGCAACGAAGGCATAGTGCAGCGACCTGAGATAATCCGGCCCCTATGTCCCTCCTGCCCCACCAGCTCGAACTGCTCTCCCCGGCCCGTGATGCCGATATCGGTATGGAAGCCATCAACCATGGCGCCGATGCCGTCTATATCGGAGGTCCGGCCTTTGGCGCACGCGCCACGGCGGGCAATGACATCCGCGACCTGGAGCGCCTGATCAACCACGCGCACCGCTTTGGCAGCCGCATCTTCATCACGCTCAACACCATCCTGCGCGATGATGAGCTCGAAGGCGCGCGCCAGATGGCCTGGCAGGTATATGAGGCCGGCGCCGATGCGCTGATCATCCAGGACATGGGCCTGCTGGAGCTGGACCTGCCCCCGATCCAGTTGCATGCCTCCACCCAGAGCGATATCCGCACGCCCGAGAAAGCCCGCTTTCTGCAGGATGCCGGCCTGTCGCAGATCGTGGTGGCGCGTGAGCTGGATCTGAAACAGATTGCCGCCGTGCGTGCCGCGACCGACCCGGCGCGCACGACGATTGAATTCTTTGTCCATGGCGCCTTGTGCGTGGCCTATTCGGGCCAGTGCTACATCACCCACGCCCACACGGGCCGCAGCGCCAACCGGGGCGATTGCAACCAGGCCTGCCGCCTGCCCTATGAGGTGCTGGACGCCCAGGGCCGCATCATTGCGCATGAAAAGCATGTGCTGTCGATGAAGGACAACAACCAGAGCGACAACCTGCGCGCGCTGATCGATGCCGGTGTGCGCAGCTTCAAGATCGAGGGGCGCTACAAGGACATGGGCTATGTGAAGAACATCACCGCCCACTACCGCAAGCTGCTCGACGAGATCATCGAGGAGCGCGAGTTCTCGGATGCGCCACTGGCACGCTCGTCGTCGGGCCGCACCAGCTTCAGCTTCACGCCCGACCCGGACCAGAACTTCAACCGCGAGTTCACCGACTACTTCGTCAATGGCCGCAAGGACGATATCGGCGCCTTTGACACCCCCAAGACGCCGGGCCGTGCGATCGGCTGGGTCACCAAGGTGGGCGAGAACTTTGTCGAGCTCGAAGCCTCCAGCCGCGACACCGTGCTGCACAACGGCGATGGCCTGTGCTACTACGACCTGCAAAAAGAGCTGGTCGGCATGCAGATCAACCGCGCCGAATCGGTGGATGCGAAGAAATCGCTGTGGCGCGTATTCCCCAAGGACCCGATCGCCGGCTTCAAGGACCTGCGCAAGGGCCTGGAAGTGAACCGCAACCGCGACATGGCCTGGGTGCGCACGCTGGACAAGAAATCCAGCGAGCGCCGCATTGGCCTGTGGGCCCAGCTCAGCCAGACCCCGGACGGCTTTGCACTGATCCTGACCGACGAGGACGGCTTTGTCGGCAGCGCCAGCCTGGTGCAGCCGCACCAGCCCGCCACCGACAGCGAACGGGCCGAGGCGACCTTGCGCGACCAGCTCGGCCGTTTTGGCGCAACGATCTTCTCGGTGCATGACATCAGCCTGCAGCTGGACCAGCCCTGGTTCATTCCGGCTTCGGCGCTGAACCAGCTGCGCCGCGATGCGGTGGCCGCGCTGGAAGCGGCCCGCGAGGCCGGCTTTGTGCGCCTGCCGCGCGCGCTGCCGGTGGAGCCACCGGTACCCTTCCCGGAAGACACCTTGACCTACCTGTCCAACGTGTTCAACCAGAAGGCGCATGACTTCTATGTGAAGCATGGCGTCAAGGTGATCGACGCGGCCTACGAGAGCAAGGAAGAGGAAGGCGAAGTCTCGCTGATGATCACCAAGCACTGCGTGCGCTTCTCGATGAGCCTCTGCCCCAAGCAGGCCAAGGGTGTCATCGGCGTCAAGGGCACCATCAAGGCTGAGCCGCTGCAGCTGATCAATGGCAAGGAAAAGCTGACCCTGCGCTTTGACTGCAAGCCCTGCGAAATGCATGTGGTGGGCAAGATGAAGCGCTCGGTGATCAACCAGCATGCCAAGGAGATGCAGGAGTTCCCGATGCATTTCTATCGCACCCGGCCTGCGGTGGTGCGCAGCTGATCGCCGCTGCTGGCCTGCGCCCATAAAAAAAGCTGCAAGAGCTTCGCTCTGCAGCTTTATTTTCACCAAGGTCCAGGCACCGAGGTCAATCCTTGGCCTGGCTGCCCGCAATGGGCAGTCCCTTGATAAAACCGGTCACGCGCCGGACTCGGCGCTCTCGCGCGACTCCAGCGCGCGATTGATCCCCAGCGCAGCCAACGTACAGATGGCACCCGACAGCAGGTACAGGCAGACGGCGATCAGGCCGAACTTGGCCGACAGCCCC
Source organism: Comamonas sp. SY3 (assembly GCF_041730275.1). Taxonomy (NCBI): domain Bacteria; kingdom Pseudomonadati; phylum Pseudomonadota; class Betaproteobacteria; order Burkholderiales; family Comamonadaceae; genus Comamonas; species Comamonas sp. SY3. The sequence continues at coordinate 45,611 of NZ_JBGTYN010000025.1, read as the reverse complement.
AGAGCCACCAGCGGTGCAAACGCAGCACCCACCAGCCAGGCCATGTCGGTGGACAGCGCGGCCCCGGTGTAGCGGTAACGGGCGGAGAAGTTGGCAGTGACCGTACCCGAGGACTGGCCGTAGGACAGGCCCAGCAGCACAAAGCCGACAATGATGAAGATGTTGTTACCGGTGACGCCGCTGGACAGCAGCTTCGGTGTGGCCAGGCTGAACAGTGCAATCAACACGGCCATCGCACCCAAGGTATTGCGCCGGCCAAAGCGGTCTGCCAGCGTGCCCGAGGCCACAATGGCCAGCGCCGCACAGAAGGCGCCCAGTATCTGCACGCCCAGCACATGCGTGATGGGCTGCTGGGAGTACAGCGAAATCCAGGACAGCGGAAACACCGTGACCAGATGGAACAGCGCAAAGCTGGCCAGCGCGGCAAACGCACCGATGGCCACGTGGCTGCCTTCCTCGTCAATCAGGCGGGTGACGCTGACAGGCTCCAGCTCCCGCTCCTGCATGGCCTGGGTGTAGGTCTGGCCCAGCACCAGCTGCAGCCGCGCAAACAAGGCCACCACGTTCACCGCAAAGGCGACATAGAACGGATAGCGCCAGCCGAAGCTGAGAAACTCGGCCTTCGACAGCGCGCTGTACAAGTAGGCAAACAGACCGGCCGCCAGCACAAAGCCCAGCGGCGCACCCAGCTGCCCAATCATCGCGTACCAGCCTCGGCGGTTGCTGGGGGCATTCATCGCCAGCAGCGATGGCAGCCCGTCCCAGGAGCCGCCCAGCGCCAGCCCCTGGGCAAAGCGAAACAGCGCCAGCAGCCAGATGGCCGTACGGCCCAGCACGTCATACCCGGGTAAAAAGGCGATGCCGACCGTGGAGACACCGAGCAGGAACAAAGCCACGGTCATCTTGGCGGCCCGGCCCCAGCGGCGCTGGATGGCCATCGAAATCGCAGTGCCCACCGGTCGGGCAATGAAGGCGATTGCAAAGACCGCAAACGACAGCAAAGTGCCGTTCAGCTGAGAGAAATTGGGGAAGAAAACGCTTGGAAAGACCAAGACGGCCGCTATACCAAATACGAAAAAGTCGAAGTACTCTGACGAACGGCCGATAATAACGCCGACCGCGATCTCGCCAGGTGTTACATCTTCGTCAGAATGGGCACGGGAATGGGGATCAGCACCGGGGGTGCCGCCGACAGGAGATGCTGTGTAACCGAGACTACTCATACAAAAGCTCCTTCCTCAAGCTGTTACCGGCCTGCTGAGACCGTACCTTCACCAGGAGCCTAGCTGGGTACTTTCTGAGAGGGCGTAGGACAAAATGTCCAATCGACAGGCCTGCCTCTAGCATTTACATTTGGGGGGATTTTGCAATCCATGTTTATACCTAAGCGCGCTTGCCGTGCCCTTTCGCATGCCTGATCTCAAAAAACTTCGCGGGCCTTCACGGCTCGTTGCGGCGTTACTGGTTGCCGCCAGCCTTGCAGGCTGTAATACCGTTGTCCTCAACCCTGCGGGAGACGTGGCGGCGCAGTCCGGCAATCTGGTGATCATCGCCACGTTGCTGATGCTGATCATCATCGTTCCGGTGATCGTGCTGATCCTGCTCTTCGCGTTCAAGTACCGCGAAAGCAATGAGCCCGCGGACTACGATCCCGAATGGCACCACTCCACGGTGCTGGAGCTGGTGATCTGGTCGGTACCGCTGTTGATCATCATCGCGCTGGGCGCGCTGACCTGGATCTACACCCACAAGCTCGATCCCTACCGCCCTCTGGACCGCATTGACGCCAACCGCCCTCTGGCCGCTGACGTCAAGCTGCTCGAAGTGGAAGTGGTGGCGATGGACTGGAAGTGGCTCTTCATCTACCCAGAGCAAGGCATTGCGACCGTCAACGAGCTGGCTGCACCTGTCGACCGCCCTATCCGCTTCAAGCTGACGGCGACCACGACGATGAATGCTTTCTACGTTCCTGACCTGGCAGGCATGATTTATGCCATGCCTTCGATGCAGACGCAGCTGAACGCCGTGATCAACAAGCCCGGTGTGTACAAGGGCATGAGCTCGCACTACAGCGGCTCGGGTTTTGCCGGTATGACCTTCAAGTTCCATGGCCTGAGCAATGGCGATTTCGACGCCTGGGTGCAAAAGGCCAAGACCGAAGGCGCTACCTTGGACCGCGCCGAATACGTGAAGCTGGAAAAGCCCAGCGAGCGCGATCCGGTCCGTTTGTTCGGCACCGTTGACAACACCCTGTACCACGCCGTGCTCAACCGCTGCGTTGAAGCCGGCAAGATGTGCATGGACGAGATCATGGCCAAGGATGCCATGGCCAACATCAAGGCCCGTGCAGCTGCAGGCAAGAGTGTTTCGCTGATCCCTGAAGACGACGTGTGCACGGTGGCCAACGCCCCTGCGGTGGTCGCCTCCCTGGGCGAGCAGGCGCCTGGCACCCCCGTGGCGCAGTAACCCCATCGAGAATTTTCAAAGAGACTCAATATGTCCGTAGCTACAAACGTAAGCCATGACCCGCTCCTCGGGCGGCTGACATGGAATGACATACCGATGGTGCATGAGCCCATCGTGTTGTGGACCTTCATTGCCGTGGTCCTGGGCGGCCTCGTCGTCTTCGCCGGTATCACCAAGTTCAAGCTTTGGGGTCCGCTGTGGAAGAACTGGATCTGCTCCATCGACCACAAGAACATCGGGATCATGTACATGATCCTCGGCCTGGTCATGTTCCTGCGCGGCTTTGCCGATGCGATCATGATGCGTGGCCAGCAGGCGCTGGCTGCCGGTGAATCGATGGGCTACCTGCCTCCGCACCACTACGACCAGATCTTCACCGCCCACGGCGTGATCATGATCTTCTTCGTGGCTATGCCTTTTGTGACCGGCTTGATGAACTACCTGGTGCCGCTGCAAATCGGTGCGCGTGACGTGGCCTTCCCGTTCCTGAACAACTTTAGCTTCTGGATGACCACCTCCGGTGCCGTGCTGGTGATGGCCTCGCTGTTCGTCGGTGAGTTCTCCACCCTGGGCTGGCTGGCACTGTCGGGTCTGGGCGAGTACCACCCGGGCGTCGGTCTGGATTACTACATCTGGGCGCTGCAGATTGCCGGTGTCGGGACGACCTTGTCCGGTATCAACCTGATCGTGACCATCATCAAGATGCGCGCACCTGGCATGAACCTGATGAAGATGCCTATCTTCACCTGGACCTCGCTGTGCACCAACGCGCTGATCGTGGCCTCGTTCCCGATCCTGACCGCCGTGCTGGTGCTGATGACCCTGGACCGCTACGTCGGCACCAACTTCTTCACCAACGAGCTGGGCGGCAACCCCATGCTGTACGTGAACCTGATCTGGATCTGGGGCCACCCTGAGGTCTACATCCTGATCCTGCCTGCGTTCGGCGTGTTCTCCGAAATCGTCGCCACCTTCTCGCGCAAGCGCCTGTTCGGCTACACCTCGATGGTGTATGCGACCGTCTGTATCACCATCCTGTCCTGGCTGGTGTGGCTGCACCACTTCTTCACGATGGGGTCCGGTGCCAGCGTGAACTCGTTCTTCGGCATCACGACGATGATCATCTCGATCCCGACCGGCGCCAAGATCTTCAACTGGCTGTTCACGATGTACCGTGGCCGCATCAAGTTCACCGTGCCCATGCTGTGGACCGTGGGCTTCATGCTGACCTTCACCATCGGTGGTATGACCGGTGTGCTGCTGGCCGTGCCGCCTGCTGACTTCGTGCTGCACAACTCGCTGTTCCTGATCGCCCACTTCCACAACGTGATCATTGGTGGCGTGGTGTTTGCCGTGTTTGCCGGTATCAACTACTGGTACCCCAAGGCCTTCGGCTATCGCCTCGACGAGTTCTGGGGCAAGGCGTCGTTCTGGTTCTGGTTCATCGGTTTCTGGGTGGCCTTCACCCCGCTGTACGTGCTGGGCCTGATGGGTGTGACCCGCCGTGTCAACCACTACGAAGACACCTCGCTGCAGATCTGGTTCATCATCGCTGCGTTCGGCGCCGTGCTGATCGCTCTGGGTATCGCGTGCTTCTTCATCCAGTTGTTCGTCAGCTACCTCAAGCGCGACCAGCTGCGTGACGTGACCGGTGACTGCTGGAACGGCCGTACGCTGGAATGGGCGACCTCTTCGCCTCCTCCTCAGTACAACTTCGCCTTCACGCCAGCGGTGCATGACAGCGACGCCTGGTGGGACATGAAGAAGCACGGCTTCAAGCGCAAGCTCGACGGTTTCGTGGAAATCCACATGCCCAAGAACACCGGCGCAGGCTTCGTGATCTCGATGATCGCCCTGGTCTTCGGCTTTGCCATGATCTGGCACATGTGGTGGCTGGCGGGTCTGAGCTTTGCCGGCATCGTGTTGGCCTCGATCATCCACACCTTCAACTACAAGCGTGACTACTACATCCCTGCAACGCAGGTAGCAGCCACCGAAGAAGAACGTACCCAACTGTTGGCCCGCCATGTCTAATCACAACACACTCGCTGGGGCGCCCGGCGCCCTGAACCGCGACTACTTCCTCAAGGAAGAGCCGCATGTTGAAAATGGCACCGCTCTGGGCTTCTGGCTCTACCTGATGAGCGACTGCCTGATCTTTGCAGCCCTCTTCGCCACCTACGGCGCGCTGGGCCGCAACTATGCCGGCGGCGCCGGTGGTGCCGAGCTGTTCGACCTGAGCCTGGTGGCCATCAACACGGCATTGCTGCTGTTCTCGTCCATCACCTTCGGCTTTGCGATGCTGGCCAAGCAAAAGGGCTCGGTCAAGGGCACCGTCGTCTGGCTGATCATCACCGGCCTGTTCGGTGCGGGCTTCCTGGGCGTGGAACTGTATGAGTTCCACCACCTGATCCATGAGGGCGCTGGCCCGCAAAGCAGCGCTGCGATGTCGGCCTTCTTTGCACTGGTGGGCACCCACGGTCTGCACGTGACCTTCGGTCTGGTGTGGCTGGTGGTGCTGCTGCTGCAAATCGGCAAGCACGGCCTGACCCGTGAGAACAACCGCCGCCTGATGTGCCTGTCGATGTTCTGGCACTTCTTGGACGTGGTCTGGATCGGCGTCTTCTCCTTCGTTTATCTGATCGGAGTGCTGTAAATGAGCGCACAACACCACCACGCTGCACACGGCCATGACGACCACCACGGTCATGACGATGGCCCGCACAGCACCTTCTCGGGCTACATGATCGGCTTTTTCCTGTCGATCATCCTGACGGCCATCCCCTTTGCCGTGGTCATGGGCGATGTGTTTGAGAACCGCACCACCACCGTCGTCGTGATCGCCTTCTTCGCAGTCGTGCAGATCATCGTGCACATGATCTATTTCCTGCACATGAACGGCAAGGTCGAAGGCGGCTGGACCCTGATGTCCACGATCTTCACCATCGTGTTCGTGGCCGTGACCCTGGCCGGTACCTTGTGGGTCATGTACCACATGAACACCAACATGATGCCGGGCCACAACCACAGCCCCACGGTCGTGAACCCGCAGCAACCTGCCGGCGAAGGCCACACCAACCACTAAGCTGTTTTGACCAACGAAACGCAACGGAATGCACCGGGTCTGCCCCGGCATTCCGCACTTTTTCAGGCGATGCTCGCGACCGTGGGCATCGCCTTGTTCTTGGGCTTTATCGCCTTGGGCACCTGGCAGGTCTACCGCCTGCAGTGGAAGCTGGACCTGATCGAACGGGTCGAGCGCCGGGTGCACAGCGCGCCCCAAGCGCTGCCCGCCCCGGCCAGCTGGTCCCAGCTCGATGCCAAGGCGGTGGAATACCAGCCCAGCAGCCTGCAAGGCCAGTGGCTGACCGACAAGACCGTGCTGACCCAGGCCGCCACCGCGCTGGGCTCGGGCTTTTGGGTGCTGACCCCTTTGCAGCAGGCCGATGGCAGCCAGGTGCTGGTCAACCGGGGCTTTGTGCCTGATGCCTTGCGCCGTGACTGGGCAGGCGGCCCGCAGCTGGCAGCTGCTACGCCAACGGACGAGGTCCGCGTGACGGGCCTGCTGCGCGCCACCGAGCCCAAGGGCGGCTTTCTGCGTGACAACGACCCGCAATCCCAGCGCTGGTTCTCCCGCGATGTGCAGGCCATTGCACAGGCCCAGGGCCTGACGCAGGTGGCACCCTTCTTCATCGATGAAGGCCTGCCCGATGGCAGCGCCGAGCTGGTGGGCGAGCAAAAGCGCAGCAGCGCCAGCGACCTGCAAAGCCAGCAATGGCCACGCGCCGGTCTCACGCAGGTGCGCTTTGTCAACAACCACCTGGTCTATGCGCTGACCTGGTACGGCCTGGCACTGATGGTGGCAGGCGCGACCTGGCTGGTGCTGCGCAAACGCAAGCGCGCGCGTTAATCACCCTCAGACTTACCGGCGCCTGGCGGCGCTGGTAACACTGGCAGGCGCAAGGCCTGCCGACTGCGGCACAATCGCACGGTGCCACTGTCCATCCCCTCCCCCTTTCAGGTCACCCACACCACCGACCGCCAGAACATGCAGCTGCTGATCCAGCTGCGCTGGCTGGCCGTGGTGGGGCAGGTGGTCACCATCTCGCTGGTCCGCTGGGGCTTTGACATCTACCTGCCGCTGTACGAGATGCTGGCCGTGCTGGCCGGGCTGGTCATCACCAACCTGATCTGCATCTGGTGGCTGCGCTGGCGCCAGCACGATATCTCGTCGAGCGATCTGTTCGTGGCACTGCTCGCCGATGTCGGTGCGCTGAGCCTGCAGCTCTACCTCAGCGGCGGCGCCAACAACCCCTTCATCACGTTGTTCCTGCTGCAGGTCACGCTGGGGGCGGTACTACTCAAGCCCTTCTATGCCTGGGGCATTGTGGTGGTCACCGGCTGCTGCGCGGTGGCGCTGGCCTTTTTCTACCAGCCGCTGCAGATCATGAGCCACCGCAGCGGCGCGATGCACTCGCTGTACCTGCTGGGGCTGCTGATCAGCTTCGGGCTCAATGCGATCTTGCTGGTCTCGTTCATCAACCGCATCATGTCCAACCTGCAGCTGCGCGATACGCGCCTGGCGGACCTGCGCCAGCGCGCCGCCGAGGAAGAGCACATCGTGCGCATGGGCCTGCTGGCCAGCGGCGCAGCCCATGAGCTGGGCACGCCGCTGTCGACCCTGGCGGTGATTCTGGGCGACTGGCAGCGCATGCCCTCGATCGCGCAAGACAGCGAGCTGATGGAGGACCTGCACGAGATGGAGCACCAGGTGCAGCGCTGCAAATCCATCGTCACCGGCGTGCTGCTGTCGGCCGGTGAGACGCGAGGCGATGCGCCCGAGACCACCACCCTGGTCACCTTCATGGACCGCGTGGTGGCGCAGTGGCAAAGCCACCGCCAGCCCGGCAATTTTGTCTACCGCAAGCAGGTGGCACGCGACGTTCCCATCATCTCGGATACCTCGTTGCAACAGATGATTTTCAATGTGCTGGACAATGCACTGGAGGCCTCGCCAGATTTTGTCCAGCTGGTGGTGGAATGCCCCGCGCAGGACGACGCCCAGCTGGTGCTGCAGGTGACCGACAGCGGCCCGGGTTTCAAGAGCGAGATCCTGGCCCATCTGGGCAAGCCCTACCAGTCGACCAAACAACGCCCCGGCGGTGGCCTGGGCCTCTTTCTGGTGATGAATGTGGCCCGCTCGCTGGGCGGCCATGTCGAGGCCCGCAACCGCGAGCAGCACCTGGGCGGCGGTGCAGCTGTACGCATCAGCCTGCCGCTGGCCTCCATTGCCCTGGATGATGAACCACACCATGACCTCCACCCAAGAACGCCTGCTACTCCTGGTTGAAGACGATGCCGCTTTTGCCCGCACGCTGCGCCGCTCCTTTGAGCGCCGTGGCTACCGCGTGCTGCATGCCAGCAGCGCTGACGAGGTGGCCCAACTGCTGCAGACTGAGCGCCCGCAGTACGCGGTGATGGACCTGAAGCTGGCCGGCCATGCCTCGGGCCTGTCCTGCGTGCAGCTGCTGCATGCGCAAAACCCCGATGCGCTGATCGTCGTGCTCACCGGCTACGCCAGCATTGCCACCGCGGTCGAAGCCATCAAGCTCGGCGCCTGCCACTACCTGGCCAAACCGTCCAACACCGATGACATCGAAGCGGCCTTCAGCCGGGTCGAAGGCAGCACCGAGGTCGACCTGACTGCCGCCACGACCTCGATCAAAACGCTGGAGTGGGAGAAGATCCACGAGACCCTGGCCGAGACCGGCTTCAACATCTCCGAAACCGCACGCCGCCTGGGCATGCACCGCCGCACCCTGGCCCGCAAGCTGGAAAAGCACCACGTCCGTTGAACAGCGCTCAGGCAGCGTCCTCACAGGCCTGCACCAGCGCCTGCAATACCGGTGAGCGCTGCTTGCCCTGGCGCTGCAACAGCGAGAACTGCCGCCGCATCGGCGGCAACAGGCTGTGCAACACGGCCAGCTCGCCCCGGTCGATCCAGGGCTGGGCAATCACCCGCGACAGACAACTGATGCCCGCCCCCCGCGCAACGGCGGTGCAGATCGCCTCCGAGCTGCCCAGCACCGCCGCAATCGGCCATTCCCGCAACTGGGAGAGCACGCTGAACTCCACGGCCTCGCGCGTGCCCGACCCCTCCTCACGCAACAGCCAACGGCAGGCGCCCAGCTGCTGCGCGCTGACAGGGCCGTGGCCTGCTGCCGCCACCAGCGCATGGCCAGGCGCGGCAATCAGCACCAGCTCATCCTCGCGCCAGGGCTGGACCTCCAGTGCCGGCCAGTGGCTCACCCCTTCGATAAAGCCCAGGTCCACACTGGCCTCGCTGACCGCCTCGGCCACCTCGCGGGTATTGCCGATCACCACCTCAAACTGCACCTGGGCATAGCGCTGCATGAAGTCCGCCAGGATGGCCGGCAGCACATGGTTGGCAATGGTGGTGCTGGCCGCCAGCCGCAGCACCACGGGCGCCATGGGCTCGCTGTGCTGGGTGGCCTGCTCCAGCTGCAAGGCCAGCTCCAGCAAGGCCTGTGCTTGCGGCCACAGGCTGCGGCCCAGGTCGTTGAGCACCAGGCGCTTGCCGCTGCGCGCAAACAGCTGCGCGCCCAGGCCTGCCTCCAGCTGCTGCAGGGCGGCACTGACCGCCGACTGCGACAGGCCGATGGTCCGCGCCGCAGCGACGGTACTGCCGCTATGGGCAATGGCGCAGAAAACCTCCCACTGGCGCAGGCTGAGATGGAGCATGGTGAACAGAAACTCGGTCGGTTGATGGGCCTATATCTACCTATTTTATCGATAGAACTTAATCAAACAATCCGTTATACAGATATAAGAAGAATTTCTATAGTGACCCCATACCGCCCAGCAGCCTGCCGCTTCCGGCCCTGCCTGGGCCTCTGGAACCGCCCATGTCACTCGCCCACCTCCCCCTCCCCCGGCTGCGCCACGGCCACTGGCTCGATACCGCCAGACGCCTGGCGCCCGGCCTGCTGCTGTGCGCGGCCATTGCCTGGCTGGCCAGCGGGCTGGCGGCACTGCCCTGGTTTAGCAGCCATGGGCTGAGCGCGCTTACGGTGGCCATCGTCATCGGCATGCTGGTGGGCAATACCGTCTATGGCGCGGTACAGGCGCCGGCGGCAGCGGGGGTCGGGCTGTCCAAGCAGCAGCTGCTGCGCCTGGGCATCATCCTCTATGGCCTGCGCCTGACCTTCCAGGACATCGCCGCCGTGGGCCTGGCCGGAGTGCTGACCGATGCGCTGATGCTCATCAGCACCTTTGTGCTGGCGCAATGGCTGGGCCGGCGCTGGCTGGGGCTGGATGCACGCACCAGCATGCTGGTGGGCGCAGGCAGCGCCATCTGCGGCGCAGCGGCCGTGCTGGCCACGGCTCCGGTGGCCAAGGCGCGTGCCGATGATGTGGCGGTCGCGATTGCCACCGTGGTGGTCTTTGGCACGGTGGGCACCTTTCTGTACCCCGTGCTCTACCAATGGCTCGCACCCAGTCTGCAGATGACCGAGGCCGGCTATGGCCTCTGGGTCGGCTCGACGGTGCACGAGGTCGCCCAGGTCGTGGCGGCTGGCGGCGCCGTCAGCAGCAGCGCGGCCGATACTGCCGTGGTCGCCAAGATGGTGCGGGTGATGATGCTGGCCCCGTTTCTGATCGCGCTGTCGCTGTGGCTGGCCAGGCGCCCTGGCAGCGCTGCAGCGGTCCGGCAGCCGGCAGCCGGTGGCGCCGTGCAGGCCCGCCAGATCACCATTCCCTGGTTTGCGTTGGGCTTTGTCGCAGTCGCGGGCATCCATTCGCTGGGCGTCATCCCTGCGCAGGCGCTCGCCATCGGTGTGCAGTGGGACAACGCCTTGCTGACGATGGCGATGGCCGGCCTGGGGCTCACCACCCATGTGCGCGCCGTGCGGGCTGCGGGCATCAAGCCCTTGCTGCTGGGGCTGGTGCTGTTTGTCTGGCTGGTGCTGGGCGGGCTGGCGGTCAATACTTGGCTCTGAGCGTGTTGATGGCGCTGAGCGCTCATAAGCTCATACCCAAAAAATCGTTGGTCTGCCGCACAAAACTGCTACAACCGGGAGGCATATTTCTGCCCACAAAAAGGATTCCAACACCATGCGCATCGAGACATTGGCCGTTCACGCAGGCTATTCGCCCGACCTGACCACCAAGGCTGCGGCCGTGCCCATCTACCAAACGGTGGCCTACGCCTTTGACAGCGCGCAGCATGGCGCCGACCTGTTTGACCTGAAGGTGCCGGGCAATATCTACACCCGCATCATGAACCCGACCACCGATGTGCTGGAAAAGCGCGTGGCCGCGCTGGAAGGCGGCATTGCCGCGCTGGCACTGGCCTCGGGCATGGCAGCGATCACCGCAGCCATCCAGACCTTGGCCGAAGCGGGCGACAACATCGTCTCGGCCAGCACCTTGTATGGCGGCACCTACAACCTGTTTGCCCACACCTTTCCGCAGCAAGGCATCGAGGTGCGCTTTGCCGATCCGCGTGACCCGGCCAGCTTTGGCGCACTGATCGACGACAAGACCAAGGCCGTGTTCATCGAGTCCATCGGCAACCCGCTGGGCAATGTCACCGACATCCGCGCGCTGGCCGATGTGGCCCACCGCCATGGCGTGCCGCTGATCGTCGACAACACCGTGCCATCGCCCTACCTGCTGCGCCCCATCGAGCATGGCGCCGACATCGTCGTGCACTCGCTCACCAAGTACCTCGGCGGCCATGGCACCAGCGTCGGTGGCGCCATTGTCGACAGCGGCACCTTCCCCTGGGCGGAGCACAAGGCGCGTTTCAAGCGCCTCAACGAACCCGATGTGAGCTACCACGGCGTGGTCTATACCGAAGCGCTGGGCCCTGCGGCCTACATCGGCCGCGCGCGCGTGGTGCCGCTGCGCAATATGGGCGCGGCCATCTCGCCGCAGAACGCGTTCCAGATCCTGCAAGGCATCGAAACACTGGCGCTGCGCATGGACCGCATTTGCGAGAACACCCAGAAGATTGCCGAGACCCTGCAAAAGCACCCCAAGGTCGCCTGGGTGCGCTATGCGGGCCTGCCAGACCACCCGGACCATGCCATTCTGCAAAAGCAGTCGGGCGGCCGCGCCTCGGGTATTTTGTCGTTCAGCCTCCAGGCCGCCGATGGCGAAGGCCGTGCCGCAGGCGCCCGCTTTCTGGATGCTTTGCAGCTGTTCACGCGCCTGGTCAATATTGGCGATGCCAAATCACTGGCCACGCACCCGGCCTCGACCACCCACCGCCAGCTCGACAGTGGCGAGCTGGAGAAGGCCGGCGTCAGCGAAGGCATGGTGCGTCTGTCCGTCGGCATCGAGCATGTCGATGACCTGCTGGCCGATCTGGAGCAGGCGCTGGCCAAGGTCTGAGGGGCCGTCGCACGCAAAAAAAGAGCCGCTTGCAACAAGCGGCTCAATCACAGTGCTCTTTGATCCGTGGTCGGCTTCAGACCCCGTTTAGAAGCGGTAGCCCACACCGACACCCAGCAGCCAAGGATCGACCTTGAAGGTTCCCACCTTGGTGCCCGCCGAGCGCACATCGGTCTTGATGTAGACCTTCTTCACATCCACGTTGATCGACCAGTTCTTGTCGAGCATGTAGTCAAAGCCGATCTGCAGTGCGGCGCCAAAGCTGTTCTTCTTGATCGATGGATCGAGCGCGGCCTCAACCGCCGGTGCGAAGTTCACGTTCGAGAAGCGCGTGTAGTTCACACCAGCGCCCAGATAGGGCTTGAACGCGCCCATGTTGGTGAAGTGGTACTGCGCCAGCAGGCTGGGCGGCAGGTGCTTGAGCGTGCCGATCTTGGCGCCGTCAGAGCGCAGGTCGTGCTTTTGCGGGTAGGTCAGCACCAGCTCGGCCGCGATGTTGGGCGTGAAGAAGTAGGTCACATCCACTTCGGGAATGGTCTTGTCATTGATCGACAGACCCAGGCCGGTGGAGTCCTTGTTGGCGCTGTCCAGGTGCACCGCACGCAAACGCACTTGCCAGGGGCTTTGCGCCTCCTGCGCCATCGCGGCGCCCGACGCCATTGCACATACAGCCGCCGCTGCCAACATCATCTTTTTCATCATCATTGCCCTCGCTGCGATCTTGCTCGCATGGATTGAAAAGTAGCTGAAACGAGCCAGCATCTGCATGCCCGGCCAGCGCCAAGCGCCGGATAGGTGGGTGGCAGATCTGCCTGCTGTCCATGCCCTGCATCTTCTTCCTCTGCGCGCCAGGCGGCCCTGACCCAGATCAACGAGACAAAACATGCCATGAAAAAAGGCGGCCCGCTGTTGCGATGCCGCCTTGAGGTCTTACTGCAGCCGCATCCCAACGATGCGGCGCTGCTGCTGGTCAGTGCCCGCGCAGCTTGTGCCAGGCCTCCACCGCCAGCACCACCAGGCCACCAATGGCCGCGCCGACGGCCACATGCACCAGCGTCGGTGCCAGCAGGGCCACCACGCCGCCCATCGGCGTGACCGTGCTCTGCAGCCAGTGCTCGATCGGGCCGATGCCATGCACCAGCAAGCTGCCGCCCACCATGAACATCGCAGCCGTACCCACAATTGACAAACCGCGCATCAGCCAGGGCGTAAAAGCGATCAGGCCCCGGCCAAACGCCTTTGCGGCGGCACTGGTCTTGCGCATCAGCCACATGCCCACATCGTCCATGCGCACAATGCCGGCCACCAGGCCGTAGACAAACACGGTGATCGCCAGCGCCACAGCGACCAACACCACCAACTGCTCGGCAATCGGCTTGCTGGCGACGGTGCCCAGCGCAATCGCCATGATCTCGGCCGACAGAATGAAATCGGTCCGGACGGCACCCGCCACCTTGGCCTTTTCATAGGCCACCGGGTCCATGTTCTTCTCGTTGGCGGCCTTGACCGACGAAGGGGCTACACCCATTTGTGCAGCCTGCTCTGACTCCTTGACGGCGTCATGGGTGTGCTTGGGCTTGTGGAACAGGCTGAGCACCTTCTCCACCCCCTCAAAACACAGGAAAGCGCCGCCAATCATCAACAGCGGCGTGATCAGCCAGGGCGCAAAAGCACTGATCAGCAACGCTGCCGGCACCAGAATGGCCTTGTTCTTCAGTGAGCCCTTGGCCACCGCCCAGACCACCGGCAACTCCCGGTTGGCCTTGACGCCGGTTACCTGCTCGGCATTCAGCGCCAGGTCATCGCCCAGCACCCCCGCCGTCTTTTGCACCGCCACCTTGGTCTGCGTGGCCACATCGTCCAGGATGGCCGTGCTCTTGCCCGCAGCCGTCTTGGTCATCAGCGCCACATCGTCAAGCAAGGTCGCAATATCATCGAGCAACATCAATAAACCAGCACCAGCCATTACGCACTCCCTGTCTAAATTCGGTGGCAAATCATAGCGATTTCACAATGCAATGCCGTCTCAAGCCCCGTAAAACGGTGATTTCTACGTTTTGTTGGAGGTTGTTCACAAAACTTTATGCAGGCCTTGTCAACCACCTCAGCGCGCGGCCCGTTGTACACCCATCTACACCAGAAAGGTGAAAGGACTGAAATGACTGAAGTGTTTGCTATTTGGCCTGAAGACGAACGTGACCGTAAGCGTGCTCCTGCCCGCTTCTGATACCAGCGCAGCTTGCCAGCGGTTGAGCCAGAACTGAAACCCGGCACCCGCAGCGATTGCAGGCTCACTGATCTCTCTCACTTTAGCCCCGCTCTGCGGGGCTTTGTTTTGTCTGGCGCCGTCCTCCTACAGGGCCGCACACCAAAGCCCTCTGCCGTGGCAACCGCAGACGGCCTGCTTTTATACCGCCACCAGGTGCTCGTACAGAATCAGCGAGCCAATCGCGATCAGCACCACGCCACCCACCGCCTCTGCCCAGCGGCCGGTGATATGGCCCAGCACACGGCCCACCATCACCCCCAAGGTCACCATTGCAAAGGTCGCAAAGCCGATGCTCAGCGCGACCACGGTGATGTTCACATCCAGGAAAGCCAGGCCCACGCCAACCGCCATCGCATCAATGCTGGTGGCAAAGCCGGTGGCGACCAGCAGCCAGAAGCCATGGCGCGCCGGGCGGCCCATCTCGGGTTCATCGGCACTTTTGAAAGCGCCCAGCACCATGCGGCCACCCAGAACCAGCAGCAGCACAAAGGCAATCCAGTGGTCCCAGGCCTTCACATAATCGGCAGCGGCGTAGCCCAGCGCCCAGCCCACCAGCGGGGTGATGGCTTCGATGACACCAAAGATCAGGCCGGTGCGCAGCGCCTCGGACCAACGGGGTTTGACAAGGGCAGAGCCTTTGCCAATCGCCGCGGCAAAGGCATCGGTAGACATGGCAAGCGCCAACAGGGAAATGGAAGCAGCATTCATCGGAGGTTCTTCTGGGACAGTCGGGCATGAGCACAACGGCATGCCACCACTGCCCGACCGAGGTCGTGCTGGCATGCCGATGGTCTCGCCAACCGAAGAACGGATGTCTGCGCCACAGCATGCGAAATGCCGAGTATGTTGACGCAGACGCTTCCAGCGCGGAAGCAGGCTACTCCCCAAGGGAGCCCGCAGTCTAAACCTTGCGCAGCGCGTTGCGGCGCATGGCCCCAGAGGCGCCAGGCTCTTTAGAAATGGATCGCATTTCTGCCTGGTGCCCAAGCGTTGGTGCAGCGAAACGGCCGATAGCTACAGGCCGAAACAAGAGCAACCTCATGTACTCGCGCTGCTGCGATGCGCCCTCTGGCAGCGCCGGTAAACGCGTCTCCCAGGCAACAGCAACGGCGCCCTTTCAGGGTTGGCCCTAGTTCATTTTTAGACGCTTTGTATACACTTAATGTATGCATATGTGCACACAAAGCATAGCCATTGAGGCCCCGCTTCTCTGCTGCACATGCCATGCATGGACCCGCGCACATGACGAGACAAATCAGGCCGCCAGGCCGTTACTAAGGCGCACCTGGATGCGCCCGATCCAAGGATGTCAATGACCGATCTTGCAGCAGACCAGAACGCAGGCTTTGCCTTCAACCCCGCCCAGCAGCGGCCCGCGGCCACCACCGATTTGCCCGCTGGTGTATGCCCCTCGCTCTACAACAAGGACCTGGCACCCACCCGGAAAGACAGCCGGTCCTGGGGCGCTTACAGCCTGTTCACGCTGTGGGCCAATGATGTGCACAGCCTGGGCAACTATGCCTTTGCCATCGGCCTGTTTGCGCTGGGCCTGGGCGGCTGGCAGATTCTGACGGCGCTGATGATGGGCGCCGCACTGCTGTTTGTGCTGCTGACCTTGTCGGGCTTCATGGGCCCCAAGACGGGCGTGCCCTTTCCAGTGATGAGCCGCATCAGCTTTGGCACGCGGGGCGCGCAGATCCCGGCGCTGATCCGGGGCGGCGTTGCGATTGCCTGGTTCGGCATCCAGACCTACCTGGCCTCCAAGGTGCTCGATGTGCTGCTGATCACCCTCTTTCCCAGCCTGCAGGCGCTGCTGGCGCACCAGGTGCTGGGCCTGCCGGTGCTGGGCTGGATCAGCTTCAGCCTGCTGTGGGTGGTGCAGACGATGATTGCCTGCTGGGGCATGGAGAGCATCCACAAGTACGAGGCCTTTGCCGGCCCGGTGATTCTGGTGACCTTCATCTCGCTGGCCGGCTGGGTGCTGTACAGCTCGGGCGGCAAGATCCAGTGGACGGCGCCCCAGCCCAGCACCGGAGGGGCGATGTGGGTGCAGATCATGGGTGCGGCCTCGCTGTGGGTCGCCATCTATGGCACCTTTGTGCTCAATTTCTGTGACTTCACCCGGGGCGCCACCTCGCGCAGCGCCGTGGTCAAGGGCAACTTCTGGGGCATCCCCATCAACATGCTGATCTTCGGCCTGATCGTCGTCGTGCTGACCGGCGGCCAACTGGCCATCGATGGCACCCTGATCCTCAGCCCCACCGACATCGTCGAGAAGATCCCCAACAAGCCGCTGCTGATCCTGGCCAGCCTGTCGCTGCTGATCCTGACCATCGCCGTGAACCTGATGGCCAACTTTGTCGCCCCTGCGCTGGCCCTGGCCAACCTGCTGCCGCGCCAGCTCAACTTCCGCCGCGCGGCGCTGGTCAGCGCCATCCTGGGCTTTGTGATCCTGCCGTGGAACCTCTACGATTCGCCGCTGGTGATCCTGTATTTCCTCGGTGGCCTGGGCTCCTTCCTGGGCCCGCTGTTCGGCATCGTGATGGCCGACTACTGGCTGATCCGCAAGGAGCGCGTGCATGTGCCTGCACTGTACAGCGATGACCACCGTGGCCCTTACCATTACCACAACGGCGTCAACCGCCGCGCCATCCAGGCCCTGGTGCCCTCGGCACTGATTGCGCTGCTGTTCGCCTTTCTGCCGGCGCTGGAGTCGGTGTCCCATTTCTCCTGGTTCATTGCAGCCGGGCTCGGCGGCCTGTTCTACTGGCTGCTGACCCCCAAGGGCCAGCACTACGAAGACCAGGACGGCGAGGCCATTGCCGTGAACCATGCCCAACATTGAGACGGAGTTTTTTGCATGCGCATTCTGATCGTGAACGTCAACACCACCGAGAGCATGACCGAGGCCATTGGCGCCCAGGCGCGCCGGGCAGCGGCACCGGGCACCGAGATCGTCGCCCTCACCCCGCGTTTTGGCGCCGAGTCGGTGGAGGGCAATTTTGAGAGCTACCTCTGCGCTGTCGGTGTGATGGATGCGGTCATGCGCTATGACCAGCCCTTTGATGCCGTCATCCAGGCCGGCTACGGCGAGCATGGCCGCGAAGGCCTGCAAGAGCTGCTGGAAGTGCCGGTGGTGGACATCACCGAGGCAGCGGCATCGACGGCCATGTTCCTGGGCCACAAATACGCCGTGGTCACCACCCTGGACCGGGCCGTGCCGCTGATCGAAGACCGTCTCAAGCTGGCCGGTCTGGATGCGCGCTGCGCCTCGGTGCGCGCCAGCGGCATGGCCGTGCTGGAGCTGGAGAGCCAGCCCGAGCGCGCGGTCGATGCCATCGTGCAGCAGGCGGCCAAGGCTGTTGAAGAAGACCATGCCGAGGTGATCTGCCTGGGCTGCGGCGGCATGGCCGAGCTCGAAGACAAGGTGCGCAGCCGCACCGGCGTGCCGGTGGTCGATGGCGTGGCTGCAGCGGTGACGATTGCCGAATCGCTGGTACGCCTGGGCCTCAAGACCTCCAAGGTGCGCACCTATGCACCGCCGCGCGCCAAGCGGATTACCGGCTTTCCGCTGCCCGATTCGCTGGGCCGCTGAACGTCTTCAACCACCCCTCCCTGTTTACTCCAACCGCCCTGCTCCGCAGGGCTTTTTTCTGGCCGCTGTTGGCCGCTGCTGTCCTTTATTGGCTGGTCTTGAAGCCCTGGGTCGCCGCCCAGGCGGCCACATCATCGCGGCGGATCGCAGCGGCCATCAGTTGCGGGAAGGCGTCCGGCGTGCAGGCAAAGGAAGGCACGCCCAAGGCGGCCAGCTTCGCCGCCAGTGCGGCATCGTAAGCGGGGGCACCTTCGTCGCTCAGCGCCAGCAAGGTGATGAACTGCACGCCCGACTCCACCAGCTCATGGGCGCGGCGCAGCAGGCCTGACTCCACGCCCCCCTCGTACAGGTCCGAGATCAGCACCAGGATGGTGTTGCGCGGCTCGCTGATCAGGCTCTGGCAATAACCCACGGCGCCATTGATGTCAGTGCCGCCGCCCAGCTGCACGCCAAACAGCACATCGACCGGGTCGTCGAGCTTCTCGGTCAGATCCACAACCGCCGTGTCAAACACCACCAGCTTGGTCGCGACCGCAGGCAGGCTGGCCATCACCGCACCAAAGATGCTGGAATAGACCACCGAGTTGGCCATGGAGCCGCTTTGGTCGATGCACAGAATCACTTCGCGCTGCGGGCGGCGCGCCTTGCGGCCATAGCCGATCAAGGTCTCGGGAACGATGGTCTTGTACTCGGGCTGCCAATGGCGCAGGTTGGCGCGTATTGTGCGGTTCCAGTCGATCTCGGCATGGCGCGGGCGGCGGTTGCGCTGGCTGCGGTCCAGCGCGCCGGCCACGGCACTGCGCATCGGCTCTTCGAGCTTTTTCATGAGCTCGTCCACGACCTTGCGCACCACCAGGCGCGCGGTGGCCTTGGTGTTTTGCGGGATGACCGAACCCAGCGACATCAGGTTGGCCACCAGGTGTACATCGGGTTGCACGTTCTCCAGCATCTCGGGTTGCAGCAGCAACTCGCGCAGCTGCAGGCGCTCCATCGCGTCGCGCTGCATCACCTGCACCACCTGGCTCGGAAAGTACTTGCGGATATCGCCCAGCCAGCGCGACACCGACGGCGAAGAATTGCCCCGGCCACCCTTGCGTGGGCCCAGCTGGCTGTCGCCCTCGTAGAGCGCGGCCAGCGCCTGGTCCATCTCCTGCAGGCGCCCGCCCACGGTCCCGCAGCTGGCATCGGCTGGGCTGCCCAGCACCATGCGCCAGCGTTGCAAGCGGGTGGTTGGCTGCAGCGCCTCTGCCGCGTCGGCGGCCAGGGTTTGGCTATCGTTTTGCGCCGGGCCTGGCGCGGAATGGGTGGCATTCGTCATCGTCATCACTCCAGCGTGGGGGCGTCGTTGCGGGGGGCCGAGGCAGCGGCTATCTGCGCCAGCAACTCGGGCGGCAGCTCCAGCCCCAGCAAGGTGTTGAGCAGCGGCAGCGCCAGCACGGCGCGCGCCTCGTCCCAGGGCGAATGGTCATCCCCCGCAGCCAACGCAGCAGGCGCGGCAGCACCGGCCACCGGCGCGCGCCGGGCCTTGTCGCCCAGGCTCTGGCGCTCATGCTTGCTGAAGTGGGCAAAACTGCGCCGCACCAGCGGCAAGATCTGTGCAAACTGCACTTCGCCCAGTCCGGCCAGCCAGGCATCGACGGCGCCCCAAATCGCCTCGTCGTGCAGCAGCACCAGCGCCTGCTGGTTCAAAAAGCCATCCAGCCAGGCGGCCACATCCAGCGGCGCCGCGCCCAGCGACAGGTTGCGGTTGAACTGCAGCACCACCTCGGCGCTGTCCAGCAGGTGCTCGTCCAGCAGCAACCGGCAGGCCATGCCGCGCAGCAAGGCCGCAGCGGCATCGCCCATCGCCAGGCTGCGCAGCGCAGCGCGCCAGGCGTCCACGGCGGCCTGGGCATCGGTGCCGCGCAGGCGCAGTGCCTCGTGCGCGGCCAGCACCTTGCCCTTCATCGCCGCAGCAGCCTCTTCGTCCATCGCCATGCAGGCCACTGGCAAGCCAATGGCTGCGCGCAGCACCAGCGAATCGATGACCGTGGCCAGCAGGGCGGTATCGGTCTGGCGCACGCTGCCATAGCGGTACACATTGGCCAGTGGCGGCAGGGTCTGCAGCAACTGGGCCACATCACCGGTGGTGGCCGCGCGATCAGCCAACGTGGCAATCAGCGACTCGACCAGCTGCGGCAGGTTCGCCAGCAGCGCGTCGTCAATCGCCTGTGCAATCTCGGGCAAGGGGGTATCGGGCGAGAGGCTGGCGCGCAGGCGCGCGGTGGCGGCCTGCGCCACGGTGGCGCCATGCACGCTGGCCTCGATGATGCACACGGCCAGCTCCGGCTCCCACTGCATCTGCCAGCTCTCGCGGAAGGTGCCGCGGTTGCGCTGCGCATCGGCGGCGCGGGTGCCCCAGCCAATGCCCAACAAACGCAGGCGGTGCAGAAAATGGCTGCGCGCCAGGTCGGTCTCCTTGCGCAGATCCAAGGCCAGCAGCTTGCTGGCTGCCTCGGGCTTCATGCGCAGCGATTTCTGCTGCTGCTCGATATCGCGCTGCAACGGCACCTGCGGCACATCGGCGGGCACCGTGCCCAGCACATGGCCGACGGTCAGCTCGTCGTCGATCAGGTTCAGCGGCGCGGTCTCGCCCATGCAGACCACCGTGACGATGGCCTCGTTGATCTCCTGCAATCCCGGTATCGGCTGGCCGCGCATGGCAGCCAGGCCTTCGGCCAAGCGGGTGGCCTCGATGATGTGGGCGCTGGAGCAGTCCAGGTCCTTGTCGCGCAGCAGCCGTGCCACGCGGGTCAGCCAGCCTGCGGTGCGCAATGTGGCGGCATCGCGGGCGCTGCGCGCAGGCACGGGCAGACCTTCTGCCACTTGCTGGGCTAACGCCGCATCGGCCCGGTAGCACTGCCACAGGTGCTCGTACCAGCCCGGCGAGGTGACGCCTGCGCCATAGCCGCTGCGGCTGGCCAGGTTGCGGTAGGTCCAGGGCGCCCAGGTCGCCAGCACCTTGGCCTTGGGCAGGCCCTTGAGCACGGCGCTGTCGGCCTTGGCAGTGGTGCTTTGCTGCAGCGCCGGCACATGCCAGGCGCCGCAGACCACCGCAATGCGCTGGTAGCCCGCCTTGACCGCCTCGCGGATGCACTGGCGCATATGCGCCTCCCGCTGGGCCTCGCGCAGCACATGGTGGGGGCCGCGCCAGGCCTCGCCCTCGTCGCCCAGTTCGCTGCGCACCGCCGTCATCGCCTCGTTGATGCTGGTAAACAGCGCTTCGCTGTTGCCGCGCTCTTCCACCAGGCGGTTCCACCAGCTCTCGCCATCCTCAAAGCCGGCCGCATGGGCGAGCCAGTCGAACGGGTCGCGCATCGGCGCCTGCGGGGGCGCAGTGGTATCCGCTGCATCGCTGTCCACATCCGCGGCCGGGGCCGTGTCGGCGCTGGGCTCGGCGGCATCGCCTGGCGCCTCGTCCGCTGCGTCCACCGCATCGTCCTCGCCCTCTTCGCCATCAACGTCTTGCGCAGGCTCCGGCTTTTTCAGCGCCTGGCGCCGTGCCCAGTCCTGGGCCATCGCATGGGTTTGGGGCAGGTCGATAAAGCGAGTGGCCACCCCCTGCGCGCTCGCCCATTGCAGCGCCTGCCACTCGGGCGAGAACTCGGCAAAGGGGTAGAACGCCGCCTGGCTGGGCTCGTCCTGCATGTACACCAGCATGGCCACTGGCGGACGCAGCTCGGCACTGCGCAGCATCGGCAGCAGGGCCTCGCCCTCGGGCGGGCCTTCCACCAGCAGGCAGTCGGGCTGCAGTTGCGCCAGCGCTTGCACCAGGCTGCGCGCACAGCCCGGGCCGTGGTGGCGAATGCCAAAGAAATGGACGTTGTCAGCAGAAGTGGCCATGGGCTCGGTCAGCGTTGTCGGGGGCAGAAGAAGAACGGTGTCAGCGGCTTAGATTTGCTCGCGGCAGGCGCGGTAGAGATCCTTCCACTCCGCGCGCTCCTTCACCACCGTCTCCAGGTATTCCTTCCAGACCACGCTGTCCTGCACCGGGTCCTTGATGACGGCGCCCAGCAGGCCGGAGGCGACATCGTGCGCACGCAGCACGCCATCGCCAAAATGGCCGGCCAGCGCCATGCCGCTGTTGATCACCGAGATCGCTTCGGCGGTCGACAAGGTGGAGCTGGGCGACTTGATGCGCACGGTCTTGCCGTCTTCGGTCTGGCCATTGCGCAGCTCGCGGAAGATCTGCACGACGCGGCGCACTTCTTCCAGCGCCGGGGCCTCGGCAGGCAGCTGCAGCGCGCGGCTTTGCTCGCCCACGCGCTTGGTGACGATCTGCACCTCCTCATCCTGCGACGCAGGCACAGGCAGCACGACGGTGTTGAAGCGGCGCTTCAACGCGCTGGAGAGTTCGTTGACGCCCTTGTCGCGGTTGTTGGCCGTGGCGATCACCGAGAAGCCGGCGACGGCCTGGAATTCGGTCGAGAGCTCGGGCACCGGCAAGGTCTTTTCGGACAGCACGGTGATCAGGGTGTCCTGCACATCGGCAGGGATGCGGGTCAGCTCTTCGATGCGGGCGATCTTGCCCAGCTTCATCGCATGTACCAGCGGGCTGGGGATCAGCGCCTTTTCCGACGGGCCGTGGGCCAGCAGCTGGGCATAGTTCCAGCCATAGCGCAGCTGCTCTTCGCTGGTGCCGGCCGTGCCCTGGATCAGCATGGTCGAGTCGCCACTCACTGCCGCCGACAGATGCTCGGACACCCAGGACTTGGCGGTGCCGGGCACCCCGTACAGCAACAGTGCGCGGTCGGTGGCCAGCGTGGAGACGGCAATCTCCATCAGACGCGGACTGCCGATGTACTTGGCGCTCACTTCAAAACCATTGCTCAGCGTGCCGCCCATCAGGTACTGCAGCACGGCCCAGGGCGAGAGCTTCCAGTTCGGTGGACGCGGACGGTCATCGGCCTTTTGCAAGGCATCCAGTTCTTCGGCAAATTGCTGCTCGGCGTGCTGGCGGAGTACTTGGCTCATGGTGTGCTTCCGGTAGAGATCAAAAGGTTCGTGGTGGGCGCCATCAGGCGATTCGGGCCGCTTGCAGCGCCAGGCGCAGATCGACAATGCGGTTGAGTTGGGCGAGCACCTGCTCGTCATCCCAGGGGCGCAGGCGCGAGCGCTCCAGGCGCGCCTGCTGCTCCTGTTGGAGCTTGGCGATGTCGGCCTCGCCGCTGCCTTCGGGCACCACCAGTGCGCTAGCGTCGTCGGACGCCACGGGCTCGGCGGGCGCTGCCGCAGGTGGCGCACGCCACAGCTGCGCAAAGCGCTCCAGGTCGCCCGCCTGCAGGCGGCGTGCGCAGGCAAGAATCGCATGGTCTGCCTGCCAGCTGTGCCAGTTGCCCGCAGGCTGGCGCGACTGCAAGGTGCCGAGCAAGGCCTCGAGCAACCAGCGGGACATCGCAGGCGACAGCAACTCGGTGCGGCCCATGCCCTCGTCGATGCGGTGGATGGCCTCGATGAATGCGCTCTTGCCCAGCTTGGCCTGCAGCTGTGCCAGCCACTGGGTTTCGCGTTCTTCGGCGCTCAGCTCGGCCATCAGCAGCGGCAGCACATCGCTGCTGCGCGAGTCGCTCTCCATGCTCTGGATCAGTGGCAGCCAGCGCACATCGCACTGGGCGCGCAACGCCGCGATCCAGCCCTGGCGCAGCGCGCTTTTCCAGTCGCTGCGCCGGCTCCATTCCCACAGCTGCTCGGGCGTCTTGTTCAGTTGCTGGTGCCAGAAATCGAGGGGCGTGAGCTCCACCAGCTGCTGCAGCCACCAGGCGCGATGGCCCTTGATATAGGCGGGCGGCTGCAAAGTGACGCCGTCGCGCTCCCAGTCCTTGTGGCCTTCCTGCGGTGGCTCGATCTGCCACTCGCCCTGGGCATCCTGGCTCAGCATGGCCTGCAGCGCGGCGCCCATGCGCTGGCTGTGCGGGCTGTGCGACAGGCGCGCGAGCAGGCTGGCGGCCGATTCGCGCACCTCCTTGCTGCGGTCGCCGAGCAGCTTTTCCAGCAAGGCCTCATCGTCTGCCGACAGTCCGCGCGCCAGGCTCTGCACCATCGGTGCGCGTTCGCGGGCACCCAGCTCCTTGAGGCTGGCTTCCAGCCGCGCGCGGGCGCCTGCCGGGTCCGTGGCACGCTGCTGCTGCAGCAAGGCCACGCGCTGCTCCAGCGAGCCTTCCTGCCAGATCTGCTCGGCATCGGCTGTCTCTTGCACGCCATGCGCATAGGCCCACTGCGGGTTCTGGGCGGCCAGCCAGCGGCCGCGCTCGCCCAGCACCGGGGTCAGCCACTGGCGCAGCTCGACCGATTGGCGGCCTTGGTGCAGCGCATCCACCAACAGCGCATAAGGCAGGCGCTGGCCGGCTTCATCGAGGCTGGCCAAGGCCAGCGCGAGCAGCTCGGGCGCATTGCCCTGCAGCACCTCGCCCAGCAACCGCAACAGCGGCTCGCCCTGCGGCGCCGGGCGCGATTCAGCGGCCGGTGGTGGCAAAGCGGCAGTTGCCACCGTCGCAGCGGGTTGCGCGGGGCGCCAACCGGCCCGCTCCAGCACCGCCGCCACCGCGGTGGCGCGCAGCAACTGCTGCGCCTTGCTGTCTGCCGGTTGCAGCAAAGCCGCCTGCAGCGCCTGCTGGCTGGCGGGCGCCGTGCGGTCGATGCCCTGGGTAAAGATGGCTGGCAGCGCCAGCCGCTCGGCGCCGACGAGCGCCGATTGCTGCAGCGCAGCCCAAAGATTTGCATGGCTCACAGCACTTCACCCCGGTTCTGCCAGATGTTGGTCCACGGCGCCTGGCCATCGCCGGCCTGCCAGGCACTGAGCAGGCGCCAGCGCCCTGATGGCTGGCCGCCCTCCCATTCGCCAAACAGCGCCATCGGCGCGCCTCCACCGAGCGCCTGCAGCTGCCAGGCATGGTCATCGGCCACGGCCAGCGGCACCAGCGCGGCGGCCGCGTCCCCTTGCGGCCAGACCGCATACCACTGGCCCGCGCTGACCTGCAGACGCGCCTGGCCGCACCACAGCGGCTGCACCGGCTGCAAGGGATTGGCGGCAATGCGCCGGCTCAGCTGCGCCAACGCATCGCGCCATGCGCCCTCGCCCAACGGGGCGCCAGCGCCGGGCGCCAGCAGTTCGATATCAGCCCCCGCGATGGCGCGCGGCGGTGCCTGGCCGGGGTAGAAATGCAGGCTGCCCCGGTAGCTTTGCGCCGGCACCCAGGCGGTCTCAAAACCACGCCCGCCCTGGGCGTAATCCAGCAACCAGGCGATGCGCCCGCTGTGCTGGCCCTGCAGCCATACGCGGCGCTCCAGCAGCCGGCCCTCGCGTTCGATCTGGCGCAGGCCCACGACCAACCAGTCGTCGGCCAGCGCCTCGCCCCGTGCCTGCACCTCGGCCTTGTCCATCGGCCAGCCCAGCGCGGCCATCACATCGGCACGGGTTTCGGCGCTCAGCGCATCGCGGCGTGCCACCGCATCAGCCAGCAGTTGCCAATGTCCCAGCTGCACCAGCAGGTCACGCGACCATTGGGGGTGGCTGTCCACCAGCTCCCAGGCGTCCTTGATGCGGGCGGCCATGCCGCTGGCCTGCGCATCGACCATGCGCGCGGCCATGGTGTTCCAGTGCTGGCGCGCCTGCTGGTCGCCCGAGAGGTTGGCCAGGCCGTTGCGCAGCATGTCCTGCATCCACAGTTGCAGCTCCTGCATGCCGGCGGCCACCTTGTCCCAGCGCTTGTCGTCACGTTTGGCTTGCTGCTTGGCCAGCAGCGCGGGATCGGCCGGGGGCGCTGCGGCAATGGCAGCGGCCTTGGCTTCTTTTTTCTCGGCTTTTTCAGCGCGGCTGTCCAGCCAGGCGCTGACCCAGGCGGGTGGCTCGGCGTTGTCGGCCACCTGGCCGGCAGCGCGCAGCAGCATCAGCGCCAGGCCATGTTTGCAGGGGAACTTGCGGCTCGGGCAAGAGCACTTGAACGACGGCCCGCTCAGGTCGACCTGGGTCTGGTAGGGCTTGGAGCCGCTGCCCTGGCATTCGCCCCAGGCTGCCGTTTCGTTGCAGCCCAGGCTGGGCCATTTGCTGGGGTTCTTCAACCCTTGTGCCGCCTTGGTGGAAGAGGCATCCGGGGACAGCGCCACCACCTCGGCTTCGGTTGCTAAGACAGGTGACAAACCGCCTCCCCTTCCGTTCAATCTGTTAGTTACCCGCTATATGTGTTTATTAGTCGCGGCAACGGAGATTGTAGGCAGGGTCGAAGACGAAATGAGGCAAGACGGGCCCCCGGCCCGCCTGGCGTGTCACTTTTTTACAGATTTGCGGCGTTCCCAGGCCACCATCGTGAGAAGGACAATCGCGGCGCTGAGCGAGATATGGCCGCACCAGGTGACCAGGCCGAGCGACCAGCCCTTGAGCCCGACGGCGATGGCCAGCGAGGCGAGCAGCGCCAGCCAGCCGGCCATGCGCAGGCGCCGGGTGGGGCCGGCTGGCAGCTCACGGCCCAACAGGTCGAGCTGGTGGCGGTCCATCGCCAGCGCCAGCAGTGCAAACGCGGGCAGCGACACCAGCTGAATGGCAAGGTGGTTCATGGCCGGGCCTCCTGCAGATCGGGCGCCATGGCCGCGCTGGCGGCCGTTGCGCCGGACTCCACATCCCGGGCGGCAGGCACCGGGGAGTTGGCAGCCGGGCGCGGTGCCGCCTGGCGCTGCGGCTTGCGCTTGGGTTGGTGGCGCCAGGTACGGATCGCCAGCCAGCCATGCAGCGCGGCCAGCGCCAGCAAGGTCAGCTCCAGCCCGGTGAACACCCAGTCACCGTCGATGGCGCTGCGCCACAGCGGGCGGTCGGTGGTCAGCACATTGACGACCGGCAGCAAGGCCAGCGCCGCGCAACCGGCCCAGAGCAGCTCCACCCAGGCGCGCTTGGCAGGCCGCAGCATGGCCCAGACCAGGCTGGCCCCCCAGAGGATGAAGAACCAGTGGATCTCCCAGTCGCTGCGCTTTTCCATGCCCAGCGGCAGCAGGCGGTTGGCCCAGAGCATGGCGGCCATGCCGATGCTCAGGCCGGCAATTGCAGCGATGTTGAGCCGCTCCACCAGCCAGAAGCCAAAGTACGGCTTGTCCGGATGGGGCAGCTTGGTGCGTCGCTTGACGGTCCACATCACCAGGCCCGTGCCCACCATGGCTGTGCCCGCCAGGCTGGTGAGGAAGTAGAGCCAGCGCACGGTGGTGTCGCCAAAGCGGCCTAGGTGCAGGGCATAGAGCACGCCACGCGTCTCGGCTGCCGCGCCCACCTGGTCCTTGACCTCCAGCAGCTTGCCGGTGCTGCCCTCGAACAGCATGTATTTGGGGCTGATCGACACGCGCTCGAAATCGCCATAGGTGACGATCACGCGTGCCGAGGCGTCGCCGGCGTTGTTGACGGTGACGCGGCCAATGCGGTCCGCGCCCCAGCGCTGTTGGGCCTGGCGCACCATATCGCCCAACGGGGCGAGCGGCACAGCCTGGCCGCTGGGCTTGCCGGCAGGAACGAAGGCGCTGATCTCGCTTTGCATGGCCTGGCGCTCGGCCTGGGTCTTGAAGGCGGCACTGCTGGCCCAGGGCATGGTCATCGCCATCAGCGTGACCAGGCCGGTATAGGTGATCATCGCGTGGAAAGGCAGGCCGAAGACCGACAGCGCATTGTGCGCATCCAGCCAGGAGCGCTGGCCCTTGCCCCAGCGGAAGGTGAAGAAGTCGACAAAGATCTTCTTGTGCGTGATCACGCCGCTGACAATGGCCACCAGCATGAACATCGCGCAGAAACTGGCCAGCCAGCGGGCCCAGAGCACCGGCATGTAATGGAACTGGAAGTGGAAGCGGTAGAAGAACTCGCCGCCCACAGTCTCGCGGCTGCTGACCTTCTGGCCGGTTTGCGGATCGAACACCGCGCTGCCAAAGCCGCGCTCGCCCTTCGCGGGCTTGGCGATGCGCCAGAACGCACTCACGACATTGTTGCGCGCATCGGCCATGCCCAGGCTCCATTGCGAGCTGCCGGGCACCATCTGCTGCAGCTCCTCGGCGATGCGGGGGACCACTTCAGCGGCATCGGGCACGGCGGCCTGGTGGGCCACCTCGGGCCGCATCCACTGCGAAATCTCTTCCTTGAAATAGCTCACCGTACCGGTGAGAAACATCGCATACAGAATCCAGCCCACCAGCAGGCCGGCCCAGATGTGCAGGTCGGACATGGCCTGGCGAATGCCGCGTGCGGCGGGCTTACCGGGTTTGCTATGTTTTTTATCGTTGGCAGTCATGCCGGAGTCACTCCATTCCATACCGGCCAAGCGGCCAGCAGCAGCGGTATCGCTGCCAGCAGCAGCCCCAGCCAGGCGCGGGTGGCCGAGCGCACGGCGAACACCCAGATCACCGCGCCGGTGTAGACCAGAAAGCTGGCCATCGTGCCAGCCAGCACGGCCTGGGGCTTGTCCATCGGCAGCGCCAGCGCGGCAACACTGGCCACCGCCGCCAGCGCATAGCCGCCGCCGATGGCGGCGACGATGCGCGAGAGCAGCGGCCCGACCTGGCAAGCCTTGGTCAGCGCGGCGCGCAACGCGCCGCTCAGCGCTGGGCTGGTCATTTGGCCGGGTTAGGCGTGGCAACCGGGCCGGCCGCCAGCGGGGCCAGGCCTTGTGGCTTCACATAGGTGACCGACGTCACATAGCTCACGCCGTCGTACTTTTCGCCAGCGCGTTCGCCGGGCGTGCGGTCGTTGTGCTTGATCTCGGCCACGTACTGGCCTTGCCAGGGCAGGTCGAACTGCACCAGGCCTTGCGCGTCAGTGTGGCCTTCCTTCATCCAGCCCGATTGGGTGACCAGCGCGACCTGGGTCTTGGCCAGCGGCTGGCCCTTGAAGGTCGCCTTGAACTCGCCGTCCTTGCCGGTCGGGGTCAGGTCCAGCGCCAGCTTGGGCTTTTGCGCGGCAAAGCCGGTGACCAGGCGTGCAGCAGGGTGGTACCAGTTGGTGACATCCTTGCCATCGCGCTTGAACTTGGACAGCGGGTAGTTGGCATCTTCAGCGACGATGGAGACCCCATCCTGGACGTTGAAAGGCAGGGTAAAGCCATGGGCGGTCTTGTTGCCGGCAGCAGCCTTTTCTTCGCCGTTGGCGCTGATCAGCACGCCCTGGGGCTTGCCAAAGTGGTCCAGCAGGCCAGGAGACGCTTCGCGCAGGTTGTCGCCAAACTCACCAAAGCGCAGCACCACGGCCTGGTCGGCACCGGCAGGCTCCAGCCAGACCTGGTGGGCCTGGGCGGACAGGGCCAGCACGGCCAGACTCAGCGCAGACAGGGATTTCTTCAACATATGCTCTCTCTCCTTTTTTGATAAACATGCTGCCGGCGCCTTGCGCGCTCCCGCAGCCCACTCCCCAGAACCGGTGGGCGGTCTCTACGCCACTGCGCGGAGACCACCCGCAGGTTCTCAAAAATCAACCGTCGCCGACAGCACCACGGTACGCGGCGCGCTCAGGGTCAGGTAGTTGTTGCCACTGATCAACCAGACGTTCTTGCCCGTCAGGTTTTCGACATTGGCGCGCAGCACCACCGCCTTGCCGCTGACCTGGGTGCGGTAGCGCGCGCCCACATCCAAGCGGGTCCATCCCGAGAGCTTGAGGGTGTTGGCATTGCTGGCCCAGGCCGAGCCGGTGCGGATCACCCGGCCGTTGACGGACAGGCCCTGCACGCCGGGCACATCCCAGTCGGCGCCCAGGTTGGCATTGATCTTGGGCACGCCGTAGGCATCGTTGCCCTGGTACTGCGCCGCCTTGGTGACCTTGGCACGGTTGAAGGCAAGGCCTCCCATCCAACGCAGACCGCGCTGCAGCTCACCATAGGCGGCCAGCTCCAGGCCCCGGTTGCGCTGCTCACCATCAAAGCTGTAGATGTTGGTGGCCGGGTCGGTCATGCTGTTGGGGCGGCTGATCTGGAACAGGCTGGCCGTCGTCATGACGCTGCCCCAATCCACCTTCACACCTGCTTCGTACTGCTTGGACTTGAATGGCGGAAACACCTCGCCGGCATTGACGGCCGTGTTGGGGGCGATGCCACCACGCGAGAGACCGGCCGTGTAGTTGCTGTAGACGGAGACCTGGTCATTGGCCTTGACCACCAGGCCGACCAGCGGCGTGGTCGCGCTCTTGGCGTAGCTGCTGGTCTGCGCGCCGGTAGCGGTGCTGAAGTTGCGCAGGTCCACGGTCTGGCGGCGCAGGCCCAGGGTCAGCAGCAGGCGGTCATCGGCCAGGGCGAGGGTGTCCGTCACCGCGATGCCGTAGTTGTGCGCCTTGGAGGCCTTGTTGGGCGCGGTGCGCGCACCTTCCACCGGCGGCAGTGGCGCGGGGTGGTAGATGTTCGATGGCGACGTGGTCAGGCCGGCCACATAGGTATTGCCGGATTCCTGGCGCAAATCGGAAGCGCTGACCACCAGCGAGTGCTTGACACCGCCGGTCGCGAACTTGGCCCGCAGCCCCGCATCGGCGCTGCTGGTGTCGGTGTACGAATCGTAGAAGCTGCTGCGCACCGTGAAGTCGCCGGCCGCATTCATCGACGTCGTCGTGGTCGGGAAAATCTGCTGGGCCTTTCCCTTGCGGTAGCCAATGCCCGCAAACGCCGTGACCTGGTCGTTCAGATCCACTTCGAGGCGCGAGGTGATGACCTTGTCGTCCAGCGACAGATCGGTATCGGGAAACCAGTTGCTGCGCGCATTGGGCGGCTTGGGCAACGACGTGAGCGCCGGGTTGAAGCCAATCTGCGGGCGGAAATCCTCCATCTCTTCGCGCTGCGCATAGGCGTCGAGCGACCAGCGCAGCTGGCTGCCCCGGTAGTCCACCGCGATCGCGCCCACGCCCAGCTTCTGGTCGCCACCACGGATGCTGGCCTCGCCACCGCGCGCTGCGCCATTGACGCGCACGCCCCACTCCTTGTTTTCGCCAAAGCGGCGCGAGATATCGACACTGGTGCCGAACTGCGCACGGCCCAGGTACTGCAGGCCGACGCGGTTCAGCGGCGCATCGCCTGCACGCTTGGTCTGCACATTGATCGCGCCACCAATGCTGCCGCCCGGCGGCATGCCGCCCACCATCGCGCCCGGGCCCTTGAGCAGCTCGGCACGCTCCAGAATCTCGGCCGGCACCCGGCTGGCGGAGGTCAGGCCATAGAGGCCATTGAGGCCCACATCGCCACCGCTGATGCCAAAGCCGCGCACCTGGATGTCTTCGCTGAAGCCCTGCGAGGCGGTGGTCAGGCGCACCGACGCGTCATTGGCCAGCACCTCACCCAGGGTGCGTGCCTGCTGGTCGGCCACCGCTTCTGCGGTATAGGCCACGGTGGAAAACGGCGTGTCCATCACATCCTGGTCGCCCAGCATGCCAATGCGGCTGCCGCGTGCCTGCTTGCCACCGGCATAGGCTTCGGGGCGGTCGCCGGCGCGGGTCGCCGGGGCCGTCACCACCACCGGGTTCAGTGCCACTTCACCGGCGGTCTGGCCGTTGTCGATGACCAAGGTTGTGCCCTCGATGCGCGCCACCAGGTTGGTGTTGCGCAGCAGCTGGCGTACGGCGTCCTGCGCGCTCATGCTGCCCTTGACGGCGGCGCCGGGGCGGCCCTGCACCAGTGCAGGAGGTGCCATCAACTGCAGCCCGGCCTGGCGGGCCAGCTGGGCCAGCGCGCTGTCGAGCGGCTGGGCAGAAATATCAAAATCAGCGGCCGAGGCCGCGCCGGCCAAGGCGGCCATCGCCAGGGCCATCAGGTGGCGTTTGCAGGGGTGCGACATAGCAGTGGGTACTTTCCTCATGTGGTTCACACGAGGTAATACGAACGAGACGCAGTTTTCCCTCAGCGCTTGCGCAAGTATTTTTGAATGGCCGGACAGCGGCCCATAGTGCTTGCACGCCATCGCTCAACTCTGCGCTCTGCGCCGTGCAATCATGATGCGGCGCGCAGCGCCCTGGCCTTCTTCGCGCACCACGACCGGCACGCTGCGCGGCAGCAGCTGCAGCCAGGCGCGGGCATCGGCAATGCGCACCCGGCCAAAAATCGCCATATGTTCGGCATCGGGCGCCACCTGCAGGGGCACGTCGCAATAACGGGCCAGGCGCTGCACCGCCAGGCCCAGCGGTTCGTGGCGGAAGTCCAGCCAGCCATTGCGCCAGGCCGCCACCTCTCCCGCGCTGGCATCGCGCCGGGGCGGTTGTCCTGGCTGCCAGTCCAGGGTCTGGCTGCCCGTCAGCTCCCAGCCATCACCCGCATCGGCCAGATCACCATCGCTGCCCCGCTGCTGCACGCGCACCCGGCCCTCTTCAACCGCCACGCGCAGCCCGCCCTGGGCATCGACTGCGACTTCAAACCGGGTGCCCAGCACGGTGATACGGGCCGGGCCAGCATCGACGATGAAAGGCGCATCGGCATGGCGTGCCACCTGGAAGAAGGCCACGCCTTCGTGCAACTGCACATGGCGGCGGCTGCCGTAGTAGCGCACCTCCAGCCGGGTCTGCGCATCCAGCGCAATGCTGCTGCCATCGGGCAGGGCCTGGTTGAGCTGGCGGCCGGTGGCCGTGGCCAGCTGGATCTGCCATGTCACCACCTGGCTTTGGTAGATGCGCCAGGCCAGGCTGCCGCTGGCACCCAGCCCTGCCACGCCGAGCAAGGCCGACAGCGCACGGCGCCGCCCCTTGCGCGGCAGCGCCGGCACAACGCCATCACCACGCCATGCGTGCAAAGCGGCCTCGATCGCATCCATGGCGCGCATGATCTCGCGCTCCACCGTCTTGACCGAGACGCCGTGCGCTGCGGCAATCGACGCCTGCGATTCGCCATCGAGCCGATCGGCCAGCAACATGCTGCGGCAGCGCTCAGGCAAGGCGGCTATTGCGGCATCGACGGCTGCCAGCGCTTCGCGCCGCAGGCTGGCCTCAGCCACATCCTGGCCCAGCGCCTGCACACCGGCGCTGCCGTCATCGAAGCGGCTGTCAAAGCGCTCGGAGGTGCGCGCGGCCCGGCGCAGGTGGTCAATCACCAGATGCTCGGCCACCGTGTACAGGTAGGCGCGCGGCGCCGGGTGAGGGCTCTGCGCCAGGGGCCCCGCTTCCACCACGCGCAGCCAGGCGTCATGCACGATGTCCTGCGCCGATTGGCGGCTGCCGGTACGGCGTGCGACAAAGGCAATCAGCTCGCGATAGCTATCGCGAAAGGCTTCCAACGGGAGGGCGGACATGGCGGAACGGGCGGGCAGTAAAAATGACGAGGCGCGCCAGTATATTACGAATGAGAATAAATCTCATTTGTTATACAAATTTTCTTTTAAAACAGGAGCTTAAATCGCCCGCCCGGGAAGGCGGGTACTGGTGCCTGTACACCTTTTCCGCTGTGGAATAAGCGCTAAAAACGCCCTGCAGCGCCAGCCGCAGGGCGTGGGGGCGGGCAAAACCGCTTACAGATCGCGCTTGATCAAAGCCCCGCTGAACAAGACCGGCCCGGTGGGCCCCGTCTCGCTGGGCACGCCGCCCTTGGGCTCCAGGCTGACCGCCAGTGCCGGGACGGCCTGCACCTGGGCCAGCTGCGCCTGCAGTTGCTCCAGCCGCCCCTCCCCCATGACGCCCAGCGACTGCGGCGCGCCCTGCGCCGGCAAGGCCCACAGCTGCAGTGACCGGTCGGCCGCCTCCTGGTAGCCACCGACGCGCTGCAGCACCAGCCGGCCCTGGCGGGCATCGAAGGTCACCAGCATGGAGGCCTGGGCCTTGCCATCGGCCAGTACGGCCACGTACTGGACCTGAGGGGCGGCCTGCAATGCGGTCTGGGTCTTTTGCAGCTCGGTTTGCAAGGCGGCCAGCTGCTGGCCCGTGTTGCGTTGCAGGCTTTGCTGCGCATACAGGCCAATGGCCACCGCAGCGACGGTGGCCACGGCCCCCGTCAGCGCCAGCGAACGCCACCAGGCCAGCGCCTTGGGGCTGCGGGCGTTGGCAGCGCTGCGCTGCTGCTCGAGGGCCAAGCCAGCCTTGTCGGCATCGACCAGGTTCTGGATACGGGTCCAGACGGCGGCATCGGGCTGCACCGGCGACTGCAGCTCGGAAAGCGCCGACCAGCGGCCCTGCCACAGCAGTGCGGCCGAGCGCACCTGCGGATGCGCGCGGGCCATCTGCTCAAAGCGGCGGCGGGCGCCTGCGCGCAAGGTGCCCAGCGCATAGGCGGCGGCCAGGCGGTCGAGCAGTTCGGGGTGTTGTACCAGGTTCATCAGAGCGCTCCTTTGCGCCTACACGTGGCGGTCCATGCACTTGCGCAGTTGCTCCAGACTGCGGCGCATCCAGGTTTTGACGGTGCCCAGCGGCAGCTGGAAATGGCTGGCCAGCTCGCTGTGGCTCAAATCTCGCAAATAGGCCAGGCTCACCACCTGGCGCTGGGCCTGCTGCAGGCGCTCCATGCACTGCTGCAAGACCGTCGCCTGCTCACTCGCTTCCACCGACTGCATCGGGCTTTGTGCGTCGTCGCCCTGCGGCAGGTCATCCATGTCGTCCACCACCGCATGCTGGTCGAGCCGCTCGGCCTTGCGCCGGCGCAGAAAATCCAGCGCCCGGCTGCGCACCAGCAGACCCATCCAGGCCAGCGGCGGGCTGAGCGAATCGCGGTAACTGCCGGCATGGCGCCAGATGGCGACAAAGCTGTCCTGCAGCACGTCTTCAGCCCAGGCCTTGTTGCCCAGAATGCGCAGCGCCAGGCCATACAGCCGCGAGGCGGTATCGTCGTACAACAGCCGCAGCGCTTTTTCGTCGCGGGCGGCAATGCGGTCTAACAAGAGCATCAGTTCAGTGTCAGTGGTAGGTGTGCGCATGCAAGCATTGTGGGGCGAAGGCCGGGTGGCCGGTGCATCCGTTGTATTGCTGCCAAGCAACAAGCGGCGCAGCCTGATCGGCAATCGCCCACAGGTAAGTACTCGCACACCCCCAAAACTTTCAGGTATCTGGCCGCTATACGCAGCAAACGGCCCACTGGATGCAGAAACGATGCAAAAAAATAATCGGCAGCCCTGAATCCAAACCAGCTGCTGATGCGTAGTGAAGGACGTAGACCTTGCCCAGACAGGGTCGGAAAACGGAGCACCCTATGAAAACAGCCACCACCGCAGTTGCCATACCCCCGGGCCCCTGCGCGCCCGCCCGGAGGCCACCATGCCGCTGAACACCCCCATCGAGCGCTGGTACGGCTTGCGTGTCTGGCTGATCGGCGCCAGCTCGGGCATCGGCCTGGCGCTGGCAGAGCAACTGCATGCCGCAGGGGCCCGCATTATCGTGTCGGCGCGCCGGCAGGAGGTGCTGGACGCCTTCGCCGAGCAGCACCCTGGCTGTCTGCCTCTGCCGCTGGATGTCAGTGACCGCGATGCCGTCGTCAGCGCCGTACACCAGTTGCTGGAGGACGGGCCCCTGGACATGGTGTGCTACTGCGCAGGCCAGCGGCAGACGATGAGGGCCGATGATCTGGACCTCAACCGCATGCTGCAGCACCGGGAGGTCAATCTGACTGGCGCGCTGCATGTGATCACGGCCGTCACCCCCCACCTGCTGGCAGCGGCACGCGACGGGCGGCAACCCCATCTCAGCCTGGTGGCCAGCGTCGCCGGTCTGCGTGGCCTGCAGGGCAACCTGGCCTATGGACCCAGCCAGGCGGCACTCATCAACCTGGCCCAGACCTTGCAGCTGGAGTTGCCGGCGCAAGGTGTGGGCGTTAGCCTGGCCGTCGTCAAGCCCGCGCTGACCGCGACCTCGTTGACCGAACCCCATCCCGCCAGCCTGCCGGTCTGGCAGCACCCGGCACAGGCGGCCGAGGCCATGCTCAAAGGCTGGGCCCACGGCCACTTTTTGCTGGGTGCGCCGTGGCGCTCTAGGCTGAGCTGGCGCCCAGGGCTCACCTCCCCGGCACCCGGCCTGTTCGCCTGGGTGCGCCGCTTGCAGGGGAACTGAACCATGCTGACGCTGCACCATCTGGAAACCTCGCGCTCGCAGCGCGTGCTGTGGCTGCTCGAAGAGCTGAACCTGCCCTATGCGCTGCAAACCTACCCGCGCGATGCCAAGACCCGCCTGGCACCGCCGGCGCTCAAACGCGTCCACCCGCTGGGCCTGTCGCCCATCCTCTGCGACCGGGGGCTGGTGATCGCCGAATCCGGCGCCATCATCGAGTACCTGGCCGAGCGCTATGGCGCCTGGGCGCCCCCGGACATGGCCTACCTGGAGCCCCCGCGCGGCAGTCCCGAGCATCTGCAGTGCCGCTACTGGATGCACTTTGCCGAGGGCTCGCTGATGAACTGGCTGCTGCTGCAGCTGGTGTTCGACAGCATCGCGGCCAAGCCTTTGCCGCTGCTGGTGCGCCCCGTTGTGGCACCGGTGCTGCGCACCCTGCGCCAGCAGGTGCACAAACAGCTGATCAGCCCCCACATGGAAGCAGCGATGGCCTATATGAACAACCACCTGGCCCACCAGCCCTGGTTTGCCGGGGAACACCTGACGATGGCCGATTTCCAGATGGGCTTTGCGGTGGAAGCGGCATTGGCCCGCTGCGCCAATGCGGCCGATTGGCCCCATCTGCATGCCTACCGCCAGCGTATGCAGGCCCGCGAGGCCTACCAGCGGGCCATTGCCAAAGGCGGCCCGGTGGTGATGAAGCTCTGAGCGCTCGACACCCGCCCTGTAAAAGGGCCCTGCAGTGCAGGGCCTTCGTCATGGGTGGTTGCGCAGATCAGCCCAGCCAGTGGCGGGCATTGCGCCAGACGCGCATCCAGGGGCTGAGGGCCGAGCGGTCGCCGTCGGTCCAGCTCATCTGCACGTTGCGGAACACGCGCTCGGGGTGCGGCATCATCGCGGTGAAGCGGCCATCGGCCGTGGTCACAGCCGTCAGACCGCCGGCCGAGCCGTTCGGGTTGAACGGGTACTGCTCGGTGGCCTGGCCATGGTTGTCCACATAGCGCATCGCGGCGATCACCGTGTCGGCATTGCCGCGGAAGCGGAAGTTGGCATAGCCCTCACCGTGCGCCACCGCGATCGGCAGGCGCGAGCCAGCCATGCCTTGCAGGAACAGGCTGGGCGACTCCAGCACCTCGACCATGGACAGACGCGCCTCGAAGCGGTTGCTCTGGTTTTGCGTGAAGCGCGGCCAGTCTTGCGCACCGGGGATGATGTCGGCCAGCTCGGCAAACATCTGGCAGCCATTGCAGACGCCCAGCCCGAAGGTGTCCTTGCGGCTGAAGAAGGCCTGGAACTGCTCGGACAGCGGCTCGTTGAAGGTGATCGAGCGGGCCCAGCCAATGCCGGCGCCCAGCGTGTCGCCGTAGCTGAAGCCGCCGCAGGCGACGATACCGGCAAAGTCACGCAGCTGGGCGCGGCCGGTCTGCAGGTCGGTCATGTGCACGTCCACCGCTTCAAAGCCGGCTTCGCCAAAGGCGTAGGCCATTTCTACGTGGGAGTTCACGCCCTGCTCGCGCAGCACCGCCACGCGGGGCTTGGCCGCCACATTGACGAAAGGCGCAGACAGCGCTTCCTGCGGATCGAAGGTCAGGTGCACATGCATGCCGGGGTCGGACGGCACACCGACCGAGGCGTGCTCGCTGTCGGCGCAGGCGGGGTTGTCGCGCTGCTGGGCAATCTTCCAGCTCACGGCATCCCAGACCTGGTGCAGATCGCTCAGGCTGGCGCCAAACACCTTCTTGGCATCGCGCCAGACTTGCAGCTCACCCTTGCCCATGTCCATGCTGGACGAGGCCGGACGGGTCTTGCCCACGATGTGGCTGCAGGTGGACAGGCCATGCGCGCGCAGGGTCTCCAGCACCTCGGCGCTGTCGCTGGTCTTGACCTGCAGCACGACGCCCAGCTCTTCGTTGAACAGCGCGCGCAGGGTCAGGTCTTCGCGGCGGCCCGATACCTGGGCGCCCCAGTTCTTGCCTTCGCCACTGTCCATGCGGCTGTCGGAGATGCCATCGCCTTCGGTGATCAGCATGTCCACATTCAGTGCCACGCCGACATGGCCGGCAAAGGCCATTTCGGCCACGGTGGCCAGCAGGCCGCCGTCGCCCTTGTCGTGGTAGGCGAGGATCTTGCCCTGGGCGCGCAGCGCGTTGACGGCATCGACCAGTGCGATCAGGTCCTTGGCGTCGTCCAGGTCGGGGGTCTCATTGCCGCTTTGGCCCAGCACCTGGCCCAGGATGGAGCCGCCCATGCGCATCTTGCCGCGCGAGAGATCGACCAGCACCAAGGTGGTGTCAGGCTCGCTGGCATCCAGCTGGGGCGTGAGCGTGCCGCGCACATCATCGATCGAGGCAAAGCCGGTGATGATCAGGCTGACCGGCGAGGTGACCTTCTTGGTCTCGCCGCCTTCGCTCCACTGCGTGCGCATCGACAGGCTGTCCTTGCCCACGGGGATGGAGATGTTCAGCTGCGGGCACAGCTCCATGCCGACGGCCTTGACGGTGGCGTACAGATCCGCGTCTTCACCGGGCTCGCCGCAGGCGGCCATCCAGTTGGCCGACATCTTCACCTTGGACAGCGCAATCGGCGCGGCCAGCATGTTGGTGATGGCTTCGGCAACGGCCATGCGGCCCGAGGCAGGTGCATTGATCGCTGCCAGCGGGGTGCGCTCGCCCATGGCCATCGCTTCACCCTTGAAGCCCTGGAAATCGGCCAGGGTCACGGCCACGTCGGCCACCGGCACCTGCCAGGGGCCCACCATCTGGTCACGGTGGGTCAGGCCGCCCACAGCGCGGTCACCAATGGTGACCAGGAAGCGCTTGGACGCCACCGTGGGGTGGGCCAACACGTCGATCACGGCCTTTTCCAGCGGCACGCCGGTCAGGTCGATGGCGGGCAGGCTGCGCGCCACGGTCTGCACATCCTTGTGCATCTTGGGCGGCTTGCCCAGCAGCACATCCATCGGCATATCGACCGGGAATTTCTGGTCGTCCGCAGTCGCAGCCGGGTCTTCGAGCACCAGCTGGCGCTCTTCGGTGGCCGTGCCGATGACGGCAAACGGGCAGCGCTCGCGCTCGCAGAAGGCGGTGAACTGCGTCAACGACTCGGGCGCAATCGCCATCACATAGCGTTCCTGGCTTTCGTTGGACCAGATTTCCTTGGGCGCCAGGCCCGATTCTTCGAGGTTGACCTTGCGCAGGTCAAAGCGGGCACCACGGCCGGCGTCATTGGTCAGCTCGGGGAAGGCGTTGGACAGGCCACCGGCACCCACATCGTGGATCGCCAGGATGGGGTTGGCCGCGCCCTGCTGCCAGCAGTGGTTGATGACTTCCTGCGCACGGCGCTCGATCTCGGGGTTGCCGCGCTGCACCGAGTCAAAGTCCAGCTCGGCTGCATTCGTGCCACTGGCCATCGAGCTGGCCGCACCGCCGCCCATGCCGATGCGCATGCCCGGGCCGCCCAGCTGGATCAGCAAGGTGCCGGCGGGGAACAGGATCTTCCGGGTCTGCTCGGCATCAATCACGCCCAAGCCACCGGCGATCATGATGGGCTTGTGGTAGCCACGGGTGATATCACCGACTTGCTGCTCGTACTCGCGGAAGTAGCCGGTCAGGTTGGGACGGCCGAATTCGTTGTTGAATGCGGCGCCGCCCAGCGGGCCTTCGATCATGATCTGCAGCGGGCTGGCGATGTGCTCGGGCTTGCCGACCTCGCTGCCCCAGAGCTTGGAGACGGTGAAGCCGGTCAGGCCGGCCTTGGGCTTGGAGCCCCGGCCGGTTGCGCCCTCGTCACGGATCTCACCGCCCGCGCCGGTGGAGGCACCGGGGAAAGGCGAGATGGCCGTCGGGTGGTTGTGGGTCTCGACCTTCATCAGCACATGGCTGGTGGCCGCCTGCTTCTGGTAGCTGGGCGCCGTCACGGCATCGGCCTGGATGTTGAACGGTGCCACAAAGCGCTCGACCTGGTGGCCTTCCATGATGGAGGCATTGTCCGAATACGCCACCACGGTGTGCTGGGGCGATACCGCCTCGGTATGGCGGATCATGCCGAACAGGCTCTTGTCCTGCGCCACACCGTCGATGGTGAAGTGGGCATTGAAGATCTTGTGGCGGCAGTGCTCGGAGTTCGCCTGGGCAAACATCATCAGCTCGACATCGCTGGGGTTGCGCGCCAGGCCCTTGAAGGCGTTTTCCAGGTACTCGATCTCGTCCTCGGCCAGTGCCAGGCCCCATTGCTTGTTGGCTTGTTCCAGCGCGCTGCGGCCGCCGCCCAGCACATCGACAAACTCCATCGGCTGCGCTTGCAGTGCGGAGAACAGCTGCTCGGCTTCGGCGCGGGTGCCAAACACCGACTCGGTCATGCGGTCGTGCAGCAGCGCGGCGATCTGCGCGGTCTGCTCGGCGCTCAGCTCGGGCTTGCCGCCCAGCAGGCCGGCCTTGAGCTCGATGCGGTACTCGGTCAGGCGCTCGATGCGGAACACCGCCAGGCCGCAGTTGCGGGCGATGTCGGTGGCCTTGGAGGCCCAGGGCGAGATCGTGCCCATGCGCGGCGTGACAATGAAGGCCTGGCCGTCGCTGCCGCCTTCATAGGGGTCGCCATAGGTCAGCAGGGCTGCGACGCGCTCGGCCTGCGCGCCGGCCAGCGGCTGCTCGGTGGCGACCAGATGCACAAAACGGGCAGCAATGCCCGTTATCTTTGGATGGATCGCCGTCAATGCGGTCTGCAGTTGTTGGGCGCGGAAGGAGCTGAGGGCGTTGCCGCCTGGTAGCTGAGTCAGGTGCAGTGTCACGTGGCAGCCTATGTGGACTAGGAGGATGGGAAGAAAGCACGCATGCGCCTTGCCCACTGCGACGGGTGGACCGTGGCAGCACCATGACAAGGGCGGGATAACCCGGGATTCTACTGTGCCCCGCCAGGACACGTAGCCGCATGGACAACAGGCCAATGGCGGCGGTGGGATAATCATGGGCTATGACCATCAAAATCAATACCGAAGAAGATATTGCGCAGATGCGGATCGCAGGCCGTCTGGCCTCGGAGGTCCTGGACTACATCACCCCCCACATCCAACCGGGCATCACGACCAAGCAGATCGATCTGCTGTGCGCCGAGGCGATGGAAAAGCAAGGCACCAAATCGGCCTGCCTGGGCTACCAGCCTCCGGGCATGACGCCCTACCCGGCCTATGTCTGCACCTCGGTCAACCATGTGGTCTGCCACGGCATTCCCAATGACAAGCCGCTTAAGAAGGGCGATGTCGTCAATGTGGACGTGACCATCATCACGCCCGAAGGCTACTTCGGCGACAACAGCCGCATGTTCGTGATCGGCGAAGGCACGATTGCCGGCAAGCGCCTGTGCCAGCTGACCTTTGAAGCGATGTGGCATGGCATCGTGCAGGTCAAGAATGGCGCCCATCTGGGCGATATCGGCCATGCGATCCAGAAGTTCGCCGAAGGTCATGGCCTGTCGGTCGTGCGCGAGTACTGCGGCCACGGCATCGGCAAGGTGTTCCACGACGAGCCCCAGGTGCTGCACTATGGCCGCCCGGGCACCGGGGTGGAACTCAAGACCGGCATGATCTTCACGATCGAGCCGATGCTCAACCTGGGCAAGAAGGACATCAAGGACCTGGGCAATGACGGCTGGACCGTCATCACCAAGGACCACAGCCTGTCGGCCCAATGGGAAGTCGAAGTGCTGGTGACCGACACCGGCTATGAAGTGCTGACCTGGTCGGAAGGCTCGCCCACGCCGCCAAGCTTTGTGACCACGATCAAGTGCTGATGGCGCGCTGATCCGGCCCACCCCTCTGCACCGGGCCGGCGGCGGTCCCCGTACCCAAGGCGGCATCGCGACAAGCGTGCCGCCTTTGTCGTTTCGGGTGGCCGATCCCCGCCACGCCCTCATTTGGTGCGCCGTGGCATGGAATGTGCTTATTCGCATCCGCTGTTGAATGCTATGGCACACTGCCAGCGACAGCAGAATAGAGCACCATGAACGATCCTCGCATTCCGCAGCTGCGCGAGCAGTACCAGGCCCAACGCAGCGCCCTGTTTGACGACATCATGGCCGGGGGCAGCAGCACCCGGGGCATACAGACGCAGTTGCGCAAGCTGTCGCAGCTGGCCGATGGTTTGCTGCGTGAGCTGTGGCATCTGGCCGGCCTGCCCGGCCGCTTGAACCTGGTAGGGGTGGGCGGTTTTGGCCGGGGCAAGCTCTTCCCGTATTCCGATATCGATGTGCTGCTGCTGCTGCCCGAGGGCACGGACCCCGAGCAGGACAGCGAATTGCGCAGCGCGATCGAGCAGTTCATCGGCTCCTGCTGGGATGCGGGGCTGGAGATCGGCTCGAGCGTGCGCACCCTCAGCCAGTGCATCAGCGAGGCCCAGGCCGATGTGACGGTGCAGACGGCGCTGCTGGAGTCGCGCCGCATCATCGGCTCGCCACGCCTCTACCACCTGTTCCAGGCAGCGCTGGCCCAGTCCATCCAGCCCGATGCCTTTGTCGTGGCCAAGGTGCTGGAGATGCAGCAGCGCCACAACAAATACGAAAACACCGTCTATGCGCTGGAGCCCAATTGCAAGGAATCGCCCGGCGGCCTGCGCGATCTGCAACTGATCCTGTGGCTGGGCCGCGCCACGGGCCTGGGCAGCCGCTGGAAGGAGCTGGCCGACAAGGGCCTGGCGACCGTCTACGAGGTGCGCAACCTGCAGCGCAACGAGGACCTGATTTGCCTCATCCGCGCGCGGCTGCACATTGTGGCGCGGCGCCGCGAGGACCGGCTGGTCTTCGACCTGCAAACGCCGGTGGCCGAGTCCTTTGGTTTCAAGACGGTCACCCCTGCCGGCCAACGCTTTCCCAAGCGCGCCAGCGAGGAGCTGATGAAGCGCTACTACTGGGCCGCCAAGGCCGTGGCCCAGCTCACACAGATCCTGATGCTGAACATGGACGAGCGCCTGCACCCGGGCAACCACACCCTGCGCCGCATCGATGACGAGTTCTACGACAAGGCCGGCCTCATCGAGGTGGCCGACGACGAGGTCTACCAGCGCAACCCGCATGCGATCTTGCGCACCTTCCTGCTCTAC
Organism: Comamonas sp. SY3; assembly: GCF_041730275.1. Lineage (NCBI taxonomy): Bacteria > Pseudomonadati > Pseudomonadota > Betaproteobacteria > Burkholderiales > Comamonadaceae > Comamonas > Comamonas sp. SY3. The sequence goes on along the minus strand of NZ_JBGTYN010000025.1, from coordinate 2,799 downwards.
GAGACCGAGCCGGGCCTGAAGGACCTGTCGGCCCGCACTTTCCGCGCGCTCTACCATGCACGCCAGCTGATGGATGCGCAGTTCCGGCGCGACCCGGTCAACCGCGCCACCTTCATGCAGATCCTGCAGCAGCCCCATGGCATCACCCATGCGATGCGGCTGCTCAACCAGACTTCGGTGCTCGGCCGCTACCTCTGGCCGTTCCGCCGCATCGTCGGCCAGATGCAGCATGACCTGTTCCACGTCTACACGGTGGACCAGCACATCCTGATGGTGCTGCGCAATGTGCGGCGCTTCTTCATGGCCGAGCATGCGCATGAGTACCCGTTCTGCTCGCAGCTGGCCGCAGGCTGGGACAAGCCCTGGATTCTGTACCTCGCCGCCCTCTTCCACGATATCGGCAAGGGCCGGGGCGGTGACCATTCGGAGATCGGAGCGCTGGAGGTCAAGCGCTTTTGCCGCGACCACCAGATTGCCAAGGACGACCGGCAGCTGGTCGAGTTTCTGGTGCGCGAGCACCTGACGATGAGCCAGGTGGCGCAAAAGCAGGACACATCGGACCCCGAGGTGATCACCGCCTTTGCCCAGCGCATGGGCAATGAGCGCAGGCTCACTGCCCTCTACCTGCTCACGGTGGCGGATATCCGCGGCACCAGCCCCGAGGTCTGGAATGCCTGGAAAGGCAAGCTGCTCGAAGACCTGTACCGCGCCACCTTGCGCGTGCTGGGCGGGCGGGCGCCCGATGTGGCTGCCCAGGTGGAAATCCGCAAGCGCGAGGCCTTGGTGCTGCTGGCGCTGTCGGCCCAGCCGCATGAATCGCAAAAAGCGCTGTGGGACACCTTGGGCCTGGACTATTTTCTGCGCCACGAGGCCGCCGACATTGCCTGGCACACGCGCCACCTGTCCCGGTCGGTGGGCAGCAAGGCCACGTTGGTGCGCGCCCGCCAGTCGCTGGCTGGCGAGGGCCTGCAGGTGATGGTGTATGCGCCCGACCAGCCCGATCTGTTTGCCCGCATCTGCAGCTATTTTGACCAGGCGGGTTTCTCGATCCTGGACGCGAGGGTGCATACCGCCCTCAACCGCTATGCGCTCGATACCTTCCAGGTGGTGGCCACCGATGCTCCGCAAAGCTACCGCGAGTTGATCAACCTGGTCGAGAGCGAGCTGACGCGCGTGCTGGTGGCCGCCCAGCCACTGCCCGAGCCGGCGCAGCGCCGGGTATCGCGCCGGGTCAAGAGCTTTCCGGTGGCGCCGCGCGTGCTGCTGCGCCCCGATGACAAGGGCCAGCGCTGGCTGCTGTCCATTTCAGCGGCAGACCGCGCAGGCCTGCTCTACACGGTAGCGCGCATCCTCGCCCGCCACCAGCTGAGTGTGGAGCTGGCCAAGATCAGCACCTTGGGCGAGCGGGTGGAAGACAGCTTTTTGCTGCAGGGCCCGGAGCTGCAGAACAATGTGAGCCAGATCGCGATCGAGACCGAGCTGCTGTGGGCGCTGGCCGCGACCGGCAGCGGCGCCGCTGGTTGACGCGGGTCCGGCTCAGTCGTCCTCAGCCGCGCTGATGCCAGGAAACAGCACTTCGGTGAAGCCGAACTGGCTGAAATCGCGCACCCGCATCGGGTAGAGCTTGCCCCAGAGGTGGTCGCATTCATGCTGTACCACCCGGGCATGGAAGCCTTCGGCCACGCGGTCGATCGGATCGCCATACTGGTCGAAACCGGTGTAGCGGATCTTGCGCCAGCGCGGCACCATGCCGCGCAGGCCCGGCACCGACAGACAACCTTCCCAGTCATCCTCTTCCTCGTCCGACAACGGCGTGATCACCGGGTTGACCAGCACCGTGGGCGGTACCAGCGGACGATCCGGGTAGCGCGGGTTGCGTTCGGGCGAGCCGAAGAACACCACCTGCAGATCCACGCCAATCTGCGGCGCCGCCAAGCCCGCGCCATTGGCATCGCGCATGGTGTCGAGCAGGTCCTGCACCAGCTGGTGCAGCGCATCGGTGTCAAACTCGGTCACGGGCTGCGCAGTGCGCAGCAAACGGGCATCGCCCATTTTCAGGATTGGATAGATCGCCATACCGGGATGGTAGCGCAGCAGGGCATGCGGTCTGGCGCCTTTTGCCACCCAAAGCAGCGCGATTCAGAATGCCTGGCTTGCCCAGCATCAAGACACTGTTATGCGGTGCGATGCACAATGCATGACCATGAACGAGCCCGGAGCCTCCTCCACTGCGCCGCAGGAAGTACAGACACCGGCCTACTGCCCCATCCGCAGCCCGGTGCTGCGCTGGCTGCTGCTGCTGGCTGCGGTGGCCTGCCTCGCAATGGGCATCATCGGCATCTTTGTGCCGGGCCTGCCCACGACGGTCTTCATCCTGATGGCCGGGGCCTGCGCCGCGCGCAGCTCGGCGCGGCTGCATGGCTGGCTGTGGCGCCACCGCCTGTTTGGCGGCATGCTGCGCAACTGGGCGGCAGGCGGCTTTGTCAGCCGTAAGGCCAAGTGGAGCGCCAGCATCACAATGGCGGTGTGTGCGGTCATCATGCTGCTGGTGCCAGCGCCCGGCTGGGCCAAGCTGTTGTCGATCAGCTGCATGGCCTGCGTGCTGGCCTGGCTATGGTGCCGGCCCGAACCGCCCGCACCCCGCTGAGCGTTCGGCCTGGCGGACAGCCTCGCGTACGGCCCCCGGCGGCAAAAAATGACCTGGTCCGTTTTTCGGGTCAAAAATTCGTTCTATAATCGCAGTCTTGTTCCTCAATAGCTCAGTTGGTAGAGCGCCGGACTGTTAATCCGTAGGTCCCT
>NZ_JBGTYN010000024.1:0-77947 GCF_041730275.1 Comamonas sp. SY3 | reverse complement strand
GAGACCTTGTAACCCTCGCCACAACACACAACACAACCCGCTTCGGCGGGTTTTCATATTTAAGGGGCCAGAGGATGAGCAATTCAATGGAAAGCGCAGGAATCGTCGCCGGGAAAACAGCAGTTTATGGAGGGGCAGCTACTGCAGTTGCCAGCGGAATGTCTCTGTCTGAAATGGGTATTGTGGTCGGCGCCGTTGTGGGCCTATTGGGTCTGATCTTCGGCCAGTATTGGGCTTGGCGCCGGGATGAGCGACAGCGCGCCGAAGTGATCGAGAGAAAGGCAGAGCGAGAACTGCGCATGTCTTTGATGCGCGCATCTGGTCGGCCGATCTACCACCAAGATACCGACCTCGGGAAGTTGGAGGCGGAGCAATGAGCAAGATCCCAGACGCGCTGCGTTCTGGCCTGATGGCCCTGGCCATCCTGACTGCAGGAGCCGGCGGCTACGTGGTCGCAGAGCGCGACAAGATCGCCGCCCAGGCCATGGCCGAGCAAAACCAGTACATCCAGGCTGTGGCCGCTGATGCCGGCACATCCCAGGCGGTCAAGATCGCCATGGTGATGGGCAGCTACTACGAGAGCAGCTACCGCCACATTGGCACACCCTACGTTGACAAGCTGGGCAAGGGCCAGCCGCTGACCGTCTGCAACGGCATCACGGGCCGCGCCGTGGTGGCTGGCCGGTACTACACGCCGGCCGACTGCTACGCGCTCGAACGCAGCCGCTACCTGGCAGCCGAGCGCACTGCCATGGGTATGTTCCGTCTCTGGACCACCTACACCCCGCTTCAGCAAGCAGTGTTCATCGACTTCATCCACAACAAGGGGGAGGGTGCGCTGTACACCTCGACCTTACTGCGCATGGCCAATGCCGGTGATGTGGTGGGCGCATGCCGCGAGAACCCGCGCTGGAATCGCGGCACGGTCAATGGGGTATCTGTGGTGCTGCCAGGCCTGCAGATCCGCGGCGATGCCAACGGCGAGATCTGCGAGGCCGGCTTATGACCCTGCAGATCAAACTCATCCTGGCCGCCGTCATAGCTGCACTGGCCTTCTCCACAGGATGGGTGGTCAAAGGCTGGCTGGCCAGCAAGACCATCGCCGAGCTGCGCACTGAGCAGGCCCAGGGCGCGGCCACCCGCGCCAAAGCCGCCCGCACCGATGAAACCCAAACCGCCATCAAGGAGAGCAAGCATGCCGAAGACACGATCTACAACGCCGACCGACTGGCGAACCTCAAAACTGGCATTGCTGTGGATGTGCGCGCTGAGCTTGCCCGCGCTGAGCGCCTGCACCGTGACACCGACAGCCGAGCCGCCACTTATCGTGCGCAAGCCCAAGCCGACGCCGCTGCCCGCAGCGATCTTGCAGATAAAGCCGCAGCCCTCGACCGCCAGCTTGCAGAAGGCCTCGGCGTGGTCGCAAGCCTCGGAGGCGACCTTAAGCGACGGGATGCCGAAGTAGCCGCGCTGTGCGACCAAGTGAACATCGAGCGCCGGCTGAGCGGTGACAACAGCGACCAGGCCTGCAGCCAGAAATAGAAAGAGCCTCCCCGGCGCCATCGCGGCACTGGGGAGGCTATTTTTTTGTTTCAGATTCTTGCGGCTATGTCTTCTATCGACTCGCGATAGTAGGTTTCCATCAGAATTTTTAGGTTCTTGTGTCTACTGATCCTGGCAAGCGTCATTACATCGACTCGTCTAGATAGCCATGTGAGGGCGCTGGCTCTACTGTCATGAAACGTAAGGTCTTCAATCAGTAGCTCTCGTGTAAGCCTTGAGAACATCGCGCTTGCGTGGTCAGGGCTTATTGTGAACGGCTGATACAGCTTGAAAAGAGCCGCGCCTTTTCGGGCCAAAGGGACTTTAACTGGTGCCGACGCCTTGCCGCTGTTCTTATCCCTTTCGAGGATTGCAACCCGGCCAACTACCTTTGCTGCCAATATCTCGTTGAGACGCATCCCGGTGTGCAGGGCGATGTGGAAAGCGTGGACTACTTCAAGCATCCTCCCTTCGCGCTGGGAGCGAAGTACGCGCTTAATTAGCTGCCATTCCCAAAGCTGATGGCGAGCGGGGTTGTGCTCTGGCATTCGCACCCCTTCGCAAGGATTGCTGGAAAGCACTTTCCATTCGATTGTTGCCGTTCTGAAGAGGCTGCGGAGTATGCTGAATTGTCGGATGACTGTGGAGCCGCTAACGTGCCTCTGCCGTTCGTCCCGCCACTCTCCGAGCCTGATTGAGGTGATTTGCACAAGTGGAGTGTTTGGGCCGAAGAACTCCAGCATCTCGGCAATCCGGCTTCTCTCCCAATCCATAGCGCTAGCAGCTTTCTCGGGGACTACGGTAGCCAGATACTTTTCTGCAGCTTGGCCGAAGGTCATGCCCTCAGACCCATTGGCGGCATCAAGCTGGGCCTCTGTCTCTAGCGCCCACTTTTGTGCATCGCGCTTTGTCTCGAAGACCTTGCTTTTACGTTCGCCATGCTTCTGGACTTCGGCTCGCCATCCGTTGCGGAATTTTCTGATGTATGCCATGTGCGGGACTGGGTGCGGGATTAATGCGGGGAGCTACTTATTTTTAGATTGTCGCTCATTGGGCGTTCAGTATGGAAAACGACACTATTTCCATTGGATTCCACCCTGTGAGGCCGCACCATGGCAGCAATACCTCGTCCACGCAGCCGCTGCTGGCGGCGGTGCGGCCGCGCTGGGTGGTGGCGCAGACGGGCTACCGCAACCGCTTCAGGCACCCGGCGGCCGCGGTGCGGCAGCGTTACCGGCAGATGCAGATAGTGCTGCGCAACACCGTGCATTGCGGTGCCGCATACTGGCGTTCGGACCAGCCGGAGACACTGGTATGCGAGCGGCAAAAACGGCCCCGCTATTGGCGCCACGAGGCTGCCGAACTGGGCCCAACGCGTAGGACATTGGATATAAACAAAACAAATCAGCCCCTAATTCTTGATGAAGGTTAGTACTTATCTTTGGGTGGCCTGAAACTTGCTAAGCTGCTGGTGCCAGAAAGGGATTCTGCGATGCAAAAGTTCGACGAGATGTACCAGGGCCTGCCTTATGCAGCAGGTGCCGAAAGAGCGCACTACCAAAGCTATGCCAAATGGCTGCAGCAGCAGCCTTTTGAGAAGATGCAGGCCTTGCGGGAGGAGGCCGAACTGATATTCCGCCGCGTGGGGATCACCTTCGCGGTCTACGGAGAAAAGGACGAAGATGGCTCGGGCACCGAACGCCTGATTCCGTTTGACCTGATCCCGCGCATCATCCCCTCGCACGAGTGGTCACAGATGCAAAAGGGCCTGGTGCAGCGCGTTGCCGCCCTCAACCGCTTCATCCACGATGTCTACCATGACCAGGAAATTCTGAAAGCCGGCATCATTCCGCGCGATCTGGTGCTGGAGAACAGCCAGTACCGGCCCGAGATGCGGGGCGTGCATGTGCCGCTCGACACCTATGCGCACATCGCAGGCATCGATATCGTGCGTGCGGCCGAGGCCGACGGCAGCGGCACCTACTATGTGCTCGAAGACAACCTGCGGGTGCCGTCCGGCGTGTCATACATGCTGGAAAACCGCCGCATGATGATGCGCCTCTTCCCCGGCCTGTTCAGCAGCCACGCAGTGGCCCCGGTGGCCCATTACCCGGATCTGCTGCTGGACACCTTGCGTGCCAGCGCCCCCAACCAAGCGGCCAACAACCCGACCGTGGTAGTGCTGACACCGGGCATGTACAACAGCGCCTATTTTGAGCATGCCTTCCTCGCCCAGCAGATGGGCGTGGAGTTGGTCGAAGGCCAGGACCTGCTGGTGCGCGATGACATCGTGTACATGCGCACCACACAGGGCCTGCAGCGCGTGGATGTGATCTACCGCCGGGTCGATGACGACTTTCTCGATCCCCAGGTCTTCCGCCCCAATTCCACCCTGGGTTGTGCCGGCCTGATGCGCGCCTACCGCAAGGGGAATGTGGCCATCTGCAATGCGGTGGGCACCGGCGTGGCCGATGACAAATCGGTCTACCCCTATGTGCCGGCGATGATCCGCTTCTACCTCGGAGAAGAAGCGATCCTGAAGAACGTGCCGACCTGGATGTGCCGCAAGCCCGATGACCTGGCCTATGTGCTGGACCACCTCGACGAGCTGGTGGTCAAGGAAGTGCATGGCGCCGGCGGCTACGGCATGCTGATCGGCCCCGCCTCCACCCGCGCCGAGATCGAGGCCTTCCGCGCCGTGCTCAAGGCCAAGCCCAATGGCTATATTGCCCAGCCGACCTTGAGCCTGTCGAGCAGCCCCACCTATGTCGAAAGCGGCATCGCGCCGCGCCATATCGATCTGCGGCCCTTTGTGCTCAGTGGCAAGGATGTGCAGATGGTGCCCGGCGGCCTCACGCGCGTGGCGCTCAAGGATGGCTCGCTGGTGGTCAACTCCTCGCAAGGCGGTGGCACCAAGGACACCTGGGTGCTGCGTGGCCCGGAGGACGATTACAGCGAATGGGATGGGATGCAGCAGTGAGCTCCCGGAGCTTCCTGATTGAAAACCCTCCATCTGCCTAGCGAAAGAATGTCACTATGTTGAGCCGAACCGCCGACCACCTCTACTGGATGTCCCGCTACACCGAGCGGGCGGAAAACACTGCCCGCATGCTCAATGTGAGCTACGAGACCTCGATGCTGCCGCAGACCGTCTCTGCGGCGACCAAGGCCTGGCAAAGCGTGCTGTCCATCAGCGAGCTGCTGCCTGCCTATTATGAGCGCCATGACGAGATCACCCTCGATGGGGTGCTGCACTTCATGGTGCGCGACGAGACCAACACCTCGTCGATCTACAGCTGCCTGCTGGCCGCGCGCGAGAATGCGCGTGCCGTGCGCGGCGCGCTGACCACCGAAGCCTGGGAGACCCTGAACGCGACCTGGCTCGATGTGAACCGCTTGTTCAAGGCCAAGAAGTTCGAGAACGACCCGGCCAAGTTTTTCGAATGGGTGAAGCTGCGCTCGCACCTGTCGCGCGGCGTCGTGTCGGGCACGATGCTGCAGGACGATGCGTTTCTGTTCCTGCGCCTGGGCACCTTCATCGAGCGGGCCGACAACACCGCCCGCCTGCTGGATGTGCGCTTCCATGCGGTCAAGAATGACTACCATGGCTCCTACCAGCCGGGCAAAGGCAGCCAGCCGTCGGACTTCTACCACTGGAGCGCGATCTTGCGCAGCGTCTCGGCCTTTGAGGTCTACCGCAAGGTCTACCGCAATGTGATCACGCCCGAGCGCGTGGCCGAGATGCTGATCCTGCGACGCGACATGCCGCGCTCGCTGCATGCCAGCATGTACGAGGTGGTGCAGATTCTGGAGGCCGTTGCCAACGACCATTCGGCCGAAACCCAGCGCCAGGCCGGTCTGCTGCTGGCCGAGCTGCAATACGGCCGCATCGATGAGCTGCTGGCCACCGGCCTGCATGCCTTCCTGGTGCGCTTTCTGGAGCGGGTGCATGCGCTGGGTGGCCGTATCGGGCAGGATTTTCTGGCGACCACGGAGCCGGTGGCTGCCTGATTTTTCGGCGGGCCCACAAGGCAAAAGGCTGCGGTTGTCACCGCAGCCTTTTTTTTTCCGCTCTCTGGCGGGCATTCCGCAGCCCGCGATCCGAGCTGACCGGTGGCGATCAGTAGCGGTAGGTCGCGGTCAGCAGAAAGTTGCGGCGCTCGCCGTAGAAGCAATCCCCGCGTGACAGGCACTGCGTGATCACGACCTTGTCGGTGAGGTTGTTGGCATGGAAGGCCAGACGCCAGTCACCGCTGTCGTAGGCCACCATGGCATCGGTCAGCAGCGACGAGGGCGTGTCGATGGCGCTGGTGCCCGACCACTGCGAGCCGGTGTAGCGCATGCCGGCGCCGACGCTCCAGCCGCCGCGCCCCTGGCTGGCAAAGCGGTGCATCAGCCAGCTCGATGCCATATGGCGAGAGACGGCGGCCACGCGCTGGCCCTGGTCGCCCGCATTGCTGCGGCTGATCTTGGCGTCGGTATAGGCATAGGCGACGGTCCAGTCCCAGCTTTTGGCCAGGCTGGCGGTCATCTCGGCTTCAAAGCCCTGGGTTTTGACCTCGCCCAGCTGCAGGCTGTTGAGCGGGTTGGCCGGGTCATTGGTCTTGCGGTTTTGCTCACGCAGGCTGTAGACGGCCGCATAGCCGGAGATGCCCTTGCCTTCGGGGATCCATTTCACACCCGCCTCCACCTGCTTGCCACGCTGCGGCTTGTAGGGCGTGCCGTAAAAGTCCACGCCGCCCAGCGGCTGGAAGGACTCGGTATAGCTGACGTAAGGCGCCCAGCCGCCACCGGCCTGGTAGGTCAGGCCGACGCGCTTGGTCCAGGCCGAATCATCGGCAGCGGCTGCGGGCCGGCCTTCGGTCTCTGTCTTGGCATGGTCGCGGCGCAGGCCGGCCGTGGCCGTCCAGTCGCCCCAGCGCAGCTGGTCCTGCAGGTAAAAACCGAGCTGGCGCTGCGAGACATTGGGCGCCTCCACCAACTGCGATGCCGTGGGCGGCGTGAACGAGCCGTAGACGGGGTTGTAGACATCGAGCGGTGTGCCCAGCGCGCGCCAGCTCGCCTGGCTTGTGGTATTGCGCTGCCAGTCCATGCCGGCCAGCACGGTGTGCTGCACATCGCCAGTCTGCAGCTTGCCTTCCAGCTGGGTATCGACCAGCAGCATGCGGCCGCCGTTGATCTGCCAGACGGCATCGCGCTGCACGGTGCGGCCATCGGCATCGAACACCGGGCGGGCCGGGCGGCCGGTGGCGGCGTTGGCGGCAAAGCTGGTGTAGAGCGTGCGGTAGTCCACCTCGCTGGTGGTGCGGCGCAGGTTCTGGCGCAAGGTCCAGTGGTCGTTCAACTGGTGGCTGAACAGGTAGCCGAAGGACTTGTTCTCGGAGTCGTACTTGTCAAAGCTCGGCTCGCTGATGAAAGTGTTGGTGGGAATCTGGCCGTAGGGGCCGGGCAGGCGCGTGCCCTGCCAGGGGAAGAACTGGGTGATCGAGCCGCTCTTGTCCTTGTGGTACATGGCCTGCAGGGTCAGCGAGGTACCGGCAAAGGGCTTGAAAGTCAGGGACGGTGCAATCACCAGGCGGTCGTCCTTGACATGGTCGACCTGGGTGTTGCTGTCCCGGCCCACGGCCACCAGGCGGTAGAGCCAGCGGCCGTCTTCGTCGATGGGGCCGGTGATGTCGCTGGCAATCTGCTTGCGGCTATGGCTGCCCAGCTGCAGCTGCACTTCGCGCTGGGGCTGGTCCAGCGGGCGCTTGCTGGTCAGGTTGAGCACGCCGCCCACGCTGCCCTGGCCATAGAGCACCGACGAAGGGCCACGCAGAAACTCAACCCGCTCCAAGGTGTAGGGCTCGACCTTGATGTTGTTGTAGGTGCCGTAAGTGCGCAGCAGCCCATCCTGGTACTGGCTGACATCGCCGCCCCGGGCCTTGAAGCTGTCGACCCGGTTGTCGAAATAGCTGGAGTTGATGCCCGCCGCGTAGCGCGTGGTTTCGCGCAGCGTTGTCACACCCTGGGCGTCGATCTGGTCGCGGGTCACGACGCTGATGGCCTGTGGTGTCTCGATCAGCGGGGTATCGGTCTTGGTGGCGGAGATGGCACGTTTGGCAACAAAGCCCTTGACCGGGCCGGTGGCTGTTTCGGCCTCTGTGGCGCCCTGCACGGTAATGGGCGCCAACGTGGTTTCCGCAGCGGCTGCCGGTGCGGGCTGGTCGGTTTGCGCCAGCGCGTTGCTGCCCCAGCAGGCCAGGGCGGCCCACAGGGCCGTGTGCAATGCGGTATGCAGCGCACGCGGCGCGGCAGCGGAGATCAGGGTGTCAGACATGGTGAGCGGGTGTTGAACGCGGAAAAACAGGGGCGCCGACGAGGACGGCGCGAGGGCTGACCGGGTCCGGCCACTGCGATGCGGGTAGGCTGCGCGGTAGATGCAAGGGCATCCAACGCAAGCCGGTGCGGCCTGGTGGACCGCAAGGCGAAGGGATGGGCAGGCACGCAGCATGGCAGTGAGGGGGTGACCCGGGGCGCTGGCTGGCACCGGTGAACAAACGATGCTGGCGTGCGAAAAAAGATGAAGGCGCAGTGTAATTGAAGTTGTGAATGATTATTGTTTAACCTTCTATCGAACCAGGTTTGTGCGGCAGATACAACAAAAAAGGACCCGAAGGTCCTTTTTGAGAGGGAGTTGCTGGCGTCGTCGTTTATTCGACCTCGCCCATGATGGACTGCAGGTAATTCTGGATGCCGACCTTGTCCACCAGGTCCAGCTGGGTTTCCAGAAAATCGATGTGCTCTTCGGTGTCGTCCAGGATCTTTTGCAGCAGATCGCGCGAAACATAGTCGCGCACGCTTTCGCAATGGGCGATGCCGTCCTTGATGGTCGCCTGTGCTGCTTGCTCCAGACGCAGGTCGCAGGCCAGCGCTTCGGGCACGTCTTCACCGATCTGCAGCTTGCCCAGATCCTGCAGGTTGGGCAGTCCATCGAGCATGAAGATGCGGTCCATCAGCCAGTCCGCATGCTTCATCTCACCGATGGATTCCTCGTATTCCTTCTTGGCCAGCTTGTCCAGGCCCCAGTGCTTGTACATGCGGTAGTGCAGAAAGTACTGGTTGATGGCGGTGAGTTCGTTCTTCAGCTGCGCCTGCAGAAAACCGATGGCCTTGGGATCGCCTTTCATGGTGGGCTCCTTCTCTTGTGTGAATGACGGGGATTGGGACTATTGTCCTTGCGAAAGGTCAAGCAACCAAACCGGGCAGCGCTTATCCCCCGTGCTTTTGCTCTGGCTGCGTGTAAGGCTGAGTCGTGTTCTCATTTGACGCCGCAGCGCCCTTGCTTGCATGATGCGGCTTGCTGCAGCGCAACTGCGCTGTCATGGCGCTGTGATAAGTTTGCAGCAATAAAGGCGCAGGGCGGGCTCAGACTTGCAATATCTGCTTCAGCCCGCATATAACAATCTGCCTTGGGTCAGCATTTAGATAATAGTTTGTTTAAATTGAAATGATTATTTTAATTGAGTTGATCAATTATTAAGAAGTTTCTACACTGACTCCTGTCAATCGTTTTTACTCAACAGAAGGAAACAACCATGTCCGTACTCAACAGCAAGATCAAGCCTTTCACGACGCAAGCCTTCAAGGATGGCAAGTTCATCGAAGTGACCGAAAAAGACGTCCTGGGCAAGTGGGCTGTGTTCTTCTTCTACCCTGCTGACTTCACCTTCGTGTGCCCGACCGAACTGGGCGACGTGGCTGACCACTACGCAGAACTGCAAAAGCTGGGCGTGGAAGTCTATTCCGTGTCGACCGACACCCACTTCGTGCACAAGGCATGGCACGACACCTCGGACACCATCGCCAAGATCAAGTACACCATGCTGGGTGACCCTACCTGGCAGATCAGCCAGAACTTTGACTGCCTGCGCGAAGGCCAGGGCCTGGCAGACCGTGCCACCTTCATCGTGGATCCAGAAGGCGTGATCCAGGCGATGGAAATCACCGCTGAAGGCATTGGCCGCAATGCAGAAGACCTGCTGCGCAAGATCAAGGCTGCCCAGTACGTGGCTTCGCACCCCGGTGAAGTCTGCCCTGCCAAGTGGCAAGAAGGCGAAAAGACCCTGGCTCCTTCGCTGGACCTGGTCGGCAAGATCTAAGCCCAGCATCAGCCTTTCTTAACTGCTGCCATTCCAACGTAGTAGACGCCCGGGTGCCTGGCGCCCGGGCTTTGTTTTTTTGAAAAGTGCTGCAAGCCCACGAGGCTGGGCACAAGAAGTTTGAAGGAAGTCCCATGCTCGACAACACCATGAAAGCCCAACTGAAAGCCTACCTGGAGCGCTTGACCAAGCCCGTCGAGCTGGTGGCGACCCTGGACGACGGTGAAAAGTCGAATGAAGTGCGCCAACTGCTGGCCGATATCAAGGCGCTGAATGACAAGATTTCGGTGGTCGAGGACAACGCGGCCGATGTGCGCAAGCCCTCGTTCCTGATCACCAACCCCGGCACCGATGTCGGCGTGCGTTTCGCTGGCGTGCCGCTGGGCCATGAGTTCACCTCGCTGGTGCTGGCACTGCTGCAGGTGGGTGGGCACCCGTCGAAGGAATCGGCAGAGCTGCTCGAGCAGGTCAAAAACATCGACACGCCGCTGCACTTCGAGACCTTCTACTCGCTGTCCTGCCACAACTGCCCGGACGTCGTGCAGGCGCTGAACCTGATGTCCGTGCTCAACCCCAAGATCACGCACACCGCGATCGACGGTGGTCTGTTCCAGAAGGAAGTGCAAGAACGCGAAATCATGGGTGTGCCTACCGTGTTCGTCAATGGCCAGCGTTTTGGCCAGGGCCGCATGGAGCTGGCCGAGATTGTCGCCAAGGTGGATACCGGCGCCGCAGCCCGCGAAGCGCAAAAGATTTCGGCCAAGGAGGCCTTTGATGTGCTGATCGTCGGTGGTGGCCCTGCTGGCGCAGCCGCTGCGATCTATGCGGCGCGCAAGGGCATCCGCACCGGCATTGCGGCCGAGCGCCTCGGCGGCCAGGTGCTCGATACCGTCGATATCGAGAACTTCGTCTCCGTCAGCAAGACCGATGGCCCCAAGTTTGCGGCGGCGATGGAGAGCCATATCCGCGACTACGAGGTCGACATCATGAACCTGCAGACCGCCAAGTCCTTGACGCCAGCGGCGCAAGCGGGTGGCCTGATCGAGATCGAGACCGAATCGGGTGCCAAGCTCAAGGCCCGCACGGTGATCCTGTCGACCGGCGCGCGCTGGCGCAACATGAATGTGCCCGGCGAGGACATCTACCGCACCAAGGGCGTGACCTACTGCCCGCACTGCGATGGCCCGCTCTTCAAGGGCAAGCCCGTCGCGGTGATCGGTGGTGGCAACTCGGGTGTCGAGGCGGCCATTGACCTGGCTGGCGTGGTCAAGCATGTGACCTTGCTGGAGTTTGCCTCCGAGCTGAAGGCCGACGCTGTGCTGCAGCGCAAGCTGCGCAGCCTGCCCAATGTGACGGTCATCCTGAATGCGCAGACCACCGAAGTGAACGGTGACGGCAAGAAGGTGACGGGCCTGACCTACAAGGACCGCACAAACGATGAGACCAAGACCGTCGCGCTGGAAGGTATCTTTGTGCAGATCGGCCTGCTGCCCAACACCGGCTGGCTCAAGGGCACCGTGCAGCTGACCCCGTTTGGCGAGATCGAGATCGATGCGAAGGGCCACACCAACCTGCCTGGCGTCTTCGCTGCCGGTGACTGCACGAATGTGCCGTACAAGCAGATCGTCATCGCCGCAGGTGCCGGCGCGACTGCCGCGCTGAGCGCGTTTGACCACCTGATCCGCACGACGGCACCCGCTGCCTGATCTGCCTGATTTGACTGGTAGGCGCTGAAATAACAATGCCCCGATACCGAAAGGTTCGGGGCATTGCTGTATCTGGAAGGGACGGGGTGGCTCAGCCAGCCGATGAACAGCCGCTGGATTGGTGGCACCGAAAGGCGTTAACACGGCCCTTGAGACGAGGCGCCGAGTCGCAGGCAGTACTTTAGTACGACAAGACGCGGCAACGAAGTATCAAGGGTTGTGTTAGCGCCGCCTAGCCTTGCTTGCCGATGAGCAGGTACTCCATCAAGGCCTTTTGCACATGCATGCGGTTCTCGGCCTCGTCCCAGACGACGGACTGCGGGCCGTCGATGACCTCGGCCTGCACCTCTTCGCCGCGGTGGGCGGGCAGGCAGTGCATGAAGAGCGCGTCCTTCTTGGCGACGGCCATCATGTCGAGGTCCACGCACCAGTCGGCAAAGGCCTTCTTGCGCTTTTCGTTTTCCTCTTCATAGCCCATGCTGGTCCACACGTCGGTGGTGACCAGGTCGGCGCCCTTGCAGGCCTCCTGCGGATCGCTGAACAGCTGGTAGCAGCCTTTGTCGTAGGCGCGGCCGCTGAACGCCAGTTGCTCATCGATGCCATAGCCGCTGGGCGTGCTGACATGGACCTTGAAGCCCAGCAGGTTGGCCGCCTGCAGCCAGGTGTTGGCCATGTTGTTGCCATCACCCACCCAGGCAACCGTCTTGCCCTGGATGGAGCCGCGGTGCTCGATGAAGGTGAAGATGTCGGCCAGGATCTGGCAGGGGTGGAACTCGTTGGTCAGACCGTTGATGACCGGCACGCGCGAATGTGCCGCAAAGCGCTCGATCTTGTCCTGCCCGAAGGTGCGGATCATCACCAGGTCGGTCATGCGGCTGATCACGCGGGCGCTGTCCTCGATCGGCTCGGCACGGCCCAGCTGGCTGTCGCCGGTGGTCAGGTGGACCACCGAGCCGCCCAGCTGGTACATACCGGCTTCAAAGCTCACGCGCGTGCGGGTGCTGGCTTTCTCGAAGATCATGGCCAGGGTGCGGTCGGCCAGCGTGTGGTGGGTCACATAGCCCTTGAACTTCTGCTTGATCAGCGCGGCGCGCTTGAGCAGGTATTCGTATTCGTCGGCGCTGAAGTCCTGGAATTGCAGATAGTGTTTCATTGCGTTCTTTTTCCGGCCTTATTGGCCTGCCAGGAAGGATTTGACCAGCGGTACCAGCTTGGCGACGATTTCATCGGCCTCGGCCTTGGTGAGGATCAGCGGCGGCACGATGCGGATCACCGTGTCGGCGGTTACGCTGAACAGCAGGCCGGCTTCCTGCACGCCGCGCGTGATCAGCTCGCCGCAGGGCTTGTTCAGCTCCACGCCGATCATCAGGCCCTGGCCGCGCACTTCGACAAAGCCGGGCGTGTCGGCGAGCGCCTGGTTCAGCGCTGCCTTGAGGTGATCGCCGACCTGGGTGGCGTTGGCCAGCAGGCCTTCTTCTTCCATGATCGCAATGGTTTCCACGCCGGCACGCATGGCCAGCGGGTTGCCACCAAAGGTGGTGCCGTGGTTGCCTGGCTGCAGCACCTTGGCTGCCTTGGGGCCGGCAACGACGGCGCCCACCGGCACGCCCGATCCCAGGCCCTTGGCCAGCGACATCACATCCGGCACGATGCCGGCCCATTGGTGGGCAAACCACTTGCCGGTGCGGCCCATACCGGCCTGGATTTCATCAACGATGAACAGCCAGTCCTTGGCATCGCACAGCTCGCGCACCTGCTTCATGAACTCCGCGCGCATCGGGTGCAGGCCGCCTTCGCCCTGGATGGGCTCCATCATCACGCCCACGATGTTGGGGTTGCCTTCGGTCGCTTCCTGCAGCGCGACGAAGTCATTGGCCGGCACACGCAGAAAGCCGTCGAGCAGGGGGCCGAAGCCGTTGCGCACCTTGGGGTTGGCGGTGGCGCTCATCGTGGCGATCGAGCGGCCATGGAAGGCATGGTCGAACACGACGATCACCGGCTTTTCGATGCCCTTGTCCACGCCGTACTTGCGCGCGATCTTGATCGACGCCTCGTTCGCCTCCAGACCGGTGGAGCAGAAGAAGACATTGGTCATCTTCGAACGCTCGACCAGCAGGGCCGCCAGCTTTTCCTGGCCAGGCACATAGTAGTAGTTGCTGGTGTGGATCAGCTTGGTCATCTGGTCGTGCAGCGCAGCGACCAGCTTGCCGTGGTTGTGGCCCAGCGTGTTGACCGCAATGCCGCCCAGCGCGTCGAGGTATTCCTTGCCGTTGACATCCCACACACGCACGCCCTGGCCTCGCTCCAGTGCGACCGGCACGCGGCCATAGGTAGTCATCACATGGGGCTCAGAAGGCTTGACAGTGTCTTGCATGGAAATCTCCGGAAAAAGGATCAGAATCAAAAAATCCGCTTGGGCCCCATACCCCTATGGCATGGCACCAGCGGAAGTCCCATTCTAGGGGCTGCATTGCGGCAGACTAGTGAAGAATGCGCATCACAGAATCGCGGTGCTGCCTGACTGCCTGTGCGGCCCTTTCTGCGCAGGCTAGACTGCAGAGCGCAAAAAACCGGGCTGGGCCGTTCCGGCGGCTCCTGCATGCGCTGCAGGGTTATGCGTTTCTTGCATTTCTTGATGTTTTGAACTTATGCCTTGCGCGTGCGTATCTCTTATATAAGAGTTAAAATACGGGTTTGGCCTGAGGCAGTGATCCTGTGCTCAGGCGTCTATCAGAGGCTTCCACCCCATGGTTTCTCCAACATCTCAAGAAGTGTTCATTCTGGGCCTGACCCAGAATGGGAAGACCTTTCGCCCCAGCGACTGGGCGGAGCGTCTCGCGGGAGTGATGAGCCAGTTTCGTCCGGGCGGTATGCGCCGTGGTGGCCATCTGGGCTATTCGCCCTGGTGCGTCCCTACAACGATGAACGGCGCCAAATGCGTCATCGTCAAGCGCGAGCTGCAGGTCCATGAGCCGATGGCCTGGGATTTCGTGATGAACTTTGCGCGCGACAACGGACTGCAGACCACCGACGCCTGCCTGATTCCCGAGGCGGCGGTGGATCCCGGCAAGCCCGGAGCCAACACTTCCAGCGACACGACCAAGGCCTGAGTTTCAGGCCTTTTTTGCGGCTGGGCCATGGGCCGTCAACGCGGTTGCGCTGGGGCTCAGCCGGTGGCGGGCCCGTGAGCTGGCCGAACCCGTCCGGCTGGCTCGCCATCCGGGACGCGCGGCGGCAGGCCGATGCAGATCAGGCGGTGGGCAAAAGAGGCCCATACAACGAAAAAAGCCGTCTTGCGACGGCTTTTTAGTTCACTGAGAGCGCACCCGTTACAAACGGCGGGCAGGGGATCCTGCCCGTGCGATTGCCTAATGGGCTTAGGCGGCCAGTGCCAGGGCCTTGACCTTGGCAGCAATGCGGCTCTTATCGCGAGCAGCCTTGTTCTTGTGGAAGATGCCCTTGTCGGCAATCGTGTCCAGCACGGATTGCGCCTTGGCAAACAGTTCGGTGGCCTTGGTCTTGTCGCCAGCGGCAACAGCCTTTTCCACGTTCTTGATGGCGGTACGGTACTTGGAACGCAGCGAGGTGTTGGCGGCGTTCAGCTTGATGGTTTGGCGGGCGCGCTTGCGGCCGGATGCCAAACGGGGGTTTTTCTTGACTGGCTTAGATGCCATGATGAGTGTCCTTTGAGTCTGCGGATGTTTTCAGTGAATCGGGCATTATAGCCGCTCTTTACTCAGAAATCCAGATATCCGGCAATTTCCTGCCAGCCGCGCAGCTACACTGCCCGGGTGTCACTGTTCAAAGCTGCCTCCACCGTCTCCCTGTTTACGCTGCTCTCGCGTATCACAGGGCTTGCCCGCGACCTGCTGATGGCCACCATGTTTGGTGCCAGCGCGTTGACCGACGCATTCAATGTAGCGTTCCGCATTCCCAACCTGTTCCGGCGCTTGTTTGCAGAAGGGGCATTCAGCCAGGCCTTTGTGCCGGTGCTTGCCACCACCCTGACCAAGGAAGGCGAGGAGCGCACGCGCACCCTGGTGCACAGTGTGGCCACGGTGCTGTTCTGGATTCTGGCGCTGACCTGTGTGGTGGGCGTGGTCGCAGCGCCCGTGCTGGTCTGGCTGCTGGCCAGTGGCCTGCGGCAAAACCCGCACAGCTATGACGCGGCCGTGCTGATGACGCGCTGGATGTTTCCCTATATCGGTTTCATGTCGCTGGTGGCATTGGCTGCCGGGGTGCTCAATACCTGGAAGCGCTTTATCGTGCCGGCCTTCACGCCGGTGCTGCTCAATGTCAGCATGATTGTGGCTGCCTTGGCGCTGACGCCCTGGATGCGCAGCCATGGGCTGGAGCCCATCTACGGCATGGCCATCGGCGTGATGGCCGGAGGCGTGCTGCAGCTGGTGGTGCAGTTTCCGGCGCTGCGCCGCATCGGCATGCTGCCACGCATCTCGTGCCGGCCTTCGGTCATCAGGCAGGCCTGGGCCGATGCCGGTGTGCGCCGCATCCTGTCGCTGATGGCGCCCGCGTTGCTGGGTGTGGGCGTGGCCCAGATCTCGCTGATGATCAATACCCAGATCGCCTCCTACCTGGCCCCTGGCAGTGTGACCTGGTTGTTCTACGCCGACCGGCTGATGGAATTTCCCACCGCCTTGCTGGGCGTGGCGCTGGGCGTGGTGCTGACGCCGCAGCTGTCCTCGGCCAAGGCAGCGGGCGATGACGAGCGCTATGGCGCGATGCTGGACTGGGGCCTGCGCATCGTGGTGCTGCTGGCCGCCCCCTGTGCGGCTGGCCTGCTGCTGTTTGCCAAGCCCTTGGTGGCGGTGCTGTTCCACTACGGTGCGCTCAAGGGATCGGATGTGGGCCAGATTGCGCTGGCGCTCCAAGGCTATGGCGTGGGCCTGTTGGCGATGGTGGCCATCAAGGTGCTGGCCCCTGGCTTTTATGCGAGCCAGGACATCCGCACACCGGTGAAGATTGCCATCTGTGTGCTGGTGCTGACGCAGCTGTTGAATCTGGTGCTGGTGCCGACAATGGCCCATACCGGCCTGGCCTTGTCGATTGGTCTGGGTGCCGTCATCAATGCGCTGTGGCTGCTGGTGGGCCTGATCCGGCGCGGCAGCTTCCAGCCCAGGCCGGGCTGGTGGATCTTTCTGGCCCGGGTCTCGCTGGCGGTGGCACTGCTGGGCATCTTTCTGGCCTGGGGCGCACAGATGACCGACTGGGTGGCGATGGGCGCGCACCGTCTGGAGCGCGTGGGCCTGCTGGCGCTGTGGATGGCCGGCGCCGCGCTGCTGTACTTTGGCGTGCTGGCCTTGTCCGGCATGAAGCTGCGCAGCTTGCTGCGCCGCTGAGCGCCTTGCGCTCACTGCAGGCGCAGTGGTGGCATCTGCCCGGCATTAGTTCCTAAGGGCATTCCTGGGGGATAGCCTGCATATTTACGCAGCTTTTGCACAATTGTGTCCTACACGGCCTGCATTCGGGGCTGTCTCGTGCTATACATGGTGTCATGGCACAGGCAGCGCCCGAATGTGCCAGCGATGTATGCGGCGGCGCTGCAGTTGGGATGTGTATGGACTTCCGCTTTTCTATCCCCACACCGTTGGAGCATTTCGAATCGTTGGTCAGCAGCGATGAGGGTTTTCCGCTGCTGGAGGCGGCTGCTGCCGTGGCCTGCATCGAATACCCGCAACTCGATACCCAGCAGGTGTTGAACGAGGTCGATCAGCTGCTGGGTCAACTGATGGAAAGCCGCGATGCCAGCAGCCGCAGCGCGCTGACCCGGCTCAAGGCGCTCAACCACCGGTTTTATGCCGACTGGGGGTTTCAGGGCAATCCCAATGACTTCTACGCACTGGACAACAGTTGCCTCAATGCCGTGTTGCACCGCAGGCGCGGCATCCCCGTATCGTTGGCTGTCATATGGCTGGAGCTCGCATCGGCATTGCAGCTGCCCGCCCATGGCATCTGCTTTCCCGGCCATTTTCTGCTCAAGGTGAGTGTGGCCGAAGGGCAGATCGTGCTAGACCCGCTGTCGGGCCAGTCGTTTTCCAGCAATATGCTTGCCGAGATGCTGGAGCCGATGCAAAAGGCGTTTCACCGCGTCGACGAAGACGATGTGCCGCTGGGCCTGTACCTGCAGGCGGCCACTCCGCGCGACATCATTGCGCGCATGCTCTCCAATATGAAGGAGGTCTACCGCAGTGACAAGAACTGGGCCAAGCTGATCGAGGTGCAAAACCGCCTGCTGGTGCTGCTGCCCGATGCCTGGACGGAGCTGCGCGACCGGGGCCTGGCCTATGCAGAACTGGGCGTGCATGACCGCGCGCGCGAAGACCTGCAGGCCTACCTGAACCACACCGGCAATCCGGAGGATGCGGCGTATATCCGTGCGGCTTTGTTAGATTTGCAACGAATGTAACGTTTGACGTGGTTCTGACATTTCTTTGTCATTGTGTCGTCACACAACTTCGGCAAGATGGCAGCACTAGGGATGCGCCATTATGAAAGACCGATTGGGAATATCACCAGAAGACGTCATGCACAAGATTGCGCGTGACGTGATGGATGA
The DNA here is from genome assembly GCF_041730275.1 of Comamonas sp. SY3. Classification (NCBI taxonomy): domain Bacteria; kingdom Pseudomonadati; phylum Pseudomonadota; class Betaproteobacteria; order Burkholderiales; family Comamonadaceae; genus Comamonas; species Comamonas sp. SY3. The sequence continues at coordinate 59,984 of NZ_JBGTYN010000024.1, read as the reverse complement.
CTATGACGAGTCTCTGGAGCTCGAGATGGAAGATGGCATGCTGGGCACGCCGTTTGCCGCCGGGATGACGGAGCATGACTACCAGTACTTTCGCGAGCTGCTCAGGCTGCAGGGTGAGCTCGTCAAGCTGCAGGACTGGGTGCAGCACACCGGTCAAAAGGTGGTGGTGCTGTTCGAGGGGCGCGACGCCGCAGGCAAGGGCGGTGTCATCAAGCGCATCACCCAGCGCCTCAACCCCCGCGTGGTGCGCGTGGCGGCCTTGCCGGCCCCCAATGACCGCGAACGCACGCAGTGGTACTTCCAGCGCTATGTGGCGCACCTGCCTGCAGCCGGCGAGATCGTGCTGTTTGACCGCAGCTGGTACAACCGCGCTGGCGTCGAGAAGGTCATGGGCTTTTGCACCAACGACCAGTACGAAGAGTTTTTCCGCACCGTGCCCGAGTTTGAAAAAATGCTGGTGCGATCGGGTATCCGCCTAGTCAAATACTGGTTTTCGATCAGCGACGAAGAGCAGCATCTGCGCTTCCTCGGGCGTATCCATGATCCGCTCAAGCAGTGGAAGCTGTCGCCAATGGATCTGCAAAGCCGCGTGCGCTGGGAGGAGTACACCAAGGCCAAGGAGGTGATGCTGGAGCGCACCCACATCCCCGAAGCGCCGTGGTGGCTGGTGCATGCCGATGACAAGAAAAAGGCGCGCTTGAACTGCATCGCGCATTTCCTCTCGCAGGTGCCCTACACCGATGTGGACCACGAGAATGTCGTGCTGCCCGATCGGGTGCGCCATCCGGATTACACGCGCCTGCCGGTGCCCGCATCCATGTATGTTCCGGAAGTCTATTGATCAACGGCCCAGCGCATTTCGTACACAGAACCCCGGTTTGATCACCGGGGTTTTTTTGCGCCTGTGCGGTGCCGATGGTGCATGGAAGGCATGGCCTGGGCATCCCTCTGTGCGGTTCGCGCTGATCGGGGGCTGACAGACTGCGGTACCGCAAGACGCAGAGGCATGGGCCTGGCCTCAGCCCCTGCAGGTGGGGCGCTGTGATGGATGCCTGGCGCTCTGTACCTGGAGCGACCGGGGGCGGGGCATCTGCACCTGCCTGGGGTGGCATGCCCGTGGAGACGAATGCTAGATCAGCCGCGCCGCAAACAACTCTTTTTTCAGATAGGCGTAAAAGAGCGGCGCTGCGACCAGCCCGGCAGGGCCAAAGATGGCTTCCGCGACAAACATCACCGACAGCAGTTCCCAGACGCCCATATGCGTTTTGGCGCCGACGACCTTGGCATTGATCAGGTACTCGGCCTTGTGGATCAGCACCAAAAAGGCCAGGCAGGCCACGGCGGTCAGCGGAGAGACCGACAGGCCCACGGTGGTGATGACGGCATTGCAGACCAGGTTGCCGACAATGGGGATCAGGCCGCCAAAAAACGTCAGCATGATCAGCGCCCCGCTATAGGGCAGGCGCATGTTGATCAGCGGCAGGATGCCGAGCAGGAAGATGGCGGTCAGCACTGTGTTGAACAGTGCGATCCAGAACTGGGCCGCGACAATCTGGCGGAAGGCATCGCCAAAGCGCTGCACGCGCAGCTGCAGCTGGTAGGCCAGCGGCGCATGGGAGTGGCGGCTGTGGCGCACGGCGGCCAGTGCGCCAATCAAGAGGCCCACAAACACATAGAGCAGGCCGGTGAGCCAGAGCCGGCCCATGTTGGCAATGGCACCTGCCTTGGTGCCCAGGTACTCGGCAGCCCTTTGCTGCAGGTCCTGCACGCCGTCAGGCAGCACATTGGCCAACTCGGGCGGCAGCTTGCTGCGCAGGTCGAGCAGGGTCTTGGCCATCGATACCAGCATCTCGCGGTACTGCTGCGGCGCGTTCAGCAGATAGCCCTGCGAGTGGATCAGGCCGATGGTCACGAGCACCACGGGCACCACCAGCACGATGGTCACGGACAGGTATTCCATCCACAGCGGGGGAGGGGTGTTCAGCGATGCCGGCACGCGGCTGAGTTCGCGGATCTTGTGCACCAGAAACAACGTGAAGGTGTAGCCGGCGCATGCGGCCAGCAGGCCCACCAGCAGGCCATTGAGCATGATCAGCAGCAAGGCGGCGGCCATCAGCACATAGGAGGCCACCCTGACGCCCCAGTGCGCAGGAGGCGGCCGCCAAACATGCGGCAGGTCCGCAGCGCCACTGGCCGGCTGGCCGGGGCTGTTGGACGTGGGCTTTGCAGAATCCGGTTGCATCGTAGGCCATCCATCTGAGCGAGTCGGAGGGCCAGGAACTGGCCCGTGCTGCGCACGGGGCAGGCGGCTCAATGCGCCCGCCCTGTCGGGGAAGCTTAGCGCACCGTGACCGCAGCATCCGCGCCGCGGGGGCCGATGCTGCCAATCGTCCACACTTGTTCACCAAGCGCAGAGAAGGCGTCCTTGACCGCCTGTTCGCTGTCGGCGGGAACGACCACCACCATGCCGATGCCATTGTTGAACGTGCGGTTCATCTCGATGTCATCGATGCCCGCCGTCTTTTGCAGCCAGGCGAACAGCTCGGTCTGGGGCCAGCTGCCCTTGACCAGGTGCGCGCCCAGGCCTTCCGGCAGCACGCGGGGGATGTTCTCCAGCAGGCCGCCACCGGTGATGTGGGCCAGCGCCTTGATGGGCTGCGCTGCCAGCACCTTCAGCACGTTGAGCACATAGAGGCGCGTGGGCTCCATGATGGCGTTCTTGAAAGGCTTGCCGTCCAGGGTGTCGGGCAGGCCGCCCTGGCTTTGTGCGCGCTCGATGCACTTGCGCACCAGCGAGAAGCCATTGGAGTGCACGCCGTGCGAGGCCAGGCCCAGCACCACGTCGCCGGCCTGCACGTTCTGGCCGGTCAGGATCTTGCTTTTCTCGACAGCGCCGACGGCAAAGCCGGCCAGGTCGTATTCGCCGTCCGGGTACATGCCGGGCATCTCGGCGGTCTCACCACCGATCAGTGCGCAGCCCGACAGCTCGCAGCCCTTGGCGATGCCGCCCACCACAGCTGCTGCGGTGTCCACATCCAGCTTGCCGCAGGCAAAGTAGTCGAGGAAGAACAGCGGCTCGGCGCCTTGCACCAGCACGTCGTTGACGCTCATGGCCACCAGGTCGATGCCCACGGTGTCATGCATGTTCCATTCAAAAGCCAGGCGCAGCTTGGTGCCAACGCCGTCGGTGCCCGAGACCAGCACCGGCTCCTTGTAGCGCTTGGGCACTTCAAACAGCGCGCCAAAACCACCGATACCCGCCATCACGCCTTCGCGCATGGTTTTCTTGGCCAGGGGCTTGATGCGCTCGACCAGCGCGTCGCCTGCGTCAATATCAACGCCAGCGTCTTTGTACGAAAGGGGGGTGGAGGAATGGGAAGAGCTCATGAGGGACTACAAAGGCAATAAGGCTGACAACCTGACCCAACGGGGGCCAGAAACGTCGATTTTATGCCGCAAGCCATACCTGAGGCGCCAGAATGCCCGTCCGGTGTGCACTGTTAACGGCTGTGCAGCCATTTGCAGCGCGCGGTGTGGCCGATTTCCTGCATAAATGCGGCACTTCGGCCTTTTGTGTCACACGGTCGTGACTACCGACTAAAATCAACGGGTTTGCATGTACGCCTCTGGCCAGTACATATGCCCCGAGCAGGGGAGCCCCCAGTTGGCGCGCGTTGCGCCCAACCACACTGAACGCTTTCTTGTATTGAACGCAGCCATGCGTGAGATTTCCTTTTATCCGAACCTCACCAACGCAGTGCCCCACGCACGGCGGGCACGGGTGCGGATAGGAGTTGACGCATGAAGCAAATGGCTTTGGATCTGGGCTTGGCGCCAGCGCCAAGCCTGAACCGGTTTTTTGCGGGCTCGAACCAGGCAGCACTCGCGCATCTGCATGCCCAGGTCAATGAGGCCTGGGACACGCCGCGCTCGACCGTGCCGACCTACCTGTGGGGTGAGATGGGCTGTGGCAAGACCTATGTGCTGCGTGCGGTCGCGGAGGCCTTGCGCGAGCAGGGCTCACCGGTGGGCTGGCTCGATGCGAGCACGCGCTTTCCCAGTGCTTTCAATGAGCGTTGGTCAGCGGTGATTCTGGATGAGGTGCAGTTCTACAACCCGGTGCAGCAGGCGGCGGCCTTCAACTGGTTCGTCAACGCCACCAGCCCGGCAACCGGCGCGCGGCGCTGGGTGCTGGCGGCGGGCGATGTGCCGCCCTCGGACCTGAAACTGCGTGACGACTTGCGCACCCGGCTGGGCTGGGGCGAGATCTACCAGCTGCATCTGCTCAGCGAAGCACAGCGCAGGGACGTGCTCAAGGATGAAGCCAAACGACGTGGCCTGGTATTGACCGACGATGTGATGGATTACATGCTCAAGCGCTTCTCACGCGATTTGGGCAGTCTGATGCAGCTGTTGGACCACCTGGACAATTTTGCCTTGCGCAATAAGAGGGGCCTGACGATCCCCTTGCTCAAGGACATGCTGGAGACGGAGTAAATGGTCTTGGATCACAAACACGTTCTTCCAGCAACAACCGAGATTTTTTGAATGAATAACTCTGCTGGCACAAGCACTAGGCTTGCGCTTTTTGACCTGGACCATACTTTGCTGCCGCTCGATTCGGACTACGAATGGGGGGAGTTCACGTTGCGCAAGGGCTGGTGCGACAAGCAGGAGTTCGGCAGCCGCAACGCGGCCTTTTTTGCCGATTACCAAAAAGGCACGCTCGATATCCATGCCTATGTGCGTTTTGCCACCGAGGCCATTCGCAAACTGGGGCCGCAGGCCGCCGACGACGCCCATCTCGCGTTCATGCAGGAGGTCATCGAGCCGCATATCCAGCCGGCGGCGCTGGCGCTGCTGCAGCAGCACCGGGACGCGGGTGACACCATCGTGATCGTCACCGCCACCAATGAATTCGTGACCCGCCCCATCGCCAAGGCCTTGGGTGTGGACCACCTGCTGGCCGTCAACCTGGCGCGTGATGCCTCGGGCTGGATCACCGGTGAGATCGATGGCGTGCCGACGATGCGTGCCGGCAAGGTCACCCGCATGGAAGCCTGGATGGCCGAGCGCGGCCTGAGCTGGGACAGCGTGGACAGCATCTTCTACAGCGATTCGATGAACGACGTGCCGCTGCTGGAGAAAGTCAATACGCCGGTGGCCACCAACCCTGACGACCGCCTGCGCCAATTGGCGACAGAACGCGGCTGGCGCATTCTGGACCTGCTGGAGCCTCACGCATGATCAAGACCATCATCGATAAATTGCTCGGCAAAGCCACGGCGGCCAGCAAGACCAAGAACCCCTTTGGCAAGCGCGAGGAAGTCGGCGTTGATGTGCACAACATCGATCCCAAGCTGGTGGACCGCCGGGCGCTGGATGTCTGCAGCACGTTGAAGGAAGCGGGGTTTGAGGCCTATATCGTCGGCGGGGCCGTGCGCGACCTGCTGCTGGGCCTGCGCCCCAAGGACTTCGACGTGGCCACCAACGCCACGCCCGAGCAGGTCAAGAGCCTGTTCCGCCGCGCCTTCATCATCGGCCGGCGTTTTCGCATTGTGCACGTGGTCTATGGCCGTGGCCGCGAGAACGAGGTCATCGAAGTCACCACCTTCCGGGCCTTCCTGGACAGCTCCAAGGCCGAACAGGTGCAGGGCAACGAAAAAACCAGCAAGGCCGCACTGGCCGGCATGAAGCTGGCGGTGGACGAAAGCGGCCGTGTGCTGCGCGACAACGTCTGGGGTCCGCAGAACGAGGATGCGGCGCGGCGCGACTTCACCGTCAACGCCATGTACTACGACCCGCAGACCCAGATCGTCGTGGACTACCACAAGGGCATCCGCGACTCGCAAAAGCATGTGCTGCGCATGATTGGTGATCCGGCCACCCGCTACCGCGAAGACCCGGTGCGCATCATCCGCGCCGTGCGCTTTGCCGCCAAGCTCAGCAAGAAGGGCTTCACGCTCGACCCCAAGACCGCCAAACCGCTGGTCGAATGTGCCCAGCTGCTGCAGGAAGTGCCGCAAAGCCGCATGTTTGACGAAATGCTCAAGCTTTTGCAGACAGGGCATTCGCTGGCCTCGATCGAGCAACTGCGCCTGCTGGGCCTGGCCAAGGGCATCTACCCGCTGCTGGATGTGGTGGTGGACCGCGCCGACCTGCCGTTTGTGCAGGCTGCGCTGATGGACACCGACCGCCGCGTGGCCGAAGGCAAGAGCGTGGCGCCAAGCTTCTTGCTCGCCTGCGTGCTGTGGCAGGACGTGAAAGCGGGCTGGGACAAGCGCATGCTCAAGGGCGAGCACCCGCACCCGGCGCTGCAGGATGCAATCGACGATGTCTTCAACCACCGCATCGGCGATGTCTCCGGCCGGGGCAAGCTCGCCGCTGATATGCGCGAAATCTGGGTGATGCAGCCGCGCTTTGAAAAGCGCACCGGCAGCACGCCGTTCGGCATGATCGCACAGGCGCGCTTCCGTGCCGGCTTCGACTTTCTGCGTCTGCGCGCCGATGTGGGCGAGGTGGACGAAGCGCTGGCCAACTGGTGGCAGGAGTTCCAGCAGGCCGATGAGGCCCGCCGCGAAGACCTGATCGCCCAGGTGCGTGAAGAGCAGCGTGCCAAGCCCAAGGCAGGCGCTGCCAAGCCCAAGCGCGCCCCGAGAAAACCGGCAGCCGCCACAGAGGCGCAGGAAGGCTCCAGCCTGGACCAGGTGGCTCAGCAGGCCATCGACAGCGAGAGCGCCGCCGCTGGCGATGCGCCAGCGAAGAAGCGCCGCCGCCGCCGCCGCAAACCCGGTGCGGGTGATGCCGGCGGTGCAGCAGGTGGCGGCAATGGTGGTGATGCAGCCGCCCATGGCGACTGAAGCGTTGGGCCAGGCGCAGCGCCTGGCCAATGGTGATGCCGCACCGCCCGCTGGGCAGAGCTTGCGCGCCTGGATAGGCCTGGGTGCCAATTTGGGCGACCGGGGTGCTGCAATGGCGCAGGCCTTGCGGCAATTGGCGGGCAGCGCGGGTGTGGCCGTGCAGGCGGTCTCGTCGTTGTACAGCAGCCGGCCGGTGGATTCCAGCGGGCCCGACTACCTCAATGCCGTGGCCGAGCTGCGCACATCGCTGTCGGCACAGCAGCTTTTGCACCTGCTGCAGCAACTGGAGCTGGCCGCCGGCCGCGAGCGCCCCTACCGCAATGCCCCGCGCACGCTGGACCTGGATGTGCTGCTCTATGCGGATATCGACACGTCGATCGCGATGCCCGACCTGCAGGTGCCCCATCCGCGCATGTGGCAGCGTGCCTTTGTGCTGGCACCGCTGCAGGAGCTGGCGCCGGCCTGGGTCAGCGAGGCACAGCTGCAGCCGCTTTTGCCACAGGGTGTGCAGCGCAGCCAAGGGCCGGACTGGTGGCGCTGAGCCGGCGAGAGAAAGATACCGCCCCACAAGAACAAAGCCCCGCAGCTGCACGCTGGCGGGGCTTCTTGCTGGGCGCTACGGATTCGCAGCGCGGCGCTTAGTCGACCTTGGCGCCGGAGAGCTTGACCACCGATTCGTACTTGTTGCGCTCGGAGGCCATGAACTTGTCAAACTCGGCCGGCGTAGTGGGCACGGGCTCGGCCATCAGGCTGGCAAAACGGGTCTTGGTGGCCGGATCCTTCAGCGCATCGGTAAAGGCCTTGTTGAGGCGGTTGATCACATCAGGCGGCGTGTTGGCCGGTGCCACCAGGCCCCACCAGGTGTCGATCTCGAAGCCTTTGAGGGTGTCAGCCAGCGGTGGCACGCCGGGCAGCATCGGGCTGGCGTGCAGGCTGGTGACGGCCAGCGCGGTGAGCTTGCCGCTGTGGATGTTGGCCGACGCGGCCGCCAGGTTGTCGATGTTGAAATCCACCTCGCCCGACAGCAGCGCCAGCTGCGCAGGGTTGGCGCCACGGTAGGGCACGTGCACGGCAAAGATGCCGGCCTGGCGTTTCATCATCTCGCCGGCCAGGTGGCCGGAGCTGCCATTGCCGCCGCTGCCGAAATTGAGCTTGCCGGGGTTCTTCTTGGCATAGGCGATCAGCTCCTGCACATTGCTGATCTGCAGCGCCTTGGCGCGCTCGGTGTTCATCACCAGCACGTTGGGCACGCGCACCATCTGGGTGATGGCGGTGAAATCCTTGGCGGCGTTGAAAGGCATCTTGGTGTACAGCCAGGGATTGACGGCATGCGTGGCCGTCGCCGACAGGCCGATGGTCAGGCCGTCCGGTGCGGCCTTGGCCACGATGTCGGCACCGATGTTGCCGCCGGCGCCCGCCTTGTTGTCGATCACCACGGTACCCAGTTGGTCGCGGACACGTTCAGCCAGGATGCGCGAGGTGACATCCAGTGGACCTCCCGGAGCGTAAGGCACGACCAGGCGAATCACCGGATCGGCCGCAAAAGCGGCAGGTGCAGCGAAAGCGGCGGCGGCCAGGACGGTGGATAACAGGATATTTCTGCGTTGCATGGTTTGGTGTCTTCTTGACGAGAGTGAATAACGACGAAGCGCCTGAGACGAGCAGGCACTATCCCCTGAGTGCCGCCAGCACAGCCCCGCCAGCCAAAGCTTGGCGTTGCAGACGAGGGGCCCAGCCTGCAGCATGACAGACGCACGACAAGGCGGGGCCCTAACGCAGGTTGGACTGTGTGAGCGGCTCTAAACTTTCTAGTGTAGCGGCTGGGGCATGTACATGCCGTGACGCGGAAGTGGGACAGGGCCGCGATTGCGCCCTGTCAGACCCCGTGTCTCAGCCGTTCATACGATCTGGTTCTGCTTGTCGGCCTCGGTCACGAAGGCATCGGCAAAGAAGGCGTCCTCCGGCAGGCCGCGCTGGCTGGTAAAGCTGGCGCGGGCGGAATCCACGACAATCGGCGCGCCGCAGGCATAGACCTCGTAGCCCGACAAGTCGGCAAAATCATCGAGTACGGCCTGGTGCACAAAGCCGCTGCGGCCTTGCCAGGCGTCTTCTGCCAGCGCGTCGGAAACCACCGGCACATAGCGCAGCTGGGGCATCTCGGCGCTGCGTGCCAGCATCCAGTCGTGCATATACAGGTCTTGCGGGCGCCTGCCGCCCCAGTACACCACCACCGGGCGCTGGATGTCGTGGTGCTGCAGATGTTCGATGAGCGCCTTGATCGGCGCAAAGCCGGTGCCCGAGGCCAGAAAGACCATCGGTTTGTCGCCGTCATGCAGGAAGAAGCTGCCGAACGGGCCTTCGATGCGCAGGATCTCGCGCTCCTTCATCGCGCCAAACACGTGGTCGGTAAAAAGACCGCCGGGTGTGTGGCGGATATGCAACTCCAAGCCAGGCGCGCTGTCTTGGTGGTGCGGCGCAATCGCCATCGAATAGGCACGGCGCGTGCCACCGGCAAGCAAAAACTCGATGTACTGACCGGCGTGGTAGCGAAAGCTGTCTGCGGCAGGCAGCTGCAGGCGCAGCTTGACGACATCGGGCGACAAGCGCTCGATGGTCTGCACGCGCACCGGCATTTTCTTGATCGGAAAGGCGCTTTCATCGGTGACATGGCGCGACTCGATCACCACATCGCTGGTGGGCACGGCGCAGCACGGCAGGATCATGCCGTCGGCCTCTTCCTGCGGGCTCAGCGCACGTTCGCTGTGGGGACCATGCACGACGGTGCCGCTGAGCTTCTTGCATTTGCAGGAGCTGCAGGCGCCATCCTTGCAACCATACGGCAGACCTACGCCGCTGCGGATCGCAGCCGTCAGGATCGCTTCCGAGGCCTGGGTGGCAAATGCGCGTCCGCTGGGCAGGACCGAAATTTGAAACGCGCTGGACGAAGAGCTCATTGCACCAAAATTCCTTATCGACACAAAACAACGGCGCTCATCGGCGCCTGGGGTTGCATAAATGGGGTGAGCGCTGGCATTTGCAAGCAGGTTCAGACGCTAGACTGCAGTGTGATGGCTGCCATCTGAACCACGAAAGCTTATTGTGCCTTTAAACCAAAGCCCGCGAAGCGGGCCCCGACAGCGCTGCGCCATGGCAGCTGGCCAGGCCTTGCCGGCGCGTTTTCGGCGCCAACGGGTGCTGATCGTGGGCTGCGGCGATGTCGGCCAGCGGGTGCTGCAGCTGTGGCAGCGGCCAGGCCAGCATGCGCATGCGGCGCGCGGCCCGCTGGTGCGGGCGCTCAGTTCATCGCCGCAGCGCTTTGACAGCCTGCGTGCCCTGGGTGCTACGCCGTTGCTGGGCAATCTGGACGAGCCGCGCAGCCTGCGCCGGCTGGCGGGGCTGGCCCAGCGTGTGGTGCATCTGGCGCCACCGGCGCAGCCCGCTGCGGGAACGCCGTCCACGCTGGCCTCGCGCGATCTGCGCACACGCCACCTGCTGCAAGCACTGGTTTGCCGCGCGGGCCAGGCGCCGCAGCTGGTGTACGGCTCCACCAGCGGTGTCTATGGCAACTGGGACGGTGCCTGGGTCACGGAGACCCATCCGCTGCGCGCCAGCACCGCCCGGGCGCTGCGCCGGGTCGATGCCGAACGCCAATTGCGGGCCTGGGCGCGGCGCTTGGTGACCAGCGGCGCTGCCGTGCATGTACTGCGCATCCCCGGTATCTACGCAGGCGACCGCGAGGGTGGTACCCCATTGGGGCGGCTGCAGCGCGGCACGCCGCTGTTGCGGCGCGAGGACGATGTTTACACCAGCCACATCCATGCCGATGACCTGGCGCGCGCGGTGGTGCGGGCGCTATGGCGCGGTAGGCCGCAGCGCATCACCAATGTGGCCGATGACTCTGCGATGCTGATGGGCGATTATTTTGACCTGGCCGCTGACCTGTGGCGCCTGCCGCACCCGATGCGCATCAGCCTGGCCGAGGCCGAGCAGCAACTGAGCCCCACCTTGCTGAGTTTCATGCGCGAGTCGCGGCGCCTGAGCAATACGCGTATGCGGCAGGAGCTGGGCCTGGTACTGCGCTACCAGACGGTGCACCACGGCTTGCAGGCCGCTGTGTACCTGGTGGGGGCGGGCACTGCGGCGGGCCCTGGTGCTTGAGCCTCGCCCGGGCTAGCAGGGTGCCGAGCCGCCCTGGCTGCGGCAGCTGCGCGGGTTGGCGCCGGGGCTCGGTGGCCGTGCGGTTTCGCCAATCTGGCCCCGGGGGTGCGAATAGCCCTGCGTATCCACACACTTGAACACATCGCAGCGGCTGATGCTGGGTGCGGGAGCGGGCGGTGGTGCCGGTGGGCGGGGGCGATGGGGGCGGTATGGGTAGCCGTCCCAATAGGGATCAGCGGGCAGTACCGCCGTCGGTGCGGGGCGGCTGGCCTCCAGCCGGCTATAGGCCTCGGGGCCCATGCAGTCGAGCTCCATCTGGCGCTTGGCCGCATCGAGCCGGGCATGGCTGCCCATGGTCTTGTCGGCAGCCTCTTCGGATGCGGCGCTGTAGCGCTCACGCGATTGCTGGCAAGCGGCTGACTGCGCGGGGTTGGCACGAGCGGGGCGGTTGGCGGCCCGTTGCGCCAAATCCTCGGCGCGTTCATCGGCCTGCAGGCGGCGCTGGGCCAGCTCCTGCTGGCGCCGCTCGGCCTTGGCTTGCAGGGCTTCCTGCTCGCGGGCGCGGTCCTGGGCCAGCTCCTCATCGGATTTGCGGCGCTCTATCTCGGTCGCGCTGGCACCGCTGGCGCAGGCGCCATCGGTGTAGGTCACCTTGCCCGTGCCCGGGTCCACGCAGCGGGTGACCTGGGCCTGTGCCAACGGCGCCGCCAATGCGCAAGCACACCAAAAACCCAGCCATGCGGCATAGCGAAGGCTGGGCAGAGGGGGGCGTGGCATGAGGCGCATGGTGGTGACCGAAGGTTAGCGCTCGAACTGCCCACCAAACCGGCCGCCGTTGGGGCGCGACGCGGGCGCTGCCGGGCGCGGGCCCGAACCATAAGGGCGGCCAAAGTTGGAGCCCGTGCCGGGTGCCAACTGCTGGGGTCGCGATGGTGGTGGCCGGCTGCTGCCGCCATGGCCGGGGCGGTCATAGCCACCGCCTGGGCGGTAGTAACCGCCACCCGGGCGGTAATAGGGGCGGCCGCCGCCATACACGTAAGTCGGAGAGCTCTGGATGACCAGCGAGCTGCTGCCGTAGTAGGGGTAGCTGTTGTAGCCATACCCGTAGCCCCCATAACCGTAGCCATAGCTGGGGGTGGAGTAGGTCGAATAGGCATCGCCGTAGTACACGCCGTCTGCGGGTGCGACCACGCAGCCGCCCAAGAGCAGGGCGCTGGCCGCAGCGATGGCCATCGTTCCGAGACGAATGGTACGCATGGTGAAAACTCCTTGAGGAATAAGCCCGCGCGCTCGGCACGCGGGCGGGTCAGCGGGTTAGCGGCAGGGGCGGCTGGGGGTCAGCACATTGTCGCTGCCAGCGGCATTCTGGCGGGCAGCGGCCGCGCATTCCTGCTGGTGACGGCTTTCGCCAAAGCGGTTGCGGTCGCGCTCGCGGTTTTGGCGTTCACGGTCTTGCGCCTGGCGCTCCAGTGCACGGCGGCGATCTTCGTCACGGGCGCGCTGGTCGCGGTCGCGTTCACGGGCCTGGCGATCGCGGTCACGGTCACGCTCGCGTTCACGGGCTTCGCGCTCGCGGGCTGCGCGGTCCCGGTCACGTTCACGGTCGCGGTAATAGCGGTCATCGTTGTAGCGGTCCTGCACATAAATGGTTTGCGAAGGCTGCTGGTAACCATAGCCATAACCGCCGCCATAGCTGCCGTAGCCCGAATCGCTGTAGTAGCCGTCGCTGCCGGTGGCAACGCAGCCGGTCGTGGCCAGCGCGCTGAACGCGATGGTGGCAATGCTGAGCAGATGACGATGATTCATATTCGAGCCTTTCTGGTTGTGTGGTGGCAGGACTTGCGTGATGCCATAGGGCCAGCAATCGCGATTCCCAATGCTAACCGTTACACCCTCAAAACCGGAGACATGGGCCCATGTATGTAAAGACGTTTTTCCGGCCTTGGGGGTTGACGGCGATGCCACAGCCATGCTGTGTTTTGCCAATCTTTACAGACAGTCTCTGCGTGGTATGCAGGAGACATGCCTGTTGTGGGATGTCAATATCCGTATTCGTCGGTGTTGAGAAGTTAGACAAATAACGGCTTTCACCGTTCCGATTGATGCAATGCAGCAATCGCTGGAATGCGTTGCGTGCTGGCGCTTATATGCGATTTCAAACCCACTGTGTCGCTATTTTTACAGGACTTGTCCTAATACCGTCGTAGGCCCCGGTAGATAAAAAATCTCACTCACGCTATCGAGTTCGATGATGTACCGAATGTGCGGCCTCCATTACAAGTGGCAAGGCGGCAGATGCCGGTACCGGTGGCGCTTAACAGACGCTTTTGATGGAGTACGACGCAATGGATAAAAGTATCAAGGCTGCAGTGGCCCTGGTGGTGGCCGGTATGGCCGTGGCTGCAAGCGCACAAGAGGTGGTGAAGATCGGTACGATGAGCCCGCTGTCCGGTCCTCAGGCGCACTATGGCAAGGACAACGTCACCGGCGTGCGCTTTGCGGTGGAAGACCTCAACACCCAGGGCGTGACCATCGGTGGCAAGAAGATCAAGTTCGAGGTGGTGGCCGAAGACGATGCGGCCGACCCCAAGCAAGGCACGGCTGCTGCGCAAAAGCTCTGCGATGACAAGGTGGCGGCGGTTGCCGGTATTCTGAACTCGGGCGTCGCGATCCCCTCATCCAAGATCTTCAACGACTGCGGTGTGCCTTTCATCACCGGCGCGGCCACCAACCCCGAGCTGACCCGCCCTGGCTACCCCGGCGTCTTCCGCATCATCGCCAACGACAACGCGCTGGGCGCTGCGCTGGCAGGCTACGCGGCCGACACCCTGAAGCTGAAGAACGTGGCCGTGATTGACGACCGCACCGCCTACGGCCAAGGCCTGGCCAATGTGTTCAAGAAGGACGCGGGCGCCAAGGGCGTGAACATCGTGGCGTCCGAGTTCACCAACGACAAGGCCACCGACTTCATGGCCATCCTGACCTCCATCAAGGCCAAGAAGCCCGATGCGATCTTCTACGGCGGCATGGATGCGCAAGCCGGCCCCATGCTGCGCCAGATGGTGCAACTGGGCATGACCAATGTGAAGTTCTTCGGCGGCGACGGCATCTGCACGGCCGAGCTGGCCAAGCTGGCCACCGGCACCAAGACCTTGGGCAATGTGGTCTGCGCCGACGGCGGTGCATCGCTGGCCAAGATGCCTGGCGGTACCGAATGGAAGAAGCGCTATGACGCCAAGAACCCTGGCGTGTTCCAGGTCTACAGCCCTTACTTCTATGACGCGACCATGCTGATCGTCGACGCGATGAAGCGTGCCGATTCCACCGATCCGAAGAAGTACCTGCCCGAGCTGCGCAAGTCCGAGTACAACGGCGTGACCGCGAAGATTGCGTTCCAGGAAAACGGCGAGCTGAAGGTGCCTCTGTACACCCTGAGCCACTACATCGACGGCAAGAAGACCCCGATCGGCGAATAAGCTGCCAAAACCGGTGCTGATAGCCTCCCCGAGCCCGCCCTAGGCGGGCTTTTTGCTGTGCCGCGCTTCATGCGCCAGCAGCCACTGCTTGCGCGCCAGGCCGCCGGCGTAGCCGGTGAGCGATGCATCGCTGCCGATCACCCGGTGGCAGGGCAGCACGATGCTGATGGGGTTGGCGCCATTGGCCATGCCCAGCGCACGCACTGCTGCCGGCCGCCCGATCTGCGCGGCCAGGCTGGCATAGCTGCGCGTGCTGCCTGCAGGGATGGCGCGCAATGCCGTCCAGACCTGGCGCTGAAAATCGGTGCCACCCAGTGCCAGTTCCAGGCGATCAAGCGCCTGCAGCTCGCCATCAAAGTACGCGGCCAGGGCATCGGCCACCGGCGCGGGCACGGCCGCGCTGCTGTGCATCTGGACGGCATCGCGCGGGTACTGGCGGCGCATCAGCAAGGCCATGCGCGCTTCATAGCCCTGCCAGTCCAGCGCGCGCAGGCGCTGCTGCGCGTCGCACAGCAGCAGGATGCCCCCTTGCGGGCTGGGGAGGCGGGAGAGCATGAAGTTCAGCAAGGCCATGGTGGGGATCGGTGGCGCGCGCAGGTACCGCAGTGTAGAGCGCAGGCGATGTATGGCAGGCCGGCAGCTAAAGCCGAAAAACTAGACGCATAACAAGTTGCCCGCGCATCAAAAACCTGGGTGACGGTGTTTGTATCGCAGCCCCTCTACAATCGGCCGGCGAGCTGCAGCAGGCTTGGGCCCTCCAGGGCCTTGCCGGCAGCCGCTCAGCGTTATTCTCAGGGCGGGGCGCAATTCCCCACCGGCGGTATCTGGCTTTGAGGAGCCAGGAGCCCGCGAGCGCTTGCAAGGCCTACGGCTGCGCAAGGTCAGCAGATCTGGTGCGATGCCAGAGCCGACGGTCACAGTCCGGATGAAAGAGAATCGCGCAAAGCTTCGCCGCCTCCTGCGCCTGTGCGCGGGTTGCGGCCATGGGCTTGCGCGCGCCCTGATTCAGGTCATTGAAGGACAGCAAAACCATGAATCAGCATTCCAGCATTTCTTACTCCATCAACAAGGCTGCACGCCTGGCGATTGTCTGCGCGCAATGGCATTCGGACATCGTGCACCAGGCCCGCGATGCCGCCCTCGCCGAGTTGGCACAACACGGCTGGCGCGCCGACCAGATCGACCTCTACGATGTGCCCGGCGCCTTCGAGATCCCCTTGCTGCTCAAGCGCCTGGCCCAAAGCGGCCAATATGCGGGTCTGATGGCCTGCGGCCTGGTGGTCAACGGCGGCATCTACCGCCATGAGTTTGTCACCACCGCCGTGATCGATGGCCTGATGCGGGTGCAGCTGGACACCGGCGTGCCGGTGTTCTCGGCCGTGCTGACGCCACGCGACTTCCATGAATCGCAGGAGCACCACGATTTCTTCCACCAGCATTTTGTGAAGAAGGGTGCCGAGCTGGCCCGCGCCTGCGCGGCCACGGTACAGCTGCACCGCACGTTGGAAGCGCAGCAATTGCACCAACTGCAGCCGCAAACCCTGGCAGCCTGACAGCTGCCAACAACCGGGATCAAAGGGTTTTCCCTGGCCATTCTGGGCAGGTAAGCGTTTTTTGGCACACTGGCGAGCCGCTCTCCGCTTTGGGGCTGCGGCTTTTTTATTGCCATGACTGACTCCGCATCTTTGACCCGCCGCCAGGCCTGGCTCGGCGTGCTCGCCCTGGCCATGGGCGCCTTTGTTTTCAACACCACCGAGTTCGTGCCGGTGGGCCTGCTCAGTGACATTGGCGGCAGCTTTGGCATGACCACCGAGCAGGTGGGCCTGATGCTGACCATCTATGCCTGGATCGTCGCGCTCACCTCGCTGCCCTGCATGCTGATGACCAAGAATGTCGAACGCCGCAAGCTGCTGATGGGCGTGTTCGCGCTGTTCATCGTGAGCCATGGTTTGTCGGCCATCGCCTGGAACTATGCCACCTTGCTGATCAGCCGCATGGGCATTGCGCTGGCACATGCGGTGTTCTGGTCGATCACCGCATCGCTGGCGGTGCGCATTGCGCCGCAGGACAAGCGCCCGCAGGCGCTGGGCCTGCTAGCCACCGGCACCACGTTGGCCATGGTGCTGGGCGTGCCGCTGGGGCGCATGGTGGGTGAGGCGCTGGGCTGGCGCACGACCTTTGGCATCATCGGCGTGCTGGCGCTGCTCGTCATGCTGGTACTGTGGCGCATGCTGCCCTTGCTGCCCAGCGAGAATGCCGGCTCGCTGCGCAGCATTCCGGTGCTGTTCAAGCGCCCGGCGCTGTCGGCCACCTATGCCCTGCTGATCCTGATGGTGACGGCCCAGTTCACCGTCTACAGCTATATCGAGCCGCTGATCCAGCGCGAGGCCGGGCTGAACAACCAGGTGACCACCTGGGTGCTGCTGCTGTACGGCGGCATGGGCATTGTCGGCAGCATCTTGTTCAGCAGCTTTGGCATGCGCTGGCCGCGCGGCTTTTTGCTGGGCGCGATGGCCGTGCTGACCGCCTGCCTGTGGCTGCTGCTGCCCAGCACGCGCTGGCCGCCTGCGCTGTACCTGGTCTGTGCGGTGTGGGGCGTGGTCATGCTGTGCATGGTGCTGCCACTGCAGGCCAAGGTACTGCGCCTGGCCTCCGATGCCACCGATGTGGGCATGTCGCTGTTCTCGGGCATCTTCAATATCGGCATTGGCGCAGGCGCGTTGCTGGGCAGCCAGGTGGGCATGCATGCCGGCCTGCACTACCTGGGCCCGGTCGGCGGCAGCATTGCCGTGCTGGGTGTGCTGTGGTGTGCCTATGCGGGCTGGAAGTGGCGCAGCAGCTTTGCGCCCACGGGGACGGCGGCGCGCATCGTGCCGCACTGACCTGCTGCGAACCAACCCCGTCCACCTGCCCGGCACCGCCTCTGTGCCGGGCTTTTTTGGGTCTAGGGATCCTCTGCAAACCCCTCGCCAAGCGGGATGGACGCGGATCGGGATGAGACGCAAGGCGTCTTTTGCGGTCAATAGCCGTAGCTATTGACAAGGAAGACAACGCAGTGGATCGCCCGAGTCCGCGTTCAGACCACGGCAGGGAGTTTGGCAGAGGGCCCCTAGCGTTGCGCGGCTGGGTGCGATCGGCGCAGGTAGATCCAGGCATCCAGCGCCAGCAGTGCCAACAGGCTGCAGCCCAGCACCGGCAGCAGCCAACCCAAGGCGATGGCCGCCAGCAACAAGGCCAGCGCGGCAGTGCGCGGCAGCTGGCGCCACTGGTGGACCAAGGTCAGCTGGCCATGCAGCCATTCGCGGCTGCGGCCCGGGCGCTTGCGCCACTGCAGCCAGCCGGTCACTGCCATCGCCACCATGCCGGCGCCCAGCAGCACCAGCAAGGCCTGGTTCAGCACACCCCAGCTGCCCATGTGCAGGTCAATGCCCCAGCGCGTCAGCTTGGCGGCCAGCGGGTAGTCGCTAAAGCGCTTGTGGTCCAGCACCTGCCCGTTCGCCAGATCCATGGCCAGCGCATCCACTTCGGTGGGCCAGGAGCGGTTGATCTCCGTCACCGTCCAGGCCTTGTTGGCAGCGGCTGGCGGCCGGATCTCCAGCTTGGCGGATGCCAGGCCGTGCTGGCGGGCGATTGCCAGCACGCTGTCAAAGTCCTGCGGCATGGGGCCCATACCCGCCATACCGGCCATACCAGCCATGGCCATGGGCGCGGCCTGGTGCTCTGCATGGTCCGCATGCGGGTCTGCGGGCTGGTGGTGGGCATGGGCGCTGCTGGCGTCCGTGCCCAGGCTGGTGTTCAAACGCGGCGTTTGCCAGCCCATCTGCTGCAGCGCCTGGCCAAAATGGCTGCCGGCCCAGCGCGACCAGGTCAGGCCCGTGGCCGACAGAAACAGCAGGCCCACCAGCAGCCACAGCCCCAAGCCATGGTGCCAACGGCGCAGCGCAGCATGGGCTACGTGGGCGCCGGCCCGCTGCGGGCGCGACAGCCACCACAGGGCCACACCCCCCAGCGCAGCCACCCACAGCCAGGAGGCCGCCAGTTCGCTGTAAGTGCGGCCCCATTCACCCATCAGCAACTGGCGGTGCAGCAGATCGAGCTGCTTGCGCAGCGGCAGCACGCCGCTGGTGCCATAGACCGTCAGGTCGCCCTGCAGCGCCAGGCTGTAGGGGTTCACAAAGAGGCTGCGGTATTCCGAGGGGCCCAGCGCCGCATCGGCCACCATGACGCGGGTGGTGCTGCGCGCATCGGGCGCCGGGCGCACGGCCAGCACCGCAGCCGATGCCGGCAAGGCCTGCAAGGCGGCCTGCACCTGGGCCGACAGAGGCTGCGCCGGGGCGCCTGGCGCCGATTCGGCCTGCAGCGCGCTGCGGTAGAGCTGGTTTTCCAGCTGGGGTGTCAGCGCATACAGCAGGCCGGTAGCGGCAGCCACCACGATGAACGGCGCGACCAGCAGGCCGATGTACAGATGCAGCCTGCGGATCAGCAGCTGCCAGGCTTTGCGGGAGGAGGGAGACATCAGGGATGGGGGGTCAGCGCATCGCGCGGCGCAGCGCAGCACTGCTCCAGTCCACCGCCATGCTCAGCAGCAGCATGGCAATGATGACGGTGCTGGCCTGCGCGTAGTGGAACAGCGAGAGTTCGACATACAGCAGCTGGCCCAGGCCACCAGCGCCGACAAAGCCGAGGATGGCCGCCATGCGGATGTTCATCTCCCAGCGGTAGAGGGTGTAGGCCAGCAACTGCGGCGCGGCCGCTGGCAGCGTGCCGTAGCAAAAGGCCAGCAGGCGGCTGCTGCCGGCCAGGCGCAGCGCCCGGGCGGGAGCGGTAGGCGTATTCTGCAAGGCCTCGGCATAGAGCCGGCCCAGCACCCCGGCCGTGTGCAAGGCCAGCGCCAGCGCGCCGGCAAACGGGCCCAGGCCCACCGCCAGCACGGTGATCGTCGCCCAGACCAGCTCGGGCACCGAGCGCAGCAGGTTGAGCAGCGCGTTCCAGGGTGCGCGCCAGCGCGGCAAGGCCAGCAGCAGCCCGGCCATGGCCGCCAGCAGGCTGCCGATGACGGAGATGGCCAGGGTCTCCCACAACCCTTGGGCCACTTTGCGCAGCCAGGCGGCACTCAGGTCGGGCGAGAAAAAACCGGCCACGAAGCTGCCCATCGATCGCAGCGCATCGCGGCTGAACAGCGCGGACCAGTCAATGCCGAGCAGCCAGAAGCTGGCCCACAGGCCAATGCCGCCGAGCAGCAGCATGGCCGCGCTGCGCCAGCCAAAAGGCAGCGCACGGGCCGCTGGCGGCGTATCGAGCGCGCGGCGCAGCCACCAGGACAGCAGATCGGCCAGCGCCACGAGCAGCATGAAGGCCAGCAAGATGCTGGCGACCTCGCCGCCATTGAGCATCTTCATCGCCTGGTCCATCAGCTGGCCCAGGCCACCCGCGCCCACAAAGCCCATCACCACCGAGGCGCGGATCGCGCATTCCCAGCGGTAGACGGTGTACGAGGTCAGCTCACGCGCCGCTTGCGGCAGGCTGCCGTAGAGCAGGGCCTGCAGGCGCCCTGCGCCACTGGCGCGCAAGGCGCGGGCGGGGGCCGGGTCGGTGGATTCCAGAATCTCGGCATACACCTTGGCCAGCATGCCGCCATAGGTCAGGCCCAGGGCCAGCACGCCAGCGGCGGGGCCCAGGCCAAACACCCGCACAAACACCAGCGCCCAAACCAGCTCGGGCACGCCGCGCAGAATGGTCAGCACGCCGCGGGTAAGGGGGTTGAGGCTGACTTTCTCGCGCGCAGCGCCGCTCGCCAGGTAGGACAGCGGCAGCGCCAGCAGCAGCGCCAGCGCCATGCCGGCGGTGGCAATGGCCAGGGTCTCCAGGCTGGCCTGGCCCAGGTAGGCCAGAAACTCCTGGCTGGTCTCTGGCGGCAGAAACTGGGCCAGAAAACCACCGACGACCTGGAGGTTGTTGCTGTCAAAAAACGGCGCCAGCGAGAAGCCCGAGGTCTGCAGCATCGGCCACAACACCACCAGCGCCAGCAGCAGCGCGATGAGCCGGCCACGGGCGGCAGGGTCGCGGCGCTGTGCGTCGTTGGCAGCGGCAGGCATCAGCGGCATGTGATCACTTCAGCTGCCGGGCTGGACAGCACTTGCGGCGTGGCGCTGCCCATGCTGCCCAGCGTGGGCAATACGGCCGCACTGCCATCGGCATGGGCATACAGGGCCTGGAGCTGTGCCTGGCTCACCTGTGCAGCGGGCAGGTCAAAGGCAATCCGGCCACCGCGGATGCCGACAATGCGTGCAAAGCAGCGGAGGGCCAGGTCCACCGCATGCAGGCTGGCCACCAAGGTGGCCTGGCGCGCAGCCGCTTCCTGCACCAGCAGCTGCACGGTGGCCAGCGACAGCGCAGGGTCGAGCGCGGAGACCGGCTCATCGGCCAGAATCAGCCGGGCCTGCTGGTAGAGCACCCGGGCAATACCCACGCGCTGCAGCTGGCCGCCGGAGAGCTGGTCGCAGCGCGCAAAGAGCTTGTCTTCCAGCTGTACACGGACCAGGGCCTCGCGGGCGCCGGCGATGTCTTGCGGGTAGGCCAGCGATGCCAGCGCCTTCCACAGCGGCCACTGGCCCAGGCGGCCGGCCAGCACGGCGGTGACCACACGCTGGCGCAGCGCAATGGGCGCGCTCTGGTGCACGGTGCCAATCAGGCTGCGCAGCGCTTTGAGCTCGCGCGCGGAGGGGGTGGCAGGCGCCGCCGGCAAGGCCTGGCCGAGCACCTGCATGCGGCCGCTGCTGGGCAGATGGGCCGTGCCAATGGCCGTCAGCAGCGAGGTCTTGCCCGCGCCGGAAGGGCCGATCAGCGCAATGCTCTCGCCCTGGGCCGCCGCCAGGCGAATGCCCGCGAGTGCGACAAAACCATTGGCGTGGGTCAGGCCCACATCGTCAAGCACAAAGCTCATGGATCAAATGCTGGAAAAGTGCAGCAGAGGCAGGCGGCATGGGCGCTGCAGCAGTGCCCATGCCCGGCGGCCCGTTACTTGAGCAGGCCGGCGGACTTGGCGGCCGCTTCGGTGCCAGCGTAGTTTTCGGGCTTGGTCGGGATGAACTTGGAGGCGCGCTGCAAATCCATGATCGCCTTGTGCTCGGGCTTGGACGGGTCCAAGGCCAGGAAGGCGTCGGTCAGCTTCTTGATGATGGCCGGGTCCAGGTCGCCGCGCACGGTCCAGTTGTAGTCGAAATAGGTGGGGGTGGTGGCAAACACGCGCACCTTGCTGGTGTCCACCTTCTTGGTCTCGACCAGTTTGTCCCATACCGACGTATTGAGCACACCGGCCTCGGCCTTGCCGGCCGCCACAAAGGCCACGGTGGCATCATGCGCGCCCGAGTAGGCCACGGTCTTGAAGTCCTTTTCCGGGTTCAGGCCGTCCTGCAGCAGAAAGTAGCGCGGCATCAGGCTGCCCGAGGTGGACGAAGGCGCGCCAAACGCGAAGGTCTTGCCCTTGAGGTCGGCCAGGGTCTGGATGCTGGGGTCGGCCGTGATGAACTTGCTGGTGAACACCGCATCTTCGGCGCGCTGCACGATCGGGATGGCCGTGCCATTGGTGCGGATCTTTGCCTGCACATAGGTAAAGCCGCCCAGCCAGGCCAGGTCCAGCTTCCTGGTGGCGAGGGATTCAACCACCGCCGCATAGTCGGACACCGGCGTGAACACCACCTTCATGCCCGTCGCCTGCGACAGGTACTCGCCCAGCGGCTTGAACTTGCGCTGAAGCTCCGTGGGTGCCTCGTCGGGGATGGCAGATACGCGCAGCACCGCCGGGGTGTCTGCATGGGCACTGAAGCTTGCCAGGCTGGAGAGGGTGAGCGCGGCCAGCGACAGGCCACGCAGCGCCGAGCGGCGAGCGGTAGAGTGGGTCATAAAGCTTCCGTTCGTTAATCTACCGCCGTCCGGATACACGGCGGTTTAATAGGCCGCGCGGGGTGCGCGCAGCGATAGGGATCCAGGCAGTACACCGACCACCAAAGGAGGATTCTTGCGTATTTGCCAAAACCACCGCTGCCCCTCACGTTCTTTTTAGGCAACAGCGAAGGTGCAAGCGCCCGCTTGGGGCGGCCAGGCAACGCGCTTCAGGACAGCGCCAGCGGCGCAAAGTGGGCCTGCAAGGTGGCCAGCGCCAGCCGCACCCGCGCAGGCAGCGCCTGGCGCTCGGGGGTGAGGGCGGAGATGCGCAGGCTGCCGCAGTCCCAGTCGGGCAGCAGGCGCAGCAGCTGGCCGCTGCGCACCTGGTCGGCCACTTCGAGCGAAAACAGCCGCGCCAGGCCCAGCCCCTCGCTGCACAGCTGCTGCAGCGCGTACTGCTGGTTGCTGATGATGCGTGGCGCCGTGTGCAGCATGACCACCTCGCCGCTGTGGCGGTGCTGCAGCTGCATGCTGGCGCTGGTGGTCTTGCCGATGTTGCGCGCCATCCAGGGCCAGGCCTGCAAGGCCTGCGGGTGTTGTGGCACCGGCCTGCCTTGTGCCAGCGCGGGGGCGGCGCATATCCACCAGGGCAAGGTGCCCAGCGGGCGGGCCACCCAGTGGGAGTCGGGCAGCTCGCCCAGGCGGATGGCGATGTCCACCCGCTCTGCTACCAGGTCGCTGTGCGATTCATCGAGCAGCAGTTGCAGCCGCAGCTGCGGGTGGGCGTGCAGCAACGGAGCCAGCGCCCGGCCCAGAGGTGCGGCCAGGCCCAGCACGGCGGCAATGCGCAGCTCGCCCACTGGCTCGTCGCGCTCGGCATCGAGCTCGGCGCGGGCCTGGCGTGCGGCCTGCAGCATCACTGCGCACTGTGCATAAAAGCGCTGCCCGGCATCGGACAGGCTGAGCCTGCGCGTGGTGCGGTGCATCAGCGGCAGGCCCGCCTGGGCCTCCAGATGCCGCACCTGCTGGCTGACGGCCGAGGCACTCATGCCCAGCAGGCGTGCGGCGGCCGTCATCGAGCCTTGCTCGACCACGGTCGCAAAAATAGCCATGCGCTTGAGGTCTTCCATCGGCTGATTATGAAGCACAGCTTCAAAGAAATGCTTGGATGGGAGGGATTATCAATGCCGCTCGACCGGCATACAGTGGGGTCTTGGCGTGGCGCAGGGGCTGCCCGCCTTTGTCCATGCGAAGGAAATACGATGAAAGTCACACTGATTGGATCGACCGGTTTTGTAGGCGCTGCACTGCTTGATGAATTGCTGCAGCGTGGCCACGAGGTGGTGGCCCTGGTGCGCGACCCCGCCAAGCTGGCGCCCCGCCCGCATCTGCAAGTGCTGCAGGGGGATGTGATGGATGCGGCCGTGGTGCAAAAGGCGGCCACCGGCAGCGATGCCGTGCTGTCGGCCTACAACGCAGGCTGGACCAACCCGAATATCTACGAGGATTTTCTCAAGGGCTCGCAGGCCATCGAGGCCGGCACCCGCGCAGCCGGTGTGGCCCGCTACCTGGTGGTGGGCGGCGCAGGCAGCCTGTATGTGAACGGCCAGCAGCTGGTGGATTCGCCCGAGTTCCCCGCCGCCATCAAGCCCGGCGCCAGTGCAGCCCGCGACATGTACAGCGCGCTGCAAAAAGAGACCGCGCTGGACTGGACCGTGCTGAGCCCGCCGGTCGGCTTCCATGGGGGATCAGCCGCGCAAAGCCAGGGCCGCACCGGCCAGTACCGCACCGGCAAGGATGAGCCGCTGTGGCAGGCCGAGGGCAGCCCTGGCGATATCTCGGCCGCGGATTTGGCGGTGGCCCTGGTCGATGCGCTGGAGCAGCATCTGCACAGCAAGGCCCGCTTCACGGTCGCCTATTAATTAAAAACGAAACGCAGGTCTAGCCGGCCTGCGCCAGAAAAGCACGCACCCGGCCGAGCACCTGCTCGGCCATTTCGCGGTGCGGCACATGGTGGGCGCCGGCGATGATCTCGGTCTGGCCACCGGCACCGGCCTGGCGGGCAATGCGCTCAGGGTGCGCGGTGCTGCCGTATTCATCCCGCCCACCATGGATGGCGAGCAGAGGGCATTGCAGACGGGGCAGCCAGGCGTCCACGTTCCAATCGCTAAACGCGGGGCTGAGCCAGGTCTCCGTCCAGGCATCCACGACCCAGCGTGCCTTGCTGCCGTGGTATTTGGCCAGGCGTTCCAATTGCGCAGCGTCCTGGAACAGCGCGCGGGCCTCGGCAATGCCCGCCCGCGTGCGGTCTTCGACAAAGGCCTGGGCGGCGATGGTTACCAGCGCCGTGCAGGCCTGGCCCGCGCCGGCGGCTATCGCAATGCCCATGCCGCCGCCCACACTGTGGCCCAGCAACGCAAAGCGATCCAGGCCCAGATGCTGGCGCACAATGGGGAAGTAAAGCTCCGCCTCTTCAGCCACAAACTGCGTTGATAGCCTGTCTGTGCGCGCATCCGATTGGCCAAAGCCCAGGCGGTCATAGGCGATCACCTGCCGTCCCGTGGCCTGGGCCAGCTGCGCCGGAAAATCGCGCCACAGCGCGACTGAACCCAGCGAGTCATGCAGCAGCACCAGTGGCGCTTTGTGCGTGGTGCCCGGGGTCCAGGTTTTGGCATACAGCCGGCCCTGTGGGGGCAGGCCGATCCAGTGCTCTTGGGCGGTGGCGGCGGTGTCGGTCATGGTCTGGGCGGCGAGGGAAATGGCCAGATCTTAGTGGCGCCGTGCGCTGTTTATCTGCCCGCCGGAGACACCACAAAGTTCATCTGCATCTGCGCACGTGCCGGATCGGTCCAGCGGTAGGGCAGCTCGGCCTCTTGCACCTGTAGCATCGCATCGACGGGCCAGGCGGCCCACCACCAGGCATCGGGCGCCGGGTCCTCGGTGGAGATCTGCAGCCAGGGCAGGTGCTCGCGGCGGGCGCTTTCAGCGGCCTGCCAGGCGCAGTCCATATGGAAGCCCGGTTCGTCTGCATCGCAGACCACGATCTTGGCCTGGGGGAACAGAATGCGCATCACGCCGCCGGTGGTGTGGTGCTCGGCCAGCACCATGCCCTGGCCTTGGTAGCCGGCCTGGCGCAAGGTGGTGGCAATCAGGTCCAGCTGCCAGTTGAGGCGGTCGCCCTTGCCGCGCTTGGCATCGCGCAGCGGCGCCAGCAACGCCAGCGACCAGACCAGCACCAGCATGCCCAGGCAGGCCAGCAGATAGCGCCGGCGGCTTGTGTCCGACTGGGCCAGTGCCGGCCAGCGGGCCAGCATGTAGAGCGGAAAAATGAGCAGCAGCGGCTGGATCCAGCGGCCATCGAACTTGGCCGCACCTGCCAGCGCCATCAGCACCAGCGCGCCCGCCACCAGCGCCATATAGCGGCGCAGCAGCGGCACCAGCCAGTCAGGCGTGGGGCTGTGATTGACAGCGCCGGTGGCAGCAGCGGGCTGTTGCCAAAAGCGACCACTGGTCCAGCGCGCCATCAGCAGCAAGGGCAGCACCGCCAGCAGCAAAAAGGCCAGCAGATCCCGCAGGCCGTGGGCCAGGCCGCTGAGGTAGGAGCTGGTCTCTGCCGGGTGCAGCTTGTCCAGGGTGGCGCCGCTGGCCGCTTGCCAGTGCTCCAGCACCCACCAGGCATGGGGGGCGACCAGCGCGATGCTGATCAGCGGCGTGAGCCACCAGCCGCGCGACAACAGTGCGCGGCGCGTGCTGGCCATGCTCAGGCAGGCCAGCAGCAGGGTGATGGCGACCAGCAGGTAGCTGTACTTGGACAGCATGCCCCAGGCGACGACGAGGCCCAGGTAGACAAAGCCCAGCGGGCGCGGCTGGCGCAACTGGCGCAGCAGCAACCACCAGGTGGCGCAGATGGCGCAGGTCAGCATCACCGTATGGGTCTGGTCGCGCAGCAACTGCCAGGCAATGCCGGGCAGCCAGGTCATGCCGGCAGCGGCCAGCCAGGCCTGGCGCGCGGGCAGCACCTGGCGTGCGGCCAGCAGCATAAAGACAAAGCTCAGCGCGATCAGGCTGTTTTTCAGCAGCACCACGGCCAGGGTGCTCGGGCCCAGCACCCCCACCAGGCCCCATTGCAGCCAGGTGTAGAGCGGCGGCTGGGGCCCATAGCCCAGCGCCAGTTGCTGGGACCAGACCAGCTGCTCGTTCTGGTCCCAGGACACGCCGTGCGAGGCCAGCAGGCGGCTGGCCATGACCAGTACAAACAGCGCAGCAATCCAGCGCAGTGCTTGGCGGTCAACGGCAGGGGGCGGGGCAGAAGGCGGGGTCATGCAAGCGGAGGGAAGGGCGGCATGGCCGCCAAAAATAGCTGCCCGATCATAAGGGGCAGACGTAAAGCCAGCGCAAAGCGCGAAGGCCAGGTAAGGCGCTTGTCAGCCCGCGCTGGGCCAGGGCGCATCGCCATAGAGCTGCGCTGCGCTGATGCCCAGATTCAGCCGGTGAATGGGCAGTGGCGGCGGTTGCAGCTGCAAGCCCAGGCGCTGGTAGACGCCTTCGCTCGACAGCCCGAAGGGCGCCGCATCGGCATTGTCAAACGCAAAAAACACCTGCTTGGCCTGGCCCGCCACTATTGCTGCCAGGCACATGGGGCAGGGGTGGCCGGAGGCATACACCGTCAGCCCCTGCAGATGCGGCAGCTGGCGCTGGCGGCAGCAGTCGCGGATGGCTTCCATCTCGGCGTGGCCGGTCATGTCCTGCGTCTGGCTGATGGTGTTCACGCCCCGGCCCAGAATGCGGCCCGCATCATCGGCAATCGCTGCGCCAAAGGGGCGGCCTTTGTGCAGATGGCGGTTGCGGTGGGCGCTGTCCAGCACCTCGCGCATGATGGCGGCGTGCTGGGCTTGCAGGGTGTCGGTCATGGGGATCTTCTTATCGGGGAACACGGGCTTGATTGTCCTGTCAGCCCGAGGGGCCGCGCGGCTTGGGCGGCAAAGGCTGACAGTGGCACTGCGGCTTGCGGGGTCGGCATGGTGGGGGCAAGATGCGGGGCATGAACACTGAGCCGCTTTCTTCCCGCTCCCTGCCCGGCGATGCCTGGAATGCTGCGCAAACGGGCCATGCCTTGTTCCGCACCCGCCTGGGTGTTTGTGGCATTGCCTGGGGTGCGCAAGCCGTTGTCGCGCTGCGGCTGCCCGAGCCCAGCCTGGAGGCTACACAGATGCGCCTGCTGGAGCATGCCCGCCAGCGCCGCGAGGGCTTGTGGCCACAGGCCCAGGCGCCCGGTGATCTGAGTGCCCAGGCTTTGCAGGCGGTGGCCGGCGTGCAGTGGCTGCTGGCCGGGCGCCAGGAGACCAGTGAACCGGAGGGCAGCGCGCGCTGGCCGGATGCACCTGCCCCCGTGCTGGGCGACCTGCGCAGCCTGCTGACCCTGAACCGCTGGTCCGCGCACAGCGGTTTGCCGCTGCTCGATGATGTGGTGCTCGACTGGCATGGGGTGCCGGATTTTTCGCGTGCGGTCTACCAGCTGGCACTTGCCATTGAGCCGGGGCAGACGCGCAGCTATGGTGAGCTTGCCGACGACTTGGGTGGCAAGGGGATGGCCCGTGCGGTAGGCCAGGCGCTGGGGGGCAACCCTTTTGCACCCGTCGTGCCCTGCCACCGCATCTTGGCGGCGCATGGCGCGCGCGGCGGCTTCTCAGCCGATGGCGGCACGCGCACCAAGCTGCAAATGCTGGAATGGGAGGGTGCAGCGCTGGGCGACGGCATCAGCCTGGGTCTGTTTGACTGAGCCTCTCTATGGATGAAAAAAGGGCCGCGTTGCGGCCCTTGGTGTATGGAAGCAAGAGCCCCAGCGTCAGACCACGCCTTCGCTGTGCAGCTGCGCAATCTGCGCGGGCGAGCGGCCCAGCTCGGCCAGGATCTCGTCGGTGTGCTGGCCCATCGCGGGCGGCGGGCGGCGCACCACAGGCGGCGTAGCGGTCAGCCGCATGGGGCTGGCGACGGTGCTGATCGTACCGATCTGGTCGCCGGCATCGCGCGGGATCTGCACATGCAGGCCGCGTGCAATCACCTGCGCATCGTCAAAGGCCTGGGCGATGTTGTTGATGGGGCCGCAGGGGACGGCCTTGTCTTCGAGCAGCGCAATCCATTCGGCGGTGGTGCGGGTTTTCATCAACGGGTACATCAGTTCCTGCAAATCCTTGCGGTGGATGATGCGGCCCGAGTTGCGGGTAAAGCGCGGGTCCTGTGCCCAGGCCTCGTTGCCGGTGGCGGCGCAAAAGCGCGCGAACTGGCCGTCGTTGCCAATGGCCAGCAGCACATTGCCGTCCTTGCTGGGGAAATCCTGGTAGGGGCCCACGCTGGGGTGGATATTGCCTGCGCGCTGCGGAATATCGTCTGCATTCAGGTAGCCCACGGCCTGGTTGGCCAGCACGGCCATGCCCACATCCAGCAGCGCCATGTCGATGTGCTGGCCTTCGCCGGTCCGGTGGCGTGCCTGCAGCGCGGCCAGGATCGAGCAGCAGGAATAAATACCGGTGAACACATCGGTGACTGCGACGCCGACCTTGAGCGGGCCGCCACCGGGCTCGCCATCAGGGTGGCCGGTGATGCTCATCATGCCGCTCATCGCCTGCACCATCAGGTCGTAGCCGGCGCGCGGGGCGTAGGGGCCGGTCTGGCCAAAGCCGGTGACCGAACAGTAGATTAGGCGCGGGTTGATCGTGCGCAGGCTTTCATAGTCCAGGCCATAGGCCTTGAGGCCACCGACCTTGAAATTCTCGACGAGGATGTCGGCATCCTTGGCCAGCTCGACGATCAGCGCCTGGCCCTGGGGCGAGGCCATGTCGATGGTGATGCTGCGCTTGTTGCGGTTGCAGCAGGTGTAGTAGCTGGCCTGCTCGGTCTTGGTGCCGTCATCGGTGTGCAGGTAGGGAGGGCCCCAGTGGCGCGTGTCGTCACCGGCCTCGGGCCGCTCGACCTTGATCACCTCGGCGCCCAGGTCACCGAGCATCTGCGCGCACCAGGGGCCGGCCAGCACCCGCGACAGATCCAGAACTTTGATGCCGTCCAGCGGCGCGATGGGTGCGGTCATGGTGTCTCCAAATTCGATAGCTGCCCATGCATGTGCAACAGGCGCTGCAGCAAGAAATTTCTGCAAAACTCGCCGATGGTACGTGCGGCCTCAGGGCGGCGCCATTCGCATCCGGCAAGGGGGTGGTTAAGCGATCACAAAACACCACAACCCACCCACGCAGCGCCTGCGGTGAAGTGGGTTGTGGGCAGGCATGCAGCGGGCGCTGCATGCGATGGGGCTCGGGCCGTTCCTAGTTGGCGAACGCGGCGATGCCGGTCTGGGCGCGGCCCAGGATCAGCGCGTGCACATCATGCGTGCCTTCGTAGGTGTTCACCACTTCCAGGTTGACCAGGTGGCGCGCCACACCGAACTCGTCGCTGATGCCGTTGCCGCCCATCATGTCGCGGGCCAGGCGGGCAATGTCCAGCGACTTGCCGCAGTTGTTGCGCTTGATCAGCGACGTGATCTCGATGACGTTCTGGTGCTCGTCCTTCATGCGGCCCACGCGCAGCGCCGCTTGCAGGCCCAGCGTGATTTCGGTCTGCATGTCGGCCAGCTTTTTCTGGATCAGCTGGTTGGCAGCCAGCGGGCGGCCAAACTGCTTGCGGTCCATCGTGTACTGGCGCGCGGTGTGCCAGCAGAACTCGGCCGCACCCATCGCACCCCAGGCAATGCCAAAGCGGGCGCTGTTCAGGCAGGTGAAGGGACCCTTCAAGCCACGCACTTCGGGGAAGGCGTTTTCTTCGGGCACAAACACGTCGTCCATGACGATTTCGCCGGTGATCGAGGCACGCAGGCCCACCTTGCCGTGGATCGCAGGAGCCGACAGGCCCTTCATGCCCTTTTCCAGCACAAAGCCACGGATCTGGCCGACGGCACCGCCTTCGGAGACTTCCTTGGCCCAGACCACGAACACATCGGCGATGGGGCTGTTGGTGATCCACATCTTGCTGCCCTTGAGCTTGTAGCCGCCGTCCACCTTGTAGGCGCGGGTGGCCATGCTGCCAGGGTCGGAGCCGTGGTCAGGCTCGGTCAGGCCAAAGCAGCCGATGAACTCGCCCGATGCCAGCTTGGGCAGGTACTTTTGCTTTTGCGCTTCGGTGCCGAACTCGTTGATCGGCACCATCACCAGCGAGGACTGCACCGAGGCCATCGAGCGGTAGCCCGAGTCGATGTACTCGATCTCGCGTGCCACCAGGCCGTAGCTCACATAGTTGAGGCCAGCACCGCCGTATTCGGTCGGGATGGTGGGGCCCAGCAGGCCCAGCTCGCCCATCTCACGGAAGATGCTCGTGTCCACCGATTCCTTGCGGAACATTTCCTGCACGCGCGGTGCCAGCTTGTCGCGGCAATAGGCACGGGCCGCGTCGCGGATCATGCGCTCGTCTTCGGTCAGTTGTTCGTCGAGGTGGAAGGGATCTTCCCAGGTGAATTGCGCCATGTCTGCTCCTTGGATCGGTATTCGCTTATTGGAAGGCGGGGGCCGCACGTTGATGCGCTGCCCTGCCAAAACAGCCGCCATGGTAGACCCGCGCTAGCAGCGGGGCAAACGATTGTTTATCATCCAGATATGCGATCTACGCATTTATAAAAACGCATGCACTGGTAGTGCCAGAGAAAGATGCATTGATGCCATGCGTCACATCGGAGACAAGATATGCGCCGAATGATTCCCTCGACCCAGGCACTGGCCTGTTTTGAGGCCGCCGCCCGCCACGAGAGCTACACCCGCGCCGCCCAGGAGCTGGCGCTGACGCAAAGCGCCGTCTCGCGCCAGATCATTGCGCTGGAAGAGCAGCTGGGCGTGCAGCTGTTCAAGCGCTCGCGCCACGGCATGGTGCTGACGCCTGCGGGCCACCAGTACAGCCATCAGGTGGCGCAGTGGCTGCAGGGCATTGAGCGCGGCACGCTGGACATCATGGCCCACCAGGGCGCAGGCGGCGCGATCAGCATTGCGGCCGTGCCCACCTTTGCGACCCGCTGGCTGCTGCCGCGCCTGCCGCAGTTTTTGCAGCAGCATCCCGGCGTGGTCGTGCATATCGATGTGCAGACCCGGCCCTTTGCGTTTGCCGAGCGCCTGGTCGATGCCGCCATCTATGCCGGTACTGCCGAGCAGGCGCGCCAATGGCCGGGTACACAGGCGACCTGGTTGATGGACGAGGTGATCGTGCCGGTCTGCAGCCCGCGCCTGTTGGAAGGCGCCACCCAGCGCGGGCGCGGCCGAGCCTACCTGACCGTATCGCCCCAGGTGCTGGCGCAGCTGCCGCTGCTGCAGCAAAGCACCCGGCCCGATGGTTGGCGCAAGTGGTTTGATGCTGCCGGTGTGCCTGCCCCCCATGCGCTCGATGGCCCGCGCTATGAGCTGTTCTCGATGTTGGCTGTGGCCGCAGCAGCGGGCATGGGGGTGGCGCTGATTCCGCCGATGCTGATCGAGGATGAGCTGGCCCGGGGCGAGCTGGTGGTTGCCTGCGAGCTGCCGTTGAAAGGCAGCCGCGCCTATTACTGGATGACCCCGCTGGCGACCGAGCCCATGCCCGCCCAGCCTGCGCTGCAGGCCTTTGGCAACTGGCTCAAGGGCCGGGCGGGCGCCTCTTAGAACAGGTTCTTAGGGTAAGTGCTGCAGCGCAACAGGCCTCCGCCGTCACTACAATCTAAAAATTGCCTTAGAGGTAAAAACCGCCGTCCCAGAGACTAGGATGGTCGGTATTCCCATAACGCCCGCCGTTGGCGAGAGACACAGGAGATCCGCGTGCCGGAAAACACCCCAGGAACAGCTACCGCGTCCGAGCGCGTCGTCAAGAAATACCCCAACCGCCGTCTGTACGACACCCAGACCTCTGCCTACATCACCTTGGCCGAGGTCAAGGCGCTGGTCATGCAGAACGAGCCCATCGTCGTCAAGGACGCCAAGACCGGCGAGGACCTGACGCGCAGCATTCTGCTGCAGATCATTCTCGATGAGGAAGCCGGCGGCGCGCCAATGTTCACCGAGGCCATGCTGGTCAACATCATCCGCTTCTACGGCCATGCGATGCAGGGCTTCATGGGCTCCTACCTGGAGCGCAATGTGCAGCTGTTCACGGAGATGCAAGGCCGCTTTGCCGACCAGATGAAGGGTGCCACGCCCGAGATGTGGCGCAACTTTTTGGGCATGCCGATGCCCGGCGTGCCAGGTATGCCCGATGCGAGCAACTACCAGGCCCAGTCGCAGCAGTTCTTCCAGCAGATGCAGGAGCAGATGCAAAAGCAGACGGAGCAGATGCTGACGGCTTTTGGGATCAAGCGGCCTTGAAGCAGGCCATCTAAAGCGTCGGCTGCCGTGCTGCCATCAAGCAGCTAGGCATGCGGATACGGGTGCAATTCCCGCCAACCTGCCCTGTGATCAACCGCCATCTACCGGAAGTTTCGGTAGATGGCGGTTTTTGTTGCTGTAGCGCCCACGCCTGCGGGTCTATACCCCAGGGGCGGAGCCTGTCAGGGCGCCTGCTTTAAAATACCGCCCAGATTAGTTGCCAGGTTCCCCTGCAAGAAAAATGAATACCGATACCCACGCTGCCACTGCGACGCTCGACGCCAACCGAACCCCCAAGGTGGGGTTCGTCAGTTTGGGCTGCCCGCAGCACATCCTATATATACTGATTAACAACCATGCTGCGTAAATTGACAATCGGTGCATTTCTACTCGCGTTGATAGCTAGCATCATTTGGGCTGCTAGCAAGCCTGGATGGGACTCATATGCCAGTGTTGCGGCAGCGTTTGCCGCCTTGCTGGCATCGTTCTTCTTGGG
The DNA here is from genome assembly GCF_041730275.1 of Comamonas sp. SY3. Classification (NCBI taxonomy): domain Bacteria; kingdom Pseudomonadati; phylum Pseudomonadota; class Betaproteobacteria; order Burkholderiales; family Comamonadaceae; genus Comamonas; species Comamonas sp. SY3. Next base: position 26,752 of record NZ_JBGTYN010000024.1, on the reverse strand, counting down.
GCGCGACAGCGCGCCCGGGCAGAACCAGCAGGTGGGAAGTGGTGGAGTTGGTATCCAAGCTGGGCGCGACATCACGACTGGAAGAATCAAGGTGGGGAAAAAGTGACAGTGCTTGGCAAGTCGCAAGATCAAACAGTTGGCGAAAACTCGACTGCTCTCCAAGCGGGTCGCGACATCCATTACCATGGGCTTTCGCTTGCTGATGTCCAAACCGCGTGCGCGTTTTTTATGGAGAACAATTTCCCTCGCTTGCAGGAGGCTGCGCGAGTAAAAGCAGAGGAAAATGTCCGCGAGTTTGCGTTGAAGATTTCGGAGGATTTGCAGAAAGAGGCTGTGAAGGTGCTGGTGGAAAAATTCACCGACCCCGATGTTCAGGCGACGATGAACGATGCGGTCAAGGCTTGCGCGCGCAAAGGGGAAGCAGCCAGTCCTGAAGTCTTGTCGAGACTGTTGGTACACAGGATGGAGGACAACACCCCGTTTCTAGATACGGTGCTGGGCGAGGCGGTCACAGTGGTGCCTAAATTGTCGAAGTCACAACTTGCATTCCTCGCTTACGTGCTCATTTCCCGATACGTTTCTCTTGTATTTCCCTCGTTCGCCATGCTTGAGCATATGGGGAGGAGCGCGCTTCCTATTGCTCAACCTGGGTTCGGTCTTTCATTGCCGCAAAAGCTTCACTTGCAATATGCAGGAACGGTCACTGTTAATTCATTCAGAGGGGGTGATATCTATGAAAATCTCTATGAGGCCTACGGTAACCGTCTTGACGTGAAATCAGTGGACGAACTCAAAAATGTCTTGAAGTTCTATTGCCCATCTTTTAGCATACTGATGGAAAACTTTGCTGCCAATAAGCTTTATGAAGTTGACCTTACAAGTGTCGGTTACGCGATTGCAATCACGTTGCTGAGGCCCTCGCTCCCACTGGACTTCTCAATTTGGCTTAACTAGCGTACGTGGATGATGGCGGTCATCATTAGTTTCTACGACATTGCCCAGTTCCAGTCCATCTATGCTGCTGATAGCGAGCTGGGTGGATGATTAAGCAAAAGCTACTACGTTGAATTAGCAGCTCTGTGTGTTTTGAAATTCATCCTGGTAAGTAAGGTTGTGCACCAGCGTTGATGCCCTTAAGCATCCCTAGACTACAGGTTTGTTAGAGTCATAGTTTTAAGTTGCCGCCTTAATTGGGTTGCTTAAAACTCGGAGGAAACCCATGCCTTTGCGCATATTGCGGTAGCTGTTCACTGCCACGGCCTCCGCCTCACGCGCAACATCGGCGCCCGCTGCGATGATCTGGCCATCCTCAGTGATGATGGCCAAGCGGGCTGGTTTTCCATTGACCATCACCGTAAGGCCCTCATGACTCACCGCCGTGATCTGGACGCCCTCAATGTGGCCGGTAGGTTGATCGCCAATCATTTTTCCTCCTTCAGCTATGCCGCTTAGCATCCAGCGCATGAGCGGGCTGGGCCTGGGGTGCTGGCAGTGGTCGTGCAGTTGCCGCAAGCTCCTCGATCAGGATCATCTGCAGCTCATCCTTGGTAACCAGCATGGCCTCGGGCCAAATTGCCGGGCTGTCTCGGTCGTCCAGCTCAGCCACTCGGTGGCAAACAGCTGCAGTGATCGCGGTCAAAGTGGTGGATTGCGCCGGCCCGGCCTGCACCTCTGCCTGGATCCCTTCGCCACGCGCCGCCAGGAACGCGCAGAAGTTCGCCACATCCACCGGGTCGCCCTTGGTAGCGTGTTCCGCGCAGCATGGCCGACAGGCGCTGCTGTGAGCATTCCGACGTGTCCCATCCGCCATAGCCTTTGGCGCGCTGCTTTGCGAGCTTGGCCTTCATCTTGGCAGCCAGGGCATACACGGCCGCGTCGTCGGGGTGCACCGGCTCGGCCTGCACCTTTGCCCATTGCTTCAGTTCGATGTTGAGCCGCAGAAGTTCCAGAGCGACAACTTTGGGGATGGTGTAGGCCACACCCTCTATCAACACTGATTCGGTTGCCAGGTCACCTGCTGAGGAATCCTCGGTACCTGGATCGTGAGCTTTAGACATGGGTTACCTCCTGCACCTGGTCGGCTGCGAACTTGACGAATTTCTTGGTGCCGCGCTTGGGGTGGGGCATGGCCACCTCGTAGCCCTTGGCGCCCAGGTCGCGATAGATGTTGCCCGTCATACCGCCCCAGTTGGCCAGGCTCGGGTCGAGCGCAACGCGGATGATCGTGACTGGTGAGCCCAAGGGGGATACGATCGCCGCTGGCGGCGGGCGTGTCTGCAGGGGCTCAATAGTTGATAACGCTCCAGCCTCCTCAGAAGCGATCACTGTCGCAGGCTGGAGATTCACCTGAACGCATCGACCAACCCCCAAGCCACGGGAGTGGAGACGATTGCACTGCCTAAGCACCGGGGCCTGGCTCAGCGCATCAGCTTTGCCGTGTCGGCCGTCCTGAGCTTGCGGGTGCGTGGTGATGCGGGCTATATCGAGCAGTCGGCCAGCGCACGCGGCAAGCTGGGCTTTGTCACGGCAGGCGGCCTGATCGCTGAGTTGTGCTTCATCAGCAACCAGGCTGACCTGGTGCAGCTGCAGAGCAACATGCACCGGGTGGCCGGCGCCATTGCTGAGGTGCTCACATCATGACCCTGGAGCGCACCTTTCTTGCGGCCGCAGCCATCGCGCTGGCGGGCCTAGCGGGTGGCTGGACCTTGCACGCCTGGCGCACTGACAGCCAGCTGCAGGACATGGACGCGGTCATTGCGCAGATCCAGCAGCGCCGCGCGGTGCAGCTGGGCGAGCAGGCCACGGCCGCCCGTGAGGTAGCGCGCCTGGAGCAGCGGGCAACTGATCTCAACCAGGCCGCACTTGCGGCCGTCGACACCAAACTGACAGGAGAGAGATGCAGAGAAGCTGGAAGCTGATCGCCTGCGCAAGTGCGTTGGCAATGGCACTTGCGGGGTGCGCATCGTCACCAAGCGTGCCGCCTGCGCCGCCGACGCGAGTGGCGGTGGAGGGCGCCTCGATGTCGGCGCCGGCAGCGTGGGCGATGCAACCATCTCGCTCGACGCAGATACTGGAATCGCTGTTCTGGATCTCCGAGACAGCGTCAAAGAAGACGCCGACAAGCTCGAATACCTACGATCTTATGCCATCCAGTGCGCCGGGGTTAAAGCCCAAAATCAACAACTAAACTTGCACCTGAGGTGAGTCGCGAACATCGAGTTTTCCTCTTGTCGTGCTATAAAGTGGTATTCTTGCCTGTCCTGCAAGGAATTTCTTGGCCTTTTAAATTGGAGGGGGAATGGCTAAACCACTGATTGAATATGCTCTGTATTTGAGGGGTTGGAAATATGAGGGCGGGGATGAGGCAACGCTAGAAAGAGATGCAGAGAAGGTCTATGCGCTGGACTTCGATGCGGTTATGGCAAATCACATTTTTTGTCCTAATTGCTTTACTCCAATAACTCGTCGGCCATTAGAGCGCGAACGAACTAGAAATAATAAGCGTGCATTCTTTGCCCATATTCCTAGTTATTTGAATGTTCCCTGTGAGAGGCGTACTCCGTATATCCAAGGAGAACTTTTTAACAATGAAGAGGTCGCCCGGGAAGCTATAGCCCGAGGCGACCTTGTAGTGTTCTCAGGCTTTGCGGAGGAGCCGCAAGTGGCGAATGAGCGCGCATTGCCTTATGCGCAAGGGCATGTCGAAGATCCTGAGGGTCCAGAAACAAGAGTTCCAATCGCGCGACACGTAGGCGATGAATTTTATGTTCCAGGTCGCAATCGAACGATCATGAGTATCTGTAGAAACTTTGATCAAAACCTTCAAAAATACTACCAGTTCCCGGGTCAAAATTTCCCCTCTAAGTTAATGGACCAAATTAGGGATGTTTTTGAAATCGCTGGTGAGGATGATGAGAAAAAGCTATATTTTGGTGAAGTAAAGCGAGTTTCTTTCAGAGTTAATCAAGATGATATATTGCTTAAATCAGGGCCATATATAAAGGATTTTACGTTGGTATGCCATATTCAGCAGCTTCAAAGGCGAGGTTTTAATAGAGATACTGAAGGAGTTTTTGTATTGTTTTGGGGGCAGGTATTTGACTATGGCCTGGGATTCTGTGTCCGACCTCGATGGGGTGAATACGCGATGATACCGCCACAATACAATGACCATATACGGCGATTACGTGCTGAAAGAGCACAAGCTCTAAAAATGGAGAGGAAAAAGTGAGGCGATTCAGGCAGCATTGATTCAGCCTCTTTTATTAACACCGTGCAACCGGAATTTCAGTGACGTTGGTGGTGTATTTCGGAGTGCGCCGCTCTTGCTTCATGCCCCAGCGCGCACTGCCTGGCTCTAGGCCGGTGGAAGCCAGGTGCAGGGTGCCGCGCACGTAGCGCAAATTGATCTTGTCCAACGCACCATAGAGGGCGCTGCGATCCTTGGAGGCCTCGCCCAGGTCCAGCTCATTTTGCTGAATGGTGCCGTCGCTGATGTCGAGCAGGATCACTCCGGCCTTGATCAGCTCATATCCCTCTTCTTAAATACGGCGCAGGCCGTCGACCGCGCTGCGGACAATCAACGCAGTGTCAGCTGTCGGCTGCAGCAGCGGAACGACGATGGAGCGGCTGAAGCGTGGGCCTGGCCTGAAGGGGCTGGTATGTGCAAACACCTGTACCTGGCCAGCCAGGCCGCGCTGACGCCTTAGCTTCTCGGCCGCACGGCTGGCATACTCGCTCACCGCCTCGATCAAGGGGCCAAGGTCCTCCACCGGCTGGCCAAATGACCTGGTGCAGGCAATCATTTTCTTAGGGGGGGCATCCTCGAGGGCGATGCAACTTTCGCCGCGCAGCTCGCGCACGGTGCGCTCCAGGACCACCGACCAGCGTCGACGTATGGTGCCCAGGTCGGCCTGAGTGAGCTGCCAGACATTGGCTATGCTCGCCGCGTTCAAGTCGTTGCTAATTCACTTGCCGATCCCCCAAACGGCCCCAATTAGCGCAGCCGTCATTGTTCCTGAGCACCACCACGGGGCAGCGGTTGAGCGCTGGGCGAAACACCCTCTCGCAGCTCACATAGAAGTTGTTCCCATCGACCAGTGCATACATGTTTACACCTTGACGAAGCGCTTGATGCTGCAGGTGACAACGCCCCAGATCTCAAGCGTCTGCTCGTCGCCGATGCTGGTGTCAGGGAGGGTAGGGTTGGCTGCCTGCAGCTTGATCCGGCCACCGCGCTTGAAGAGATATTTGACGGTGAAGTCGTTGTCCAGCACCGCCACCACGATCGACTTGTGCTCAGGCTTCATGTAGCGGTCGACCACCAGAAGGTCGCCATCATCGATGCCCGCGTCCTTCATCGTTAGTCCGCCCGACTTGACCAGGAATGTGCAGGCGGGATGAGGTATCAGGAGCTTGGCAAGGTCGATTCGTTCCTGGCTCCAGTCATCTGCAGGGCTTGGGAAGCCGGCGCGCACAGTGCTTCCCGCCACTGGGAGGATCATGGGGCTCGCATCAAGATGTAGGGGCTGTAGAGTACTGTGTATGCATACAGTATAAATCTTTTCTCAGGATAGGTGCTAGTCAGGTAGGATGAGTTCGATCGTCAAAGGAAAAGAAGATGACGAAAGGAGATAATTTTTATCAGTTTCATAATGAATCCAAATGAGAGGAAAGATTTTTATTCAATATTTGTTATGTGGTTCTAATTAATGTTTTTCAATTATTAATGTGGGTGTAATTTATGTCTATAATTTACTGTGATGAAGCTGGCAACACGGGTGCAAATCTTCTAGATGAAGTTCAGCCTTCGTTTATATTGGCATCAAATGATTTTTCCAATGAAGAGGCGGCGGATTTGCTTCAGCATGTGCGTTCAGGGCAAACGGGCGAGTCAAAGTTTAGTAACTTAAGGCGTCGTCAAGAGGGTATAAATAAAGTAATTAAATTTCTCTCCGATCCTCGATTGAATGAGCACCGTGTTCAAATAAGTGTGTTTCATAAGCGATATATGGTGACGACAAAGATAGTTGATTTGATCGCTGAGAATATATTTTATGAAATGGGGTATGATCTTTATAAATTTGGACACAATCTGGCGCTCTCCAACTTCCTCTACTATGTATTGCCAACAATGTGTGGGGAGGAGAAAGTAAACAATTTCCTGAATTCGTTTGTTGAACTTATCAGAAAAGGTGCTGATGAGGGTAAAGATCCCTTTTATGAAGCAGCGAATTCTCTTGTTCACTCTTGCGCGAATGAGCAATTGAAAAAATTTCTGAGTGGTTTGCTAGATCCTCAATATTTCAATATGTGGTATGAGGATTATGATTGGTCAAATATTGATCCTGCAATCCCTGCACTCTTTCACCAAATTGTGAGGTGGGGTATGATGAAGAATGCCCGGTTTGATGTGGTGCATGATCAATCCAAACCTATTATGCTTTCTCAGCAAACTTTTGAGGAAATGATGGCAATGCAAGGAGAGGATTCACAAATCATCGGTCCTGATCGAAGAAAAATTCAGTTTCCTTTAAAAGCTCAGTCGCTGACACAAGGCGATTCAACGCGTTATCCACAGTTGCAAGTCGCAGATATTTGTGCTGGCTCGCTAAACCATTTTTACAAACTGCATTTTGCTAATCAAAAAGATGAATTATCGGAAGCCGTCGAAAAATTAGGTTGTCTGAACTGGGTGAATAATGCTGTAATACCACAGCCGCATTTTACCCCTGAAGAGCTTGGGACAAATAGTGCAGATGGAACAAGTGCAGTCGATGAAATAGCTTCGTACCTTCAGCAAAGACGCAGCAACAGAGTCTGAGATGACACTATTGTGAGCTCAGATTTCTAAAAGGTAGTCATCTCCCTCAATCCAACTACCAGTTCGATCTATAGTTAGTGCGCGAGCATGACCACCTTTAGCAATCAAAACTAAATCGATTTTATAGTCACGAGACTTTGAGGTGTGGTCTGGCCGGATACCATGGTGATAAACCACAATGCGTTCAAAAGTGTCGGCTACCAGCTGCCTGGCTTGTAATCGGGCTTCTACATCCTGAGCCTCAACTCCAGCAGCCAACTTTTGCCATGCTTTATTGGCGTCGCTATTATCGTTGCGCGACATGGCAATCAGATCACGCTCGGCGGCTTGCAATTCAGCTTTAGCGGCGGACAGTTCGTCCTCTAAGGCTCTAGCTCGCCTAGCAAACACCGCTGGCGTTCCTTCTGCAGAAGAAGCCAGCATGGCATCCGTGAGTCTCTCCAGCTGAGAGTTGATATCCTCGACCTTTGCGCTGGCGACAACAATCTTGGCGCGAGGCGCCTGACTGCGGTCATTTCCGTATAGCGCCTGAAGGTTCACGATGTCTGAGCAGTAGGCCATAATGGCACGCTCAATGGGGGCGACGCTTGTACTGCCAGGCACCTTGCAACCAGCGCCATACGCGGCAGCGGAGGCGCACAGCAAACGGCGGTATCCATCCTGAATCCTGCCATCGGGCAGGCGAGGCTTGGTGGCAAGGTTCTGGCCTGTCATTGGCTTGCCGCAATATCCACAGATTGCAATGCCTAAACTGGTGATTATGTGGGGCAGATCCCCCTTGGTGCGCCGGCGGCCGTGATGGTTGGCAACACGCTGAAGCTCTATCCATTCGCTATCATAGAGCAGGGCCGGGTAGTAGTCCTGCAGCAAATACTGCTGGCCATCAACACTGATTGGCTTGGTGCCCATCAATTGCGGCATTTTGAAGAGTCGGTAGCACTGTGAGGATGAGTTTGCTGATTTGGCTGATAGGCGTAGGCCTTCAGCATCCAACGCTTGCACAATGCGCTTTCCTCCAAAACCGCTGGTGTACATGCCAATGATGCGGCGAATTGCTGCTGCACGCTCTGGGACGATTTCGAACCTGCCTTCGACCGATTGAACCCAGTCAGGGTCATGGCCTTGATTGACAGCGCCTCGGTAGGTGCCCGCCAGCCAGCCCTCGCATAAACGGCGAATGCTAGCCTTCACACGCTTACTCTTGGTGTCGCTCTCTTCATGGGCGCGGATCATGACTAAGAGGCTGTAGACCAGGTCCATGGGGTTGGCTTTCAGCCGTTCACGGCTGTAGGACTTCCCATCACTGGCAGTGACCACAGTGAGGCCAGCATTTACAATCTGGGCCAATTGCGCTTGGGCTTGTATCGGCTCAGCGCGTGATAGGCGGTCTAGGCCTTCCACGATTAGCACCGAGCCGGGCGGTACGCGGCCGTCTTCTACTGCCCGCAGGAACGTTCCCAGGGCTCCGGATTTAACGTGCTGCTGGTGATAGGCAGATAGACCCTCGTCGCGTAAAGGCAAGCTGCTGTCGAGCTGCAACCCATGCTCTGCAGCCCATTTAGATGCGTAAGCTATTTGCCGGTCAGTGCTGCTACCCGTCGACTGCTTAGGGTCAGAGAACCGCAATTAGCTATAAACCAACCCCACAGAACCTGATTTCATGACTGACACCATCCAAAAAGCCGAGCACATACCGCGTATAGGTATGGTATCACTTGGCTGCCCCAAAGCCCTTACCGACAGCGAGCTGATCCTGACGCAGTTGAGCGCCGAGGGGTACCAGACCTCCAAGACCTTTGAAGGCGCCGATCTGGTGATCGTCAACACCTGCGGCTTCATTGACGACGCCGTGCGCGAAAGCCTGGACACGATTGGCGAGGCGCTGGCCGAGAACGGCAAGGTGATCGTGACCGGTTGCCTGGGCGCCAAGATGGGCGACGGCGGCGGCAACCTGGTCAAGCAGATGCACCCCAGCGTGCTGGCGGTAACGGGCCCCCATGCCACGCAAGAGGTGATGGACGCGGTCCACACCAACCTGCCCAAGCCGCATGACCCCTTCATCGACCTGGTGCCCGGCAGCTTTGGCGAGGCGGGCATCAAGCTCACGCCCAAGCACTATGCGTACCTGAAGATTTCCGAAGGCTGCAACCACCGCTGCACCTTCTGCATCATCCCCTCGATGCGCGGTGATCTGGTCAGCCGCCCGATTGGCGATGTGCTCAAGGAAGCCAAGGCGCTGTTTGCCGGTGGCGTCAAGGAGCTGCTGGTGATCAGCCAGGACACCTCCGCCTATGGTGTCGATGTGAAGTACCGCACCGGTTTCTGGGACGGCAAGCCGGTGAAGACCCGCATGCTGGAGCTGGTGGAAGCGCTGGGCGAACTGGCCAAGCCGTATGGGGCATGGGTGCGCCTGCACTATGTGTACCCGTATCCCACGGTGGACGCGATCTTGCCGCTGATGGCCCAAGGCCTGGTGCTGCCGTATCTGGATGTGCCACTGCAGCACAGCCACCCCGATGTACTCAAGCGCATGAAGCGCCCGGCCAGCGGCGAGCGCAATCTGGAGCGCATCCGTGAGTGGCGTGCGATCTGCCCCGAGCTGGTGATCCGCTCGACCTTTATTGCCGGCTTCCCCGGCGAGACCGAAGAAGAGTTCGAGCACCTGCTGGACTTTATCCGCGAGGCCGAGATTGACCGCGCAGGCTGCTTTGCCTATAGCCCGGTGGAAGGCGCTACCGCCAACGAGCTGCCCGGCATGCTGCCCGCTGAGGTGCGCGAATCGCGCCGCGCCCGTTTCATGGAAGTGGCCGAAGAGGTGTCCGCCAAGCGCCTGGAGCGCCGTGTGGGCCAGACCATGCAGGTGCTGGTCGACAAGGCCATCGGCCTGGGCAAGAAGGGTGGCATCGCCCGTACCTATGCCGATGCGCCCGAGATCGACGGTGTCGTGCACCTGCTGCCGCCCGAGAAGCTCAGCAAGACCTACAAGGTCGGCGAGCTGATCAAGGTGCGCATTGTGCGCAGCCAGGGCCATGACCTGGTGGGTGTGCCGGTCTAAACACTGGATCGCCTACAAAGCAAAGGGGCCTTGCTGTTGCAGCAGGCCCTTTTCTGTGGTCGGTGCGCTTTTGCCGGGCGCGCTTATTCGACCTGCAGGCCGACCAGCTCGGGGAAATCGACCGGGTACTGCGGCTGCATGTCGAGCAGGCAGTGGTTGAGCAAGGTGTTGACCATCAGGTTGCGGTGCAGCTTGTTGTCGGCCGGCACCACATACCAGGGCGCATGCGCGGTGGAAGTGGCTTCCAGCAGGTCCTCGTAGGCCTGTTGGTAGGCGTCCCACTGCTTGCGCACCGCGAGGTCATCGAGGCTGAACTTCCAGCGTTTTTCCGGCACATCGATGCGCTCCTGCAGCCGAACGCGCTGTTCGTCCTTGCTGATATGCAGCATGCATTTGAGGACGGTGGTGCCGTTCTCAGTCAGCAGGCGCTCGAAGTCATTGATCTGCGCATAGCGCTGCTTGGCGACCTGCGGCGTGATCCAGCCGTTGACCAGCGGCACCAGCACGTCTTCATAATGGCTGCGGTTCCAGATGCCGATCTCGCCCTTGGCGGGCACCACCGCATGGCAGCGCCACAGGTAGTCGTGCGAGAGCTCTTCCTTGCTTGGGCTTTTGAAGGTGGCCATGCGCAGGCCCTGCGGTCCCGTGGTTTTGAACACGCCGCGCACGGTGCCGTCCTTGCCGCTGGTGTCCGTTCCTTGCAGCACCAACAGTACCGAGCGCTTGTTCTCGCCCTGCAGCGGGCGCATCAGTTGCGCCAGCTGCTTGTTGAGCGTCTTCAGGTCCTTTTCCTGGGCCTTGACAGTGCCGTGTGCAAACGGTGTGGCGGCCGGGTCGTAGTCGGCCAGATGGACGGGGCCCTTGACGGGCACGCGGTAGTTATCAAGCTTGGGCATAAAGGCGGATCGTTGAAGGCAGGCAGGCAGGCTGCTGCAGCTGGCCATGATTTCAGTTTTTACGGCGCTTGTCACCTGGGCTGGTGGGCGCAGCGCCTGGGCGTGCCGCGCTCAGACCATCTTGCGGATCGGGCGCTTTTTCCAGATGGCCTGGTAGTACCAGGTTTGCAGCGCCAATGTGATGCCGTAGGAGACCGGGAAGGCCATCCAGATGCCCACCAGGCCAAAGTGGCGGCTGAACAGCCAGGCCAGCGGCAGCTCCAGCGTGGCGATCACGCCGATGGTGATCAACGTGGGGATCAGCACATCACCGCTGGCACGCATCAGCGCGGCCAGGGACGCGAAGGCGCCAAACAGCAGACCGCTCCACAGCACAATGCGCAGCAGTTCCACGGCCACATGCAGCACCTCCTGATCGGTGATGAAGATCGACAGCAAAGGCCTGGCGAAGAGGGTGCCGAGCAACGCGGTGGCGCCCCCTATGGCCAGGTTGATCTGCATCGCAGTGCGCGCAATGGCGGGCAGGCGTTCGCTGCGGCCGGCGCCGATCGACTGGGCGGCCAGGATGGAGGCGGTGATGGCGATCGAGATCAGCGGAAACTGCGCGAACGCATTGATCTGGTTCACGGCGCCGTAGGCGGCGGTGGCGTTGGATCCAAATCCGTTGATCAGCGACAGGACGACCAGGCCGGCCAGCGAGGTAGCGATCATCAGCACGCCGGTGGGGATGCCCACGCGCAGCACGCCGCGCAGCAAGCCCCAATCCGGGCGCATGGCGCGCAACAGCGCCCTGTTGGGTGCCAGCACGCTGCGCTTGCGGCGCAGCTGCACCGTCAGCCAGACCAGGGCGATGCTGAAGCCCAGGATCATCGACACCCCGGCGCTGGCCACGCCCAGGCGCGGCAGGCCGCCCCAGCCGGCAATCAGCGCTGGGGTGCTGACCAGGCCGATGCCGGTGGACACGATCAGCGACCACATGGGCGTGAGTGTGTCGCCGACGCCGCGCAGCAGCGAGGTGAACAGCAGGAAGATGAACAGCCCAGGCATGCCCAGCAAGACGATGCGCGAGTACACCGTGGCCTGCTCGAGGATATCGGCTGGGGTACCCAGCAGCCGCATGATGGGCTGGGTGAACAGACCGCCAAATAGCGCCACCGCCGCCCCCATGGCCAGCCCGGTCAGCAAGGTGGTGCCGGCAATGGCACGGACCTTGTCGGGCTGCCCTGCGCCCCAGGCCTGGCCAATCAGCACCGAGGCGCCAGCGCCCAGGCCGATGACAAACGCAATAAAGACAAACATGACCGGGAAGAAGGCCGCGACCGCAGCCAGCGCCTTGACCCCCATCATCTGACCGAGAAACATGCTGTTGAGCGTGCCCGAGAGTGACTGGAGGATGTTGGACAGCAGCATGGGGCCCAGAAACACCATGAACACTTGCCACAGGGGGCGTACAGGCGGGGCGGGCGGCGCAGCCTGCGTGAGGGGAAGGGGCGAAGACATGGGGGCGTGTGTAGTCGGGGGGAACGGGACTGTAGCGCTTACACCGGCCAGATGGGACGGCTGAGCTGGTGCAGATAAGCTTGTACATCATCAGGCCATGCCTGGGTCTGCAGCAAGAATGCCGATTGCTTGTGGGCAAACAGCGCGCGGCAGGCTTCGTCAAAACCGGGCAGATCGCCTGCCATCGCCTGCATGAACTGGTAGGTGGCCTCGGTCGCGGCGCGCTGGGAATCCTTCTCCGCGTGGGCATTGCGGGCATCGTCGATCAACCGGCGCAACGCGGCGGAGGCGCCGCCGGGCTGGCGGTTGAGCCACTCCCAGTGGCGGGGCAGCAAAGTGACCTCGCGCGAGACCACACCCAGTTTGGGGCGTCCCACGGCCCGCGCGGCACGGCCGTGGCTGGCCGGCTCTATCGGTGCGGCCGCCGGGGTAACGGGCGCAGGTTCTGCACCATCCAACGGGGTGGGAGGGCTGGTGGGCGCAAGTTCCGAGCGCCAGTTCAGGTCCAGCCGCAAGCCGGAGAGGTCGTCAAACACCCACAAAGGGGTAGGGCTGCCGCCGGGGTGCAGTTCGTCATGGTTTTGCAGATAGCGCAGCACGGTGAGGCGGTCGGCTTGCAGCAGGCGCTGGTGGCCCTGGAAAATCGTCAACCGGCCGGTCAATGTCTCGGTAGTCATGGCCACTTGTTCTTTCTATTTTTGGGGATATGCGCTCTATTTTACCGGGGCAAAAATATTTGGCTATTTTTAATGGGTAAAAATATGTATCTGCATGTGCATCGCTGCAATGGCCCGCTTGCGGCTGTCTCGTCTTAGAGAGGCCTGCGATGCCGAGGCGAAAAAAAACCTCCAGCGCGGGGCATGGAGGTTGTTCTGGCTGGGGCTTGCGGCCCAGGCATTACACGCGCTTGCGGTATTCGGCAGTGCGGGTGTCGATTTCGATCTTGTCTTCCTGGCTCACGAACAGGGGCACAGCGATTTCAAAACCGGTAGCGATCTTGGCGGGCTTGAGCACCTTGCCCGAAGTGTCGCCCTTGACGGCTGGCTCGGTCCAGGTGATTTCGCGCACGATGGTGGTTGGCAGTTCGACGGAGATGGCCTTGCCGTCATAGAACACCACTTCAGCGGTCATGCCGTCTTCGAGGTAGTTCAGGGCGTCAGCCATGTTTTCGGCTTCCACTTCGTACTGGTTGAACTCAGGGTCCATCCAGACGTACATGGGGTCTGCGAAGTAGGAGTACGTGCAGTCCTTCTTCTCCAGGATCACGTTGTCGATCTTGTCGTCGGCCTTGAACACGTTTTCCGTGCCGAAGTTGCCGATCAGGCTCTTGAGCTTCATGCGCACGGTGGCAGCGCCACGGCCGCCACGTGCGTATTCGGTCTTCAGAACGATCATCGGGTCCTTGCCGAACATGATCACGTTACCAGCGCGGATTTCTTGAGCGATTTTCATAGCAATAGGTGCCTGTGTTGGGCCGCTCAAACTTCTACGGGCGGCGCGCAAGTGTCGTTGGACGGGCTGTGCTGCGCCGTAGCATGTTCCGCGGCGTTGTGCGCATCCGTCAAACCCTGTTGCCTGGCGGCGCTGGGTACGCGGATAAGCGCAAAGACTCCGATTCTAACATTTTTCGTCTGCAAATGCCATCAGCTGCTCGGCAAGGCTGGGCTGCATCTGCAGACTGTTGCGTGCCGCCTGCACGCACTGCGCCCATTGGGACAGCACAGCGGCGGTGGTGCCGGGCCAGGCCGGGGGGGAGCCATTGGCGCCGGGGATGCCATTCCAGGCCGCATGGGCTTGGCGCAGGCTGTCCGGCGCATGCAGCCAGTCCAGAAAGGCCTCCAGCTTGGCATGGTGCGCGTTGTCGTCTTGCGGGTAGATCTGCCAGACAAAGGGCTGGCCAGCCCATAGTGCCCGCACCAGCGAGTCTTCGCCGCGCACAAAGTTGAGGTCGCAGGACCAGAGCATGTCGTCGAATTCCGGTTGGCTGCAGGGCTGCAGCAACTGCACCTGACGGGGCAGGGGCTGCGGCAGTTGCCGCTGTACCAGTGCCGCCGCGCGGCCCGGGGTGACCAGCCATTGCGTGGCCGTGCCGGCGCTGGCAAAGGCCTGCAAAAAAGCGGGCGGTTCATAGCAGAACAGCGAAAACACCGGGTCGCCGTCATGCAGGCCATGCCGCGCCCGCCAGGCGCTGCGGTCAAACTCCGCCTGGCGCTGGGGCAGATCGGCCTCGCGCAGCAGGCCGCCGGTGCCGGTGCTGAAGCCGGGGTAGAAGAACCAGCGCGTGAGGCCGCTGGCTGGGCCGCTCATCAAGCGTGAAGGCAGGCGGTGGCAGCGCTCCACATAGTCTTCGGCAGACAGGTATTCCAGGTTGATCCAGACGCTGGGCCGCTGTGCTGGCGATTGCGCACGCGCGGCCAGTGCCTGCTGGAAGGCGGGGGGGATCTCGCAGCCAAAGGCTTCCACCACCACATCGGCAATGCCGCTGGCCGGCACCGCACCGGGCCACGGGTGCACGGTCACGCCGGGCGCGCCCTGCGGCGCCATCCAGGCCAGCGCGCTGCCATCGTCCACCCACAGGCGCACCTGGCAGCCGCGCCGGGCCAGGTCGGCGGCCAGGCGCCAGCACACGCCGATGTCGCCAAAGTTGTCGATCACCTGGCAAAAGATATCCCAGACCTGCGGGGGTGGGATGGGGGTGGCGGAGGGCGGGGCGGGAGCGTTGGGCATGACGGGGCGATGATAGTGCAGTCCCGGGCGTCACTGTTGTGGAATCCGCTGCACAACTCCCTGTCGTGGTCTGAACGCGGGCTCGGGCGATCCGCTGCGTTGTCTTTCTTGTCAATAGCGGGCTATTGACTGCAAAAGACGCCTTGCGGCTCATCCCGATCCGCGCCCATTCCACTTGACGAGGGTTATGCAGAGGATCCCAGGCCCTGCCGCCTGGGCCACAATAAGCCCCAGTTGATCAAGCATGGAGACAGACATGAACCCCCACACTGCAACCCCGGGGCCGATGGCTTTGCAAGGCGTCAAGGTGGTCGAGATGGGCCAGCTGATTGCCGGGCCGTTCTGCGGCAAGACCTTGGGCGAGTTTGGTGCCGACGTGGTGAAGATCGAGGCCACCGGCGCGGGCGACCCGCTGCGCAACTGGCGCCTGCTGCAGGATGGCACCTCCGTCTGGTGGCAGGTGCAGTCGCGCAACAAGCAGTCGCTGGCTTTGGATTTGCGCCAGAAAGAGGCGCAGGACATTGCCCGCCAGCTGATTGCCGAGGCCGATGTGCTGGTGGAGAACTTCCGCCCCGGCACCCTGGAGGGCTGGGGCATGTCGCCCGAGGAGCTGCATGCCCTCAACCCGGGCCTGGTGATGCTGCGCATCTCCGGCTACGGGCAAACCGGTCCCTACCGCGACCTGCCAGGCTTTGGCGTGATTGGCGAGGCCATGGGCGGCCTGCGCCATCTGACGGCCGAGCCCGGGCGGGTGCCTGTGCGCGTGGGGGTGTCGATCGGCGATACCTTGGCGGCACTGCATGGCGTCATCGGCGTGATGATGGCGCTCTACCACCGCAAGGTCAACGGCGGCAGTGGCCAGGTGATCGATGTGGCCTTGCATGAGGCAGTCTTCAATGTGATGGAAAGCCTGATCCCCGAGTACAGCGCCTTTGGCGTGGTGCGCGAGGCGGCGGGCAGCGCCTTGCCGGGCATTGCGCCGTCCAATGCCTATGCCTGCCAGGATGGCTGGGTGCTGGTGGCCGGCAATGGCGACAGCATCTTCAAGCGGCTGATGGACACCATTGGCCGGCCTGACCTGGGCCAGGCGCCCGACCTGGCCAGCAATGCGGGACGGGTGGCACGTATAGAGGAGATCGATGCGGCCATCAGCGCCTGGACACAGCCGCGCGCGATTGCACAGGTGATGGATGCGTTGGCCGCTGCAAGGGTGCCGGCCGGCAAGGTCTACACCGCCAAGGACATCAGCGAAGACCCGCACTACCGTGCGCGCCAGATGATCGTGCCGCAGACCACTCGCGATGGCCACACACTCGAGGTGCCGGGCATCGTGCCCAAGCTGTCTGTCACGCCGGGCACGATCCGCAGCAGTGCCCCCCACCTGGGTGACGACACCGACGCCGTACTGCAGGGCCTGGGCCTGAGCGCAGCGCAGATTGCAACGCTGCGGGAGCGCGGCATTGTGCAGTGAGCCTGCATGGGTGATGGACCGGTTTGCTGCGGGCAGCGCGAACGCATAAGACAATAGCGCCATGCCCATTCACGTGCACTCTCCCGAACTTCTTGCCCAGGTGGCTGGTTTGCCCGCCATGCCCGGGGTCTACCGCTATTTCGACGCCAGCGATGCCTTGCTGTATGTGGGCAAGGCCATCAACCTCAAGCGCCGGGTATCGAGCTATTTCCAGAAGGACCATGGCGGCACGCGCATCGGCCACATGGTGGGCAAGATCGTGCGCATGGAGACCACGGTGGTGCGCTCCGAAGCCGAAGCGCTCCTGCTGGAAAACAACCTCATCAAGACCCAGCATCCGAAATACAACATTCTTTTTCGGGATGACAAGAGCTATCCGTACCTGAAGATCACCGGCATGGCGATCCACGATGGTGACATGCGCGCGCCCCCCAGCCAGTGCTACCCGCGCGTGGCCTACTACCGGGGTGCCACCGACAAGCGCCAGCGCTATTTCGGACCGTATCCGAATGCCTGGGCGGTCAAGGAAACCATCCAGTTGCTGCAAAAGGTGTTCCGCCTGCGCACCTGCGAGGACAGCATCTTCAGCAACCGCACCCGGCCTTGTCTGCTGTACCAGATCAAGCGCTGCAGCGGCCCCTGTGTCGACCACATCAGTCCCGAGGATTACGCCGCCGATGTGGCCCATGCCGAAGCCATGCTGCGCGGCGAGACCGACACCCTGCTCAAGACGCTGGAGGCGCGCATGATGGCGCATTCGGACCAGCTGGAGTTTGAGCAGGCGGCCGACATCCGCAACCAGATCAAGGCGCTGGCCAGCATGCTGCACCAGCAAAGCATCGAGACCAGTGATGACCGCGATGTGGACATACTGGCCGTGCAGGTGCAAGGCGGCAAGGCCTGCGTGAATCTGGCGATGGTGCGTGGCGGGCGGCACCTCGGGGACCGCGCCTACTTCCCGGTGCATGTCGAGGACAGTGCTGCCATCGCCAGTCTGGAAGAAGCCGAAGACGCCGAGGACCAGGCGTTGGGCACGCCCGGCACCACCGTGGCTGCCAAGACGGTGGAGCAGCGGGTGCTGGAAGCGTTTGTGGCGCAGCACTATCTGCAGGTGGCGCCTCCGCCGGTGCTGGTGGTCAGCGTTGCGCTGGAGCCCGCATTGCTGGAGGCCTTGTCACAACAGACCGGCACGCGCATTGCTGCGGTGTCGCAGCCGCGCGAGGAGCGCCGCGTCTGGCTTGAGATGGCGCAAAAGAATGCCCAGTTGCAGCTGGCCCGCCTGCTGGCGGAAGAAGGCTCGCAACAGGCACGCACGCGTGCGCTGGTCGAGGCGCTGGATTTGCCCCAGGACGATATCGACCAGCTGACCATCGAGTGCTTTGACATCTCGCACACCTCGGGTGAGAACACCCAGGCCTCCTGCGTGGTGTTTCACCACCACAAGATGCAAAGCAGCGAGTACAGGCGCTACAAGATCGAAGGCATCACCGGCGGTGACGACTATGCCGCCATGCGCCAGGTGCTGACGCGCCGCTACAGCAAGGTGGCCGAGGCCCAGCGCGATGCCGGTGGCGCCGAGCTTGGCAAAAATGCTGCCCGTTTGCCCGACATCGTGCTCATCGATGGCGGCAAGGGCCAGGTCGGTGTCGCACGCGAGGTCTTTACCGAGCTGGGTCTGGATCTGTCACGCATCGTCGGTGTCGAGAAAGGCGAGGGCCGCAAGGTCGGTCTCGAAGAGCTGGTGTTCTGCGATGGGCGCGACAAGGTCTATCTGGGCCGCGACTCGGCCGCGCTGATGCTGGTGGCGCAGATTCGCGATGAGGCGCACCGCTTTGCGATCACCGGCATGCGCGCTGCGCGTGCCAAGGTGCGGGTAGGTGGCAGCCGGCTGGAAGACATTCCCGGGGTCGGGCCCAAGAAGCGGGCGCGCCTGCTGCAACGCTTTGGCGGCGTACGCGGTGTGGAGGAGGCCGGGGTCGATGACCTGATGACGGTCGATGGCATATCGCCAGCGCTGGCGCAGGATATCTACAGAGCCTTGCATTGACGGGAGGCCTGTGCGGCCTTGCAACAGGTCGCGCAGGCGGGCGCGTCATGGTGCCCATGCAGAACCCTCGCCCTGTGAAATGGACGCCGGTCGCGCCGGACCGCGCTCCGGTCCAGACCGCAAGCTTTGCCAAGGGTTCTGAACGCATGTCGTTCACAGAGCATGTCGTTCACTGAATTTGCACCGCAGCGTGCCACAATAGCCGCATGTTCTTCACGATCCCCACCATCATGACCTGGACGCGCATTGTCGCGATCCCGCTCATCATCGGCGTGTATTACTCGCCTCTTGATATGGCCACCAAGAACCTGTGGGCCACCGTCATGTTTGTGGTGTTCGCCTTCACCGATTGGCTCGATGGCTTTCTGGCACGCAAGCTCAACCAGACCTCATCCTTTGGCGCCTTTCTGGATCCGGTGGCCGACAAGTTCCTGGTCTGCGCGTCGCTGCTGATCCTGGTCTACCTGCAGCGTGCCGATGTCTTTGTCGCGCTGATCATCATCGGCCGCGAGATTGCGATCTCGGCGCTGCGTGAATGGATGGCGCGCATTGGTGCGAGCAAGAGCGTGGCTGTGCACATGGTGGGCAAGCTCAAGACCACCGTGCAGATGGTGGCCATTCCGTTTTTGCTCTACGACGGCAAGGTGGCCGGGATCGATACCGGTGTCTGGGGTACCTGGCTGATCTGGGGGGCAGCGGTATTGACCGTCTGGTCGATGATTTATTACCTGCAAAAGGCATTGCCAGAGATCCGGGCTAGGGTTGATTCTTAGTTGGCCGTCACAGGTTTGGGCGTAGACTCCACCTCGCCTGTACAAGGAATTCAGGCTACAGAGCCCGTGATGCCTGGCTTTTGCAAGGCAAACCGGGCGCTGGTCAGCGAAAAAAAGTGATTTTTTGCCTGAGTACCCAGAAATTCCGTCTAGAATTCACCTCATTCCAGAGGCACTGGGGTCGAGGTGAAAATTTCGTGCCAGTGGTGTTGTTTTTGAATCTGTGACAGTTGCACCATGTGCAAACTGCTCATAATGGGATGAAACATACACTTCCTTAACTCTCTTGATGAATAGAGGCTGCTTGTGAATAAAACTGAACTCATTGAGCACATTGCTAACAATGCTGATATCTCCAAGGCTGCTGCGGCTCGTGCGCTGGAGTCCACCATTGATGCAGTGAAGAAAACCTTGAAAAAAGGTGGTACAGTCTCTCTGGTAGGTTTTGGTACCTTTGCCGTTGGTAAGCGCGCTGCGCGTACCGGCCGTAACCCACGTACCGGCGCTGCGATCAAGATCAAGGCAGCCAAGGTGCCTAAGTTCCGTCCAGGCAAGGCATTGAAAGATGCGTTGAACTAATTTCGGTTATCAGGTGGGGTGCTTAGCTCAGTTGGTAGAGCGGCGCCCTTACAAGGCGTAGGTCGGCGGTTCGACCCCGTCAGCACCCACCACATTAACCAAGAAAATAAACCCCTTAGAGTGATCTAAGGGGTTTTTTCTTTGTCTGTTTACTCTCTGCAGGGTCAGCTCGGATCAGCCCATACCAGCCAAGTTTATTGCTTACCCACTTGCCTGGGCGTTGAGTATCGGCCATCAGCCAGGGCGGGGTGGCTCGTTATCGCCGTCCCGCCGCATGGTCGCCATGGCGCAGTCTGCAGCGTTGGTACGCATGCGCCGGGCCATCCCCCAGAGCCGCGCCCGTGCCTGCGCCCTAGAACCCGGTATCTCCGTTCCTCCCGTTGTTCCCGAGCTTCAATGGCCAGATGAGGCGTCTGCCGCGCTACTTTGACATGCGCGTCGTTGCAGTCTGGAACCTGTCAGACGGGCGGTTGCGTCCAGCCCGGCCTGGGACGCCTCCAGTGCTTTTCTCCTTAGTGCTGCCTCTTAAAAAGAGGGGGAGGTGCTGCGCACCCACCGCCTCGCGGTCACAGGTGCGGGCAAAAATCCTGTATTCCCTAACGCGCCCCTTGCCCTCATAGGGAGGAAAAACTCTTTCGCGGTACACTTGCTGTTTCGACGTTCATGCGTTGCCAAGACGCATGTTGCACGCCCTATTTGACAGGGGGTGGGGAGCAGATGTCAGTTGACGTTGTATCTGATTGATATGCAATGGGAAAACCGCCGTTGCATGCAGCAGATGCCTACGTCTGACCGTCTGCCGCCCGCATCCCTTGCTGAAAACCGAATAAAGGCGAATGAGGGTTCGCCTTTTTTTTTGTCCTCAGGAAAGTTAGACGATGTTTGAAACCATCCGCAAGTACTCCAAGGTGCTGATGTATCCGCTGTTCTTGCTGATCATTCTGTCTTTTGTTTTGGTGGGAGTGAACCAGAACTACTTCACCGAAAAGAGCCCGGTGGTCGCCAAAGTCAATGGCAAAGACATTACGCAGATGGACTGGGACAATGCGCACCGCGTTGCCTCGGATCGCATGCGCCAGCAAGACCCCAACATGGACGCCAAGTGGATGGACGGCCCGGAAGCCCGCTATCTGACGTTGGAGCGCATGGTGCGTGACCAGGTGATCGACGCCGCGGTGCAAAAAATGCACCTGACGGTGGACAATGCCGCACTGGTCCGCGCGCTGCAGGAAATTCCGCAGATTGCTGCGCTGAAAAAACCCGATGGCTCGCTGGACGTCGATGCCTACCGCGCACTGGTGGGTGCCCAGGGCATGACGCCCGAAGGCTTTGAAGCAGGCATGCGCCGCGACATTGCGTCGCGCCAGGTGCTCGGCGGTGTGTCCAACACGGCCTTTGCGACCGATGCACAGACCCAGCTGGCGGTCGACGCGCTCTACCAGCAGCGTGAGATCCAGCTGGCGCAGTTTGCAGCCAAGGACTATGCGTCCCAGGTCAAGACCACCGATGCCGATGTGGAAGCGTTCTACAAGAGCAACCAGGAGCTGTTCCGCCAGAAGGAGCAGTCCACGATCGAGTATGTGGTGCTGAACGCCGAAGCGGTCAAGAGCATGATCAAGCCCAGCGAAGACGATCTGCGCACCTACTACAAGGAAAATCTGAGCCGCTTCATGGACAAGGAACAGCGCCGCATCAGCCACATCCTGATTGACGCGCCAGCCTCCATGTCGGCAGCAGACCGTGAAAAAGCCAAGCAGCGTGCCGAGCAGCTGTTGGCCGAAGCCAAGGCCAACCCAGCGCAATTCGCCGAGCTGGCCAAGAAGAATTCGCAAGACACCGGCTCGCGCGACAGCGGCGGTGATCTGGGTCTGGTCAAGCAGGGCGACATGGTCAAGCCTTTTGAGGACGCCGCCTTTGCAATGAAGACTGGTGAGATCAGCGACCTGGTCAGCACGGAGTACGGCTTCCACATCATCAAGATGGGTGAGATCAAGACCCCGCGTACCCCCAGCTTTGAAGAGCTGCGCGCGAAGATCGAGACCGAGGTGCTGGCCCAGCAGGTGCAGCGCAAGTACGCCGAAGTCGCCGAGACCTTCTCCAACATGGTGTTCGAGCAGTCCGATAGCCTGCAGCCTGTGGCTGAGAAGCTGGGCCTGAAGATCCAGAAGGCCGAGCATGTCACCCGCACGGCCGCCCCTGGAGCGACGGGCGCCCTGGCCAACGCAACCTTCCTGGAAGCGCTGTTCTCCAGCGACGCTTTGCAGAACAAGCGCAACACCGAAGCCATTGAAGTGGCGCCCAGCACCCTGGCCTCGGGTCGTGTGGTGGAGCACTTCGATGCACGCATTCTGCCGTTCGAGGAAGTCAAGGCCAAGGCCCATGACCTGTACGTCGCGCAGAAGGCTGCAGAACTCGCCCGCCAGGACGCGCAAGCCAAGCTGGAAGCCTGGAAGGCCGACGCTGCAGGCGCCAAGCTGGCAGCACCGATTGTCGTGTCGCGTCAGGATGCCAAGGGCCAGGTGCCTGCGGTGCTCAATGCTGCCATGCATGCGAAGGTCGGCGAGGCTGCTTCCTGGGTGGGTGTGGACCTGGGCAACGATGGCTACACCATCGTGCGCGTGAACAAGGTCGTGCCGCGTAGCGAAGACTCTGCCGAGATGCGCCTGCGCCAAAAGCAGGAGTTCGAGCGTTACCAGGCCAATGCTGAAACCTTGGCGTATTACGAAATGCTCAAGGAGCGTTTCAAGGCGCAGATCAAGGTCCCACGCCCCGCAGAAACAAAAATTTCATAAAAACGGAGAATTCATGAGAGGGGCCAAATTTCTGGCTATAATCATGTCTTCCCCAACACGGTGGCTGTAGCTCAGTTGGTAGAGTCCAGGATTGTGATTCCTGTTGTCGTGGGTTCGAGCCCCATCAGCCACCCCAAATAAAGAAACGCGCTAGTGCTATAAAAGCCCTAGCGCGTTTTGCTTTTTATTCCAACGGTTGGAATTTAGATTTCTAGAGGGACTCCCTTCCGATCTCTTCGGAGCGGTCATAGACGCGCGCTGTAGTGGCAGGATTTGAGTGCATGTCAGGCAAGTGGCCGCGTTGCTTTTTGTGCATCGTCACGTAATAGGCGCGCAGGTCATGAAAGGTGAATCGGTTGTCTTTGGTCAGCACCTTCTCCACCAACGCCTGGTCAATACACCGTTGCCAAAGCGTCTTGAAGCCCCGGTGCGTGTAGGCATTGTTGTCGCGCGTTGGGAAAACATATAGACAATCGGTGCCGCGCTCGAAGCTGACCTTGCGAAGCCGATGGAGCAGGTCGTTCATGAGAGGGCTGATTGCAATCGTCTCAATGATCTGACCTCGTTTGGCGCCGCGCTGCTTTGCACGAACCAAGCGAATCTCACCGGCTTTCTGATCGACATGGCTCCATTCAAGAGTCAAGAATTCAGCTTTACGGTTGCCGGCCAGGCTGGCGTACTCTGCTGCCATGCCTATGATCTGCCGCTGTGGTGTTTGCTGGGTGAGCCAATCAAGAAATTTAGCCAACACTTCTTGCTTGGGGGCGATGGTTCTGGGCTCACTGCCATGTGGCTCGACACCGATTGTGCTGTTTGCCGTGCATGCACCGAGCTTTATCCCATGCCCGAAAAGTCTTGATAGCAAGCTTTTCTCAATGTCTGCGCGTCTTGGAGAATCACTTCGCTCGACATGAACATAGTGGACCACCACTGCTGTCGTGATCTCGGACATGTGCATGTGCCCAAGTCGCGAGTCGAGTTGCTTCCAGGCAGCCTCATAGTCTTCGCGTGTTGAAGCTGCGTATTTCTTCCAGCGTGGCCCCTTTTTGTAGTTCTCCCAAACCCAAAGCAGCGTGCCAGTGATTTCGGCTGGAGCGCTGCCGTTTAGGTTGAGGACGGTGCGTATGGCAGCCGCTAAGTCTTTTCCAAGAGCAATTGGTTTTCCCTTCGCGGGGTGGTAGCGGTAGGACTTAGTCTTGCCATCCTTCCATACGTACGCTTCCATTCGTGGCAGGAGCCCTGCCGCGCTGGCTCGGTCGCGTGTTCGCGCCATATTTCTATCCTCCTGCAGCTGTCTTCTTCCAGCGTGGGCCGTTGGCAGCCTGTGTTGTCGTCATAGTTTGAGGTTCGGCTGCTGTGCGTTGAGCCTGCAGCCGCTCCAGGTCAGCGCGGAACACCAGCGGGCGACCATTCGGGCGACGGCTGACAGGCAGGCCAAGCCGAATTAGGAAGCGAATTTTGGCTGCATTCTGAACTAGCCCTTCACAGATCTTGTCGATCATTTCGTCTGTGGCATCAATTCTGTCGTGCAACATTGCTGTTCTCCAAAGAAAAAGGCCCGCTGTGTGCGGGCTCGGGTTGCTCGGTTGGTTCTTTCCAGCGATCGCGTTTATCGCCGCGCTGGCGTGCCCGTCTGCTCATCGATATGGATCGGTTCATTTAAGGGCCTCGCTTGGAAGATCCAGTGGCTTGATCGCATCTGCGCCAACGGTGCCGGCCTTGACCTCGTGCGAGAGCAGGCGGGCGCCCGGCTCAAAGCGGCGGCCCAGGTTTCGATAGCTGCAGAATAGGTCGATGCTGATTTCTACGGCAAGCGAGAGCTGCGCTCCCCAGCTTGAGTCCCAGCGGTGGCCATCCACTGCCATGTCTACCACGGCGGCCAGCGCCTGGTGCAGGCCGGGCCGGTTGTTTCCGGCTACGGGTATGGCTCGCGCAATCTCTGCGCCAATCCCGATTAGATAGGCAAGGCTGGCAAGCATCTCGGGCTGCTCGCTACCGTGGTCGGTCATCATGCAGTGCAGGCCGAGGTTGACTACATCGGCCTGCATGCTCTGGCGCACCATCAAGGCCTCGATGGGCGAAGCTTTGCGGTAGATGCCGTTTTTCATGGCCAGGCTGTGGGTCGGCTGCCGTTGCGAGCGCTTGGTGGTGGCTTTAGCCATTGGCGGCTCCTTTGTCTGGGCATGGAGCTACTGACAGCATGGCGTCCAGTATCCTCTGCGGTAGCCCGTCAAGGCCGTTGGCCCGGTGCAGCACCTTAACGGCGGCTACGTGCATTGCTTCTGCAACTTTCACCGGCACCAGTCGCCACCCATCCGGCGCAGCCTGCCGCGCTGATAGCTGGGCCAACTGATCGCGCGCATCGGTGTTCAGCCGATTGGCCATGTCCAGGCGCTGGGTGAGGGTGGTGACTTGCTGCTTGGCTATCACTGCGCGATTCACTTGGGCGATAAGCTGATCCTCTACGGATGCGATGCGTGCGTGCAAGGTATCCAGCAGATTGAAGTCGGGCGCTTTTCCCAGTGGGGGCTTCCAAAGAATGCCTCCCTCATGGGTATAGCCGAGGTTTTCGAGCGTGGCTATGGCTGCTTTGGCCTTGTCGGTCATGGTGCTTCCTTGGGGGCGGGCTGGTCGATGCGCTTGAAGTCGATGACCCACACCCACGGGTTCGCGGCCCAGTCGCCGCCCGTGGACTTCCATACTTCAGCAAACCATTCGCGGGGGTTTGCATCATCGGCCAAGTTTGGAAAGGGGCATCCTTCTGCCATGGCATCGCCTCGGCTTATGGACTGCAGCCGCTCCGCGCGCACTCCTGTTATCTCCAGCCAGATGCGAGCCGCAGCCTTTGGCATATGTATGGATGGGATGTATCGCACGCCGGCAGCCTTGTCGCTCCCGTCCTGATAGTCAGCAGCGAACACAATCTCGTCGCTTTCGCAGGCCGTTGGCACCCAGGCGAACGTCTCGCGCACATAGATGCGGTCGCCGGGTTTGCCAAAAGGGCATGGCACACGCTTGATGGACTCGTGCACTTCGTGGCCGGGGCCGTCTCCGTAGAGCCAGGAAAGCTCAGCCACACCTGGATTGGCATCGTCTATGTCGACGCTCAGGCTTGGGCCAACAGCCTGTTTAAATACGCGCCTCGTTTGCGTCTTCTGGCCGCTCAGGATGGCGCGCACCAGCGGCGCCTTGAACATCAAGCCGGTTTCTTTCATTTGCTGTCCTTGTGTGGTTGGACCTGGGCCGATCTTTGCCCCGCGCGATGCGCAGATTGAAGGCCGTCCATCAGTTCCTTGTGTGTGAGCACATAGCAGCCGCCAGCCTGTTCGCACCTCGCAGCGACTGCGCCAGGTACGACGCGGCCAGTGAAGTGGTAAAACTGCTGCATGGTGATCGGCTGGCTGTATGCCGCGCCTGCGATAGCGATGAGGAGTAGGGCTCGCATCACTGTCCCTCCCTCTGTTGGGCGCGCTGTCGCATTGCATCGATGCGGCGCGTTAGGGTATTAGCATCACGATGAATAGCCCGAATCCGATCTACTTCATAAGGACGCATTCCGGGCGCGCTGAGCCAGTAGTCATTAAGAGAGCCGCTCTCCAATATGAGCAGGATTTCAAACGCCGTTGCCGCTCTGTGCTTGCCGCGCAGGTCTATCCTTGCGGCTTCCCAGTTGTCTAGTTCTGAATTGACGCCGTAATGCGTCAGAGTGCAATTCAGGTGGGCGCCGCAGTCATCGCAAATTTCCAGACCATCCGCTTCGTAGCCCCATCCACCATCGCGGAGGTATTCGTGATCAGGATGTTCCTCGTTAAGCTTGTCTACAAGTTTGTCGCAGCAGGCTCGGCAGTAGCTTGGCCCTTGATCAGGATCTGCGTTGCGAGCGCCAATCCAATGCACCTCGCTCACCGACTCGGCGAACTCAGCTTGAATGGGGCGTAGAAAGTCGATGCACCTTTGCAGGCGCTGCTTTTGAGACTCGCGCATCACGCCTCCTTTGCGGCATTGCCGCCTTCCTGGGCGGGCTGGCCCTCCCGCTGTTGGGCGCGCTGGGCGTCGCAAGTGGTAAAGCCGGGGTGTCCGCGGTGGTAG
>NZ_JBGTYN010000023.1:0-78089 GCF_041730275.1 Comamonas sp. SY3 | reverse complement strand
CACGATGTTGCGAGACGGAGAGAGTCACTTCAAGATGGGTTCACCGCGCGCTTACCACGCAAGCTCGCGGTGAGCGATGAGGTCGCCCTCAATGTCATCCTTGCTTGTGGCAGCAACATCGGAATTGGAGCGCAACTAGGGTTTGGCAGAGGTTGTTTCAGTACATGCTGACTCGTCTGGCTGAGCTTAAAGTGCGCGACCTGCAGCTTTGTGCGTACGCCGCCAAGCACAGCCCAATCCTCGCTCCAGTCAAACTGGAGGGCCTCGCCAGGCCCGAAGACAAGGGGAACGAAGGTGCCTCGACCTGTAGTTTGCTGCGCCAGAACGTGCTGTTTATGCCAAACGCGAGCAAAAGCAGCCACGCGGTTGTAGGAGCACTGATAGCCCAAAGACTGCAGGTCCAGATGCATTTGCTTGATCATGCGGCGCTGCTTGCGAGAGCGTGTCGCCTCAATCTTGAGCCAAGCAGAGAGCTTGGTCGCAAACGGATCAAGCTTGGAAGAGTTGACTCGCTTGGCATAACTGGGCTCAGCTAGGTCTGATCGCAGGTACTTGCGGATAGTACTGCGAGACAGGCCAGTTCGGCGAGAGATCTCGCGGATGGACAACTGCTCAAGCAATGCCCAGCGGCGGATGACACTTCGGATTTCCACGTCTATCACTCCTGGTCTCCTGCTGCTCAACATAGCTGCAGGCTAGGGGTAGTACGTAGGTCACTATTAGATGGAAATCATGGGGGTTAGTGGGTCACTTCTGTGTGGAAATCAACAGATCAGACGCAGGACACATCCAGCGGCCATGCTCACTGGTCATCGCACCTGTGCAGGCCTTTCAGTGCGGCCGATCTTCGGGCAGCTTGGCAATCACCTTGATCTCGAACTGAAAGCCGTAGAGCCAAGTCACGCCGATACCGGTCAGTGTGGGGTAGGGTGCGGTGCCCCAGTAGTCGGGGACGATCTTCCAGATGGTCTCGAAGTGTGCCTCGGGGTTGACGAGGAACACGGTCACATCGACCACGTCATCGAAGGTGCAGCCAGCAGCACCGAGGATGCCGTTGAGGTTTTCGAAAGCGAGGCGCACCTGTTTTTCGATATCGGGTTCCGGCGAGCCGTCTTCGCGGCTGCCGACCTGGCCGGAGACGAAGAGGAAGCCGTTGGAGCGGATGGCCGGGGAGTAGCGGTTGCGCTCATACAGCGCCTTGCGGCCAGGCGGGAAGACAACGTCGCGGGTGGGTGTGGTGGTCACGGGGATTCCTTTTGGGGTGGGGGCGCGTTGCGCGCCCATCAGGTTGGCGATGTAATGAGTGTAGAGACAGCGCACTGCGGAATAAACGAGCAAGCCCACCCATCACTATTCTTAAAATCCAAACAATCAATCAAGCAACTTGGGAGCCCAGATGGACCGTTTCGATGCAATGCAGGCGTTTGCGCGCGTGGTGGAAGCCGGTAGCTTCACCAAGGCCGCCAAGACGCTGCACATGAGCCGAACCAGCGTGACGCAACTGATCCAGCAACTGGAGGCGCGGCTGCGTGTGAAGCTGCTACATCGCACAACGCGCCAGGTGAAGGTGACGGCGGACGGTGCTGCCTACTACGAACGCGTGGTGCGTCTGCTGGCTGACATGGACGATGCGGAGACCAGCCTGTCCAGCGCGTCGGCCTTGCCGCGCGGGCGGCTGCGAGTGGATGTGCCGAGCCCTTTCGCGCGCATCATCCTAGTGCCAGCGTTGCCGGCCTTCCATGCGCGTTACCCCGATATTCAGCTGCACCTGGGCGTGAGTGATCGCATGGTGGACCTGATTGGTGACAACGTCGATTGTGTGGTGCGCGGCGGCACGATCACAGACCAGTCGCTCATCGCGCGGCATGTCGGCGATCTGCAGCTTGGCGCCTATGCCGCGCCGGCCTATCTGCAGCGTGCGGGAGCCATCGCGCATCCGAGCGAGCTGGAGGATTCGCAACATTGCATCGTGGGCTTTATGTCGTCGCGCACTGGGCGGCTGTTTCCGTACGCCATGCGACGGGGCGAGGTGCTGCTCGAAGTGCAGGGCCGCCACATGCTGGCCGTGGACGATGGCAACGCCTATCTGGCAGCGGGCCTGGCGGGGCTGGGCTTGCTCTGGCTGCCTGACTACATGGCGCGCGGGCCGGTGGAACAGGGCGAATTGGTGCCGGTGCTGCAGGACTGGAATTTCGACCCTATGCCCATCCACATTGCATTTCCGCCGAGCCGGCATGTGAGTAACAAGCTACGGGTGTTCATCGACTGGGTGGTAGAGCTGATGGTTCAGCACGCGCCAGTGGCTAGACAGCCCTGAGTCTCTCTGGGCCGTCATGCTTTCCGGCACCTGTCTCTTAAGCTGCGCGCGTTCTCCGAGTTCCCTTTTCGGCAGTACTTGCGAGTACGTATTTGACGTGCGAGCGACTGCTTCTGGCCGTTTGTCGCCATCCTACCTTCGAATTGAACAGGCGCACCAGCATCCTCACGGGCCGGCGACAGGCTGGAAGCAGCCCCGGCACCCCTAGAGCTGAGCTCAAAGCGCCCCGAGTTCAAACTTCAGTGAGAAAAATTCAAAACTCACGGAGAACTGTCAATTCGCGCTGAATTTTGAACTCGCGGGGGTGCGGATAAAAACTTGGACTGGTTTTACACCGTAAGTCCAAGGCTCGCCCGGTATTCGATAGGGCTGAGAGAGCCAAGGGTGATCTTGATCCGCTTTTCGTTATACCAGCGGATGTAGGTATCGACCGTTTCAATGAACTCCTCAATGGTCGTGGCCTGCCAGTCCCGAGGATAAAACAGTTCCGTCTTGAGACGACCGAAGAATCCTTCACATGCAGCGTTGTCAGGCAAGCAGGCTTTGCGAGACATCGAGCGGGTAAGGTTCGCCTCGCTCATCCTCGATAGCCAGCCTGGCCACCGGTAGTGTCCTCCACGATCAGAGTGGACCACTGGACGGTCTCTTGTGTCAGCCACTGTCTCTATAGCTGCATTCAGCATTGTGTTGACCAGCTCAGCATCTGGATTCGTTCCAATCGTCCAGCTCACTACCATGCCGTCGAAGCAATCGATGATCGGCGACAGGTAGATCTTGCCCGCTGGGATCTGGAATTCAGTGATATCCGTGAGCCATTTCTCGTTGGGGGCTGCGGCTTGGAAGTTGCGGTTGATGATGTTCTCGGGCGCGGGGCTGATCTCGCCGAGGTAGGACGTGTACCTGCGCCGTTTGGGCTGGGCCACGATTAAGCTCTCTTGTTTCATTAGCCGCTGCACCACCTTCTCGGATATGGTCACATCCTGCCTGGTAAGCGAGGCCTGCAGCCTGCGGTAGCCGTAGCAGCGGTGGTTCGACTCGAAGATCTCGGTGAGGGATTGACGCACCCCAAGGTACTTGTCACCCATTGCTGCACGAGCCCGATGGTAGAAGTACGAACTACGTGCAATACCCAACTGTGCAAGGAGCTCTGGCAGGCCATAGTTCTCCTTGAGGGCGTCAATCAGCAGTGTCTTCACCCGGTTGGACAGGAGTTGCAGATCGACGCCCAGGCCTTTTTTAGTAGTTCATTGGCCTTATTCAAGAGGTCTTGCTCTAGCCGCAGTTGCCTTACCTCCCGGCGCAATGCCTCAACCTGGCGCTCGAGCTCTTGCTGCTCACGCTCCTTTGGGGACGGATGGGTGTGTTTCATGGATGCGGGTGCCTCACGTCCCAGAAGTTGGTTCTTCCAGTTGTACAACGTTGGCCGGCAAACGCCTAGCTTCTCGGCCACAACCTGCACACTTTCCTGCCGAGTGCAAAGCTCCATGACCCCAGCATGCTTCACACTCTCGGGATACCTTCGTTGGCCCACACTCCCGACAATGGCTCTCTTGGTCCCCGGAAAGGCCTCGCGAACCCATTCACTCAACGTCCCTCTGCACGGGTAGCCCAGTGCCCTTATGGTGGCAGCAATACACCGATCGTGGGCGAGGTAGTGCTCAATGGCTGCCTTCTTCTGCTCCTGCGAGAACTTGGGCTTACGATCAGCATAGCCTGCAGGCAAATCGAAGCACTGCTGATACTCGCGATACCAGCCCTTCAACGCATTTTTGGTGGGATAGCCCAGCTGCCGGATGGTAGGCCTAACGCGTTTGCCCAGCTTGATGTAGAGCTCAACGGCTCGAATGCGATCTTCGTATGAATACATGAACTACCTCTTGGCAGTCCAAGTTTTCGTCCGCACCCCCCTTTGTGGTTTACCTGATCAGATTTGCATCGGCACTAACAGTGCCAAGAGGCGATTCCACACTGACCGGGAAGCTCGGCCTCAAGAACTTCGATTTGCCAGCAGCAGCCGCACACCAAGGCTTTGCCGCACAAGCCAAAATCGGCGCTGGAATAAATAAACCCTTAGGTTCGATGAACTTTAGCGGATTGCCAGCTACGTAAGCAAAACGATTCCTCCCACCATCCAGACCACAACCGGATCAGCCTGGATGTACCGCCCGTCCTGCGGGTTGTAATAGCGATTCACATTGAACGCAAGCCTTGTCTCTTCATCCCACTGCTGACCTGGGTAGGTTAAATGTCACCTCTGGCGCGTAGCTCGCCACCGTTCCTGCAGCTGCACTATCCATCTGCACATAGCCTTGGGCGCCAGTGGTGGGGTTCACTTCACCAAAGCCCGTCACAAGCAATTCGCGCACAAAAGCATCCTTGACGAAGTCAAGGATGTTCTATTAAGGTAGGAGGGATAGACAAAAACTCTCCTATTCTATCCTTTGAAGAATATTGAACTGAGGAGTCTTTGAATTAAAAACAAGCACAGAAGTAGCAATATCTAAAAAAATTCGACAATCCTCTCCAGCTAATAACTCCTGCAATGTAAATTGCTCTCGCTGGAATCCTCTGTAGCCTATATATTTTACCTCAAGCGACCTCCCCTGGGATTACAGGCTTCAGAATCTTTTCTGGTCGGATAGTATTTCTTTTTAGCCTCAAGTTCATAAAATAATATCCCATGTATACCAATTGCTTCGCGCTTGCAAACTGGGCGCCTCCAGATTTTCAAAAAAATCTCATCCAACTCCTTTGAATCACCGGCTTCATAAACTTCATCTATAAAAGCAATATCTGTGGAATTTTTGAATATCTTCAAAAATTCCTCATCTGTGGCTGAAAATATGTCATAAACACAATTTTCAGCGCCGTCAATAATTTGTATATTTTTCATAGATCACTTTATTCTTTTGTACTCGGCTCGGAAGGAGGATCTTTGGGTGCGGGCCTGACATTCCGATACCCACCACCAGGGGTCTGCACATCCCAGTGTGGACCACCATGAGCACGCCCGCCTGGGCCGGTGGGACACCACACATCTCCATTAGCGTCTTCCCAACCCCAAGAAGAACCGCCTTTGCCATCATTCGGATTTTTTATCCAATTTTCTCCACCTTTGGGATCTTTGAAGCCCTCACTTGCCCCAGGCTTACCCGGAGCTTTTGGGCCTTCTGGATCATACGCATTAGCTGGTGGCTTGATGAACATTGGACCTGTCACATTCCACCCCAGCCAAGCACCAAATCCAGCTCCTCCAATGATTGCCAAATCCGACCCAGTTACAACCAGCGGGACAAAGGGCAGCAAGAATGCTAGTTTCCCTTGGGGATCAATCGCGTTCAGCGGATTGCCAGCTACGTAGGCAAATCGATTCCACCCACCATCCAGTCCAATCGGATCAGCCTGGATGTACCGCCCGTCCTGCGGGTTGTAATAGCGATTCACATTGAACGCAAGCCCTGTCTCTTCATCCCACTGCTGACCTGGGTAGCGCAGGTTGAATGTCACCTCTGGCGCGTAGCTCGCCACCGTTCCTGCAGCTGCACTATCCATCTGCAAATAGCCTTGGGCGCCGGTGGTGGGTTTCACTTCACCAAAGCCCGTCACAAGCCACTGCCAGGCCACTTGGCCGTCTGCATTTGTCAAACGCCGTGGCGTGTTCAGATGATCGGAATGGATGGCGTAAAGCCGGCCATTGATCTGGGTGGCGATGGGCAACAGGCCTTGCGCAGTAGGCAGGTAGATGACTTCGGTGCTGTCCATCTCGCCCGCAGCGGCGGCCGAATTTGCACTGCGCTCATTGCTGTACACGCCCAGCAGCTGCGAAGAGTCTTCCTCGCTGTACATAGCAAACTCGGTATGAGGGCTAGTGGCACTTTGCCGAGCATCGGTTTTCAGGAGCCGCTGACTTGCGCTGTTGTAGAGGTAGCTGACCGCGTTGGGGTCGGTGCTGCTCGCAGTGGCGGTCGTGACCTTGGCAATCCGTCCGTTCGCCCCATAGTGCAGATAATGCTCTCCAGCTCCTACGGCGGAAACGATGGAGCCAGAAGCATCGTACTGGTAACTCAGTTGCTTGCCCGATGGATAGGTGATCGTCTGAACGTTGCCCGCGCCGCCTTGGCCCGCCGGCACATAGGTGTAGGCAACAGATAGGGTGGTGCCACTTGCGAGGATCTGGGTCTTGCGCAGCACTCGGCCCAAGGTGTCCCGCTGGAACTGCGTGGTGACGCCCGGGTCCTGGATCTCACTTAGCTGACCAATCGATGCATTGGGCGCACTGGCAGTGTTGTACGGTGCCCCGACCAGGTCATACCGCAGCATAGAAGACGTGCCGTCGTTGTAGTGGATCTCGGTAATGCGACCCAACGCATCCCGGTCCATGCCAATGGTGCGACCTGTTGCATCAGTGGTGGAAGCCAAGAGGCCGCTTGCATCATAGGTTGAGGTACTGGTTCCAGCGTCTGGAGAACCTTCCTGGCGGACATTT
This sequence comes from Comamonas sp. SY3, assembly GCF_041730275.1. Classification (NCBI taxonomy): domain Bacteria; kingdom Pseudomonadati; phylum Pseudomonadota; class Betaproteobacteria; order Burkholderiales; family Comamonadaceae; genus Comamonas; species Comamonas sp. SY3. The sequence goes on along the minus strand of NZ_JBGTYN010000023.1, from coordinate 71,286 downwards.
CCCAGTGCATCGCGGGTATAGGTAGTCGCTACCCTCTTGAAGTCCTTTGCTTGGCTAATGTCACCTAGCTGGTTGTAGCTGATCGAGGCTGAGTTGTTCAGCGGATCTATGATCTTGCTCAGACGACGCAAACGGTCTACTTCGAGCGTCGTAGTCTGGTTCAAACCGTTGCTCGTGGTTGCCAAATCGCCATTAGCGTCATAGGTGAGCGACGTGCTTTGGTTCAGCCCGATGGTCTCGCTGTCTACGCGGTTAAGACTGTTGACGGTTTGGGCGCTCACCCATGCCGCTTGCCCGCTGGCATCCTTGATTTCTTCACTCAGGCGGTTCCCAAGGGGGTCCAAGGCAAAGCTACCCGACTCACCCCGGTTACTGCTCCAGCCCGTCAGGCGATGGGCGCCGTCGTAGCTATAGCTATATGCGAGTCCAGACGGCTGCGTCAATGTAGCCAACGTCCCTGTTGGGTTGTAGGTCATCACAGTGGCCGGCAGGCTGCCTACTTTGTGCGATAGCAAGCGGTCACGGCTGTCCCACGTGTAGCTAGTGACTAAGCCGTTGGGCGCCGTGCTGGTTTCTATACGGCCGGCATTGTCATAGCCGAAGCTGCTGATACGCCCAAGGGCGTCGGTAGCCGAGAGTACATTGCCCAGCGTGTCATAGGCGTAGGTGGTAACAGCACCGTTGGGCTGTGTTTGAGTCTCCACCAGTTGCTGGGCGTTATAGGTGTAGGCCCAGGTTCTAGCAACATTTGGCGTAACCTGGGTACCCTTCTGCTGTAGTTATCAGCACCTGGGTCGGTGATGTAGCTGGAAACGTTTGTAGAGATACAGAATAGTTGTGGGTCCAGACTTGACCGAGCACGCTATTGCTGCGTGAAGGCTCCCACATCCAAGTGCTGCGATAAGTGCGGGAAATTTGTAAGGGAGATGGCCCTGTATCCGTCCAATCTACTTCACTTCGGTACTTCTCAGCGCGAGAGGCAATAATTGGCGCACCAGACTGCTGTCCATCTTGAGCATTGCACTGCTGCGGCTCAGGCGTGCCACCACAATAACGCGCAATGATGTCAGGCTCGGACGTGCAGTAACGTGTTCCCAGGTTCACGGATGCAAATGCGGCTTTTGATTTGCACGACGGTGTCTGGGGTACAGCCCCAGCCGACTGGTAGAGCGGAATGCACTTGTCGTCCCCGGTCTCAGCCTTAGCCGCTTGCAGCGGCATCATTATGGCGAGCGCTGATAGAAGCGCTGCGTATGCAGGTCTACGTATGAAAGTCATGAACAATCTCCTCCCAGATTTGAAATCTCACAGATGTTTGTGGATTGCAGACTTGGCAGCATGACAAGTCAAACAACACAAATAACCGATGTGGTTTTCAATATGTAGCTGGGCAGATTGACGCTTTCATGACTCCATAAATTCGTTGCATATTACAATCGTAAAATAATGCAACACAGAAATTTATCAGGATAATTTTATTTCAAAAAATCTATAGAATTTGCAAATCAAATTCAAATAATATTCTTTCACGTAAAAGGCAAAACTGCGTCATGTTGCAAGTGAATTCTCTTGTCCAATCTCGCAATCGATTAGATGAGCATTTGCTATATAGGGTTGACTCAATCGACTGATTGGAGACGCACGACCGATCGCGATCGATTGAGCTCGCTGAGGATTCGATGAGAAAACTCAAAATAGGGCGCGGCGACTTTGAATTCGGAGGCGAGTTGCAGTCGACCAGTGAGAAGGCCTATGCGACTTCTACCTAGTCGCTAGCCCCTGCAGCAGCAGAAAATTACCGCTGAAGGGCTGGGGCAAATTCAGGAAAGGATGATTCGAAAACACCGCTGCCGTGGTCCACACTCTTGACACCAATGTCTGCTGCGCAGCGATCGCGGCAGTTCATGCTGGTTGCCCGAACTGCCCATTTCATCCCAATAGCAGTCATCCCGAGTACATCGTCAGCTAACCTTCACTGACTGGTTTCTGGTGAGTAGCGGACTGTGAGGGGAAGCAGCCCAAAGATGGGGCTCAAGGTCCGCTCTCACAGGATATGAAGTGGCGTTATCGACCCATAGCCGACATAGCCTACCGTTTGGGGGGCGCCTCGGCCAGTCGGCCTTCAAGGACAAATTCAGCGTTTCGCTCGGAGGCGTGCTCCAGGTGGAAGCCCCCAGAGACGAGTGGAGAGTGTGGGTACCTCGCTTGGCGCTGAACATCAGCCTTCAGACGTAGTGGCCCGCGCGCTGCAGCACTTCTATCTTGTAGCCGTCCGGATCCTGGATGAAGAAAAAGCGCGCGAGCATTTCGTCTCCACGTTTGAACTCCTTTATGGGGGCTGGATTGATCCCAGCGCCCGTCATTCGCTCATGCTCTTTGTCCAGCTCTTCAACAGCCACGGCGATATGCCCATAACCATCGCCGTGTGAATAGGGCTCTTCTCTGCCTTTGTTCCAGGTCAGCTCAATTTCAAAGTCGTTCTGCTCATTGCGCAAGTAAACGAGGGAAAAATCTGGGAAGTCCAGTCGATGACTGACTGGGAGTCCCAATGCGTCAGCGTAGAACTTGAGCGAGCGCTCGAGGTCATGAACGCGAATCATTGTGTGGATTATTTTGGCCAAGGTGGTACCTCTCGTATTGATATTGAAGAACTGCTGACGCACAGTAGCCCTGAACCGCCCCGGGTTTTGAGGAGGCCGATTGGTTTAAGTTGACACCTCTATCGAGGTGTTGCGGAGGGCGAGTTGCCACCAGTAGTTTGCCTCAGCTTCTGCCGGAGGGATGCCCCCAATCGGCGTGAGCAGTCGGACATGGTTGAACCAGTGCACCCATTGCAGGGTGGCCAGTTCCACGGATTCCCTGGTCTTCCAGGGTCCCCGGCGGTGAATCAGCTCGGCCTTGTACAGACCGTTGATGGTCTCGGCCAGCGCGTTGTCGTAGCTGTCACCCCGGCTGCCCACCGAAGGCCGTATGCCTGCCTGGTCCAAGCGTTCGGTGTAGCGGATGCTGACGTATTGGCTGCCCTGGTCGCTGTGGTCTAGGACGCGCTGCTGAGGCTTGCGGCGCCAAACTGCCATCAGCAAAGCGTCGAGCGCCAGTTCCCTGCCCAGCGTGGCCTTCATGGACCAGCCCACAACCTTGCGAGCATAGAGGTCCAGCACCACCGCTAGGTACAGCCAGCCTTGCCAGGTTCGGATGTAGGTGATGTCCGTGACCCAGACCTTGTTGGGAGCATCGACTGTGAACTCGCGCTGTAGATGGTTGGGCGCGATGATTGAAGGCCGCCCTGCAATGGCACAGGGCTTTTTGTACCCACGCACGGCCTTGATTTTGTGGCGCTGCATGAGTCGTTCCACACGGTGCAGACCGCAGCTCTCGCCGGCTTCGCGCAGGTCGCCAAAGACGCGACGAGCGCCATAGACGCCATGGCTGGCGGTATATGAATGTCGGATGAGTTCCAGCAACCGGGTGTCGTCCTTGGAGCGGTCGGAGACCGGACATTGCAGCCATGCATAGAAACCTGCACGCGCCACCTGCAGAACCCGGCACATCATGGCCAGCTGATACTCGTGACGGTGCTCGCTCATGAAGCGATACTTCACTCGGGCTCCCTGGCAAAGTACCGCGCGGCTTTTTTTAGCAGGTCACGCTCCTCCTCCACTCTGCGCATCTGGACGCGCAGGCGAAGAATCTCGCTCTTGGCTCCCAACAGGTCCTTGGACTGCTGCTCAGATTTATCCGGCAAAACTGGCTTGACCCACTTGTACAGGCTATGGACCGAGACTCCCAGGCAGGCCGCTACATCTGGGACGGAGTAGCCGCGTTCGACGACCTGCTTGACGGCCTCTTCTTTGAATTCCGGCGTAAACCTCTGGGTGCTCATGACATTCCCTCCTATGCTCAAAGGATAGGCGGGGCTTGTCTACCGGACCAGGGGCAGTCCAGCCCCCCATCCTGCAACGTGACCTGATTGGGTCAAGGCCGAGTTGTCATGCAGGCAGTTTGGCTGCAAGCAGTTCGACCTTCTCGATATTGGGCGGAGAACTGAGCAGGGTCGCTGCGTTGGCCATCAAGGCCGCGGCGATCTGGCCGTTCAGATGTGCCTGGCGACCTGCCTCATCGGCAAAGGCATCGAACACACCAAACGTCGAAGGGCCAAACTTCAATGCGAACCAGGCCGTGGTGCCGGACTCGGCGTTGGCGAGCGGCAGTGCGCTGGCCAGGAAGTCGGCAAGCGCAGCCTCCTGGCCGGGTTTAGCTTCGAGGCGAACAAACAGGGCGAGCTTGGTCATGCTGTATTCCTTTGGGTAAATGGAAAAGTGGGTGAAGGGATCGAAGAGACTGCAGTCTAAGTCTTCATGACAGAAATCTCTATAGGCAATAATGACAACATTGATATCATTGTTGCCATGAAACTCCACCTCCTTGTTTGTGATGGCGTGTTTGATCTGGGGCTTGCGGCGCTCACAGACACAGTGGGCTTAGCCAATGCGATGGCGGGCTCGCTGCCACAGGCGCCCGCGCACATAGAGCTCACGCTGGTGGGCGTGCGGCGTCGCATCCGAACTGCGCAAGGCTTGACGGTCCCCGTGGTCACTGCGCATGGTGTGCCCGAACCAGACATCGTGCTCGTGCCAGCGTTTGGCGACAAGATGCCTGACACGCTCTCGGCTCGACTCACACGCCCCGATGTGCCCGACGCGGTCGCGGCGCTACAGCAGTGGTCCACCGCTGGCGCGCACCTTGGTGCCGCTTGCTCCGGTAGTTTCTTGCTTGCAGAGAGTGGCCTGCTTGATGGGCATCGTGCGACGACGTCATGGTGGCTGGGGCCGATGTTTCGGCAGCGCTATCCGAACGTCACGCTGGACGAGTCACGCATGATCGTGAACTCGACACGCTTCACCACCGCGGGTGCCGCTTTGGCCCACGTCGACTTGGCCTTGCGCATCATCCGAGGGCGCAGTCCGGCGCTGGCGGCCCTGGTGGCACGCTATCTGCTGGTCGAGACACGCAGTTCGCAAGCCGAGTTCGTGATTCCCGACCACCTTGCGCATGCCGACCCGATGGTGGAGCGCTTCGAGTGCTGGGCCAGACGTCGGCTCGCACAGGGGTTCTCGCTGGCCGAGGCGGCCAGCGCCGCGGGCACAAGCGAGCGCACCTTGGCGCGGCGGCTGCAAAGCGTTTTGGGAAAGACACCGCTGTCGTATTTCCAGGACTTGCGCGTGGAGCATGCCGTCCATCTCTTGCGCACCGGGAACGCCAGCGTCGACCAGGTTGCCGCACAGGTCGGGTACTCGGATGGGGTGACCCTGCGGGCCCTGTTGCGCCGCAAGCTGGGCCGGGGTGTCAGGGAGTTGCGACGCGGTGGATGACCAAAGGCGTTTGGTGCATGTACGGCTGGAGACCGCCGCGAAACTGTCGGAAGCAAAGGCCTACCCACTTGCGTCTACTACATCGTGCGTTGGGTGCAAAAGCACCAGCCGTGCCAAAGCAGTCTTCAGTGACCTTTCAAAGTTCAGAGACCTTTCAAAGGTCTGAGTATTGGGAATACTGTTAGCTTTACCACCGTTTTCTGTTCACTAATCTGGGTTTTCATCCACATGCTATTCAATCCACTTCAAGTAGGTTCTCTCACCCTGCCCAACCGCATCCTTCTGGCACCACTGACACGCGCCCGTGCCGACGCTGACCACATGCCCGACGCGCTGATGGCCGAGTACTACAGCCAGCGAGCCACCGGCGGCCTGCTGATTTCCGAATGCACCATGGTGGCGCCCGGTACATCGGCCTTCGTCAATGAGCCTGGCATCTACAAGGAGGCGCAGATTGCAGCCTGGAGGCAGGTGACCGACGCGGTGCACGCCAAGGGCGGACGCATCTTCATGCAGATCTGGCACGCTGGCCGCGCAGCCTACCCTGGCGCTGCCGATGGCGCCCCCATTGTCTCCAGCAGCGCCACCGCTATTGAGGGTGAGATCCACACGCCCCAAGGCAAGGTGCCGCACGCGGTGCCCCGCCCCCTGACCGTCGAAGAGATTCCCGGCATCGTGGCTGCGTTTGCTCAAGGCGCACGCAACGCCATTGCCGCCGGCTTTGATGGTGTGGAAGTACACGGCGCCAACGGCTACCTGATTGACCAGTTTCTGCGCGACACGCCCAACCAGCGCACCGATGCTTACGGAGGATCGCTGGAAAACCGTGCACGTTTGCTGTTCGAGGTACTCACTGCCGTGACCCAGGCGATCGGTTCCGAACGTGTGGGTCTGCGCCTGTCGCCCCTCAACAGCTTCAACAGCATGAAAGACAGCGACCCGCAGGCCCTCATCGGCTTCCTGGCCGATAGGCTCAATGCCTTCAAGCTAGCCTACCTGCACGTGATGCGCGCCGATTTCTTCGGCGTGCAGAAGGCCGATGTCATGCCCGTAGCGCGTGAAAAGTACAAGGGTGTGTTGGTGGGCAATATGGGTTACAGCGCTGATGAGGCAGAGGCAGCTATTGCCGAAGGTAAGCTTGACGCTGTGGCCTTTGGCACCGCCTTCCTGGCTAACCCGGACCTGCCCGCACGCATCAGGGCAAAGGCACCGCTGAACGCGCCTGACTCCAACACGTTCTACGCAGGTGGTGCCAAGGGCTATACAGACTATCCGACATTGCGGGTCGCGTAAATCACCGCCCCAGAAGACCGAAGAAACGAGCCGCTTTATACCCAAGGCTCTGCCCTTCGATCTTGCGAAGCTGTGAATCGCATGCTGCCCAAACCTGTCCACGGCCGGCTGCCCATGCTGGTCACTGGTCGCAGTCGCCAAGAACTCTCCTGGATCGCGGAAAACGCCGACGGCTGGCTGTTCTACAACGTGCGCCTCGAACACCTTGGGGACCTGCTCAAGGTTTGGAATGGTGCTGTACAGCAGGCAGCCGGACCCGATGCGTTCAAGCCCTATACTCAAGTCTTCTTCTTTGACTTGGCAGCTAATCCCAACGAGCCGCTGATGAGCATGGGTCCCATGCTGCGTGGTGGACGGAACTCCTACATTGCATTCCTGCGCCACGCTCAGGCTCTCGGTATCAATCACGTTGCCATGAACCTCAAGGCCAGCCGCAGACCCGCGCGCGAAGTGCTGTACGAGCTGGCCGAACATGTGCTGCCGCTTTTTCCAAGTCTGAGCATTTGAGTGACTGCTTAGGGTCGATAGCACCACTTCGATACCCAAGAAAACAGTCACTCGGCCTGGTTTTTTTTCAAGGGCTGCTTTGAAGCGTAGAGCGGACCTGCAATGAAGGCACTGCGCAATGACTGCTTTCGACATCAGCAGTCATTGCCCTTTTTGAATTGAAAGACAGCAACCAGCCTCAAGCAGACATCTGTTGTGCATTCGTGAATGCTGCAACCCTGCAAATGTAGAGTTGCTGTCAATAACTAATAAATCAATGGTACAACAATTGTTGTATCATTGATAAATGCAAGAAACCCAAGTGATCCGCTCCCTCTCTGCCCTGGCCCATGAAGCACGCCTGCGCGTGTTTCGTGCATTGGTGGTCGCCGGGCCTGAAGGCCTGACTCCCAGTGCGTTGGCCGAGCAGTTGGGCATAGCCCCCAATGCGCTGTCGTTTCACCTCAAGGAGCTCTCTCACGCTGAACTCGTGAGCCAGGAGAGACAGGGGCGCAATATGCTTTATCGCGCGGCGTTTCCCGCGATGAATGGCCTGCTCGCGTACCTCGTCGACAACTGCTGTCAGGGCCAGGCTTGCACGCCACATGCCTCGGCTTCGTGCCCTTGCTGAAGCTGTCTTTGCTAGGTGCAGTTCATCATGTTGACGGCGATTCTGATCTTCATCTTCACTCTGACCCTGGTTATCTGGCAGCCACGCGGCCTGGGCATAGGCTGGAGCGCCTCGCTGGGAGCCGGTATCGCATTGCTGCTGGGTGTCGTGCACTGGACCGATATACCGGTGGTCTGGAACATTGTCTGGAATGCCACGGCGACCTTTGTCTCCGTCATCATCATCAGCTTGTTGCTGGACGAGGCCGGATTCTTTGAATGGGCCGCGCTGCACTTTGCACGCTGGGGGGGCGGAAGCGGCGTCAAGCTGTTTGCCCTCATCGTGCTGCTGGGCGCTGCCGTGTCAGCCTTGTTCGCCAACGACGGAGCGGCCCTCATTCTCACTCCCATCGTGATGGCCATGCTGGTCGCGCTGGGCTTCTCGGCGGCCGCCACGCTGGCATTTGTGATGGCGGCAGGCTTCATCGCCGATACAGCCAGCCTCCCGCTGATCGTCTCCAACCTGGTCAACATCGTGTCCGCCGACTTTTTCAAGATCGGGTTCAACGACTACGCATCGGTGATGGTGCCGGTCACGGTGGTATCGGTCCTGGCGAGCCTTGGTGTGCTGCTGCTGTTTTTTCGGGGAAGCATTCCTGCGAGCTACAACCTTGGCCAACTCAAGCAGCCTTCGGCAGCCATCCAGGACATGGCCACTTTCCGCGCGGGCTGGGTCGTCCTGGTCTTGCTGCTGCTGGGTTTCTTCGCGCTGGAGCCCTTGGGCGTTCCCGTCAGCGCTGTGGCAGCGGTCGGTGCTGCGATCTTGTTGGCGGTGGCGGCACGCAGCCCTGTGATCAGCACCCGGAAAGTGTTGCACGGTGCGCCTTGGCAGATCGTAGCGTTCTCGCTAGGCATGTATCTGGTGGTCTATGGGCTGCGTAACGCGGGTCTGACGGATTACATCGCGATGCTGCTGAACCAATTTGCAGCTGGTGGCATATGGACAGCATCGCTGGGAACAGGAGTGCTCTCTGCAGTTCTGTCATCCATCATGAACAACATGCCCACGGTGTTGATCGGAGCCTTGTCCATCGATGCGTCGACGGCCAGCGGAACCGTCAAGGAGGCCATGGTCTACGCCAATGTGATCGGCTGCGATCTCGGCCCCAAGATCACGCCCATTGGCAGCCTGGCCACGTTGCTGTGGTTGCATGTGCTCGCCAAGAAGGGCACAGCCATTGGCTGGGGCTACTACTTCAAGGTGGGTGCGATGCTGACCATGCCGGTGCTGCTCATCACACTGGCGGCGCTGGCGCTGCGGCTCAGCCTGGCCTCATGAACCTTTGCAACGGGAGAGCAACTGCGATGAGCGATATCACGATTTACCACAACCCGGCCTGCGGCACTTCCCGCTATGTGTTGGCGCTGATCTGCAACAGCGGGGAGCAGCCTACGGTTATTGAATACCTCAAGACTCCGCCTGATCGCGCCACCCTCGTGGGCCTGATCCAAGCCATGGGCACGCCGGTGCGCGAACTGTTGCGCCAAAAAGGTACGCCGTATGACGAACTTGGCTTGGGCGAGTCCAAATGGACGGATGCGCAGTTGATTGATTTCATGCTCCAGCACCCAATCTTGATCAATCGTCCCATCGTGATCACCCCGCTGGGAACCCGCCTGTGCCGCCCATCAGAGGCTGTGCTGGACATCCTGCCGCAGCCCCAGCAGGCCGCATTTTCCAAAGAAGACGGAGAAGCCGTCATTGACTCGAATGGACATCGAATTGACAAGCGCTGATCTACCGAACCTGGACGAACACGCTTTTGAAAAGCCCCTGCTGGACGGCCTATTGCCCGCACAGCGTGCGACGCATGCGCCGCGCATCGTGCTGCTGTATGGCTCCGTTCGTGAGCGCTCCTACAGCCGGCTGCTGACCGAGGAGGCGGCGCGATTGCTGCGCAGGATGGGTGCCGAGACCCGGATTTTTGATCCGCATGGTTTGCCTTTGCCCGATGGTGCGCCGGAGGACCATCCCAAGGTCAAAGAGCTGCGCGAACTGGCGCAATGGGCCGAAGGGATGGTTTGGACTTCACCAGAACGCCACGGTGCCATTACCAGTATTCTCAAAGCACAGATCGACTGGATACCTTTGTCAGTGGGTGCGGTTCGTCCGACGCAAGGGAAGACATTGGCCGTGATGCAAGTCTCTGGCGGATCGCAGTCCTTCAATGCGGTCAACCAGATGCGCGTGCTGGGTCGCTGGATGCGCATGATCACCATCCCTAATCAGTCGTCCGTTGCCAAGGCATTCGCGGAGTTCGATGAGGCTGGCCGGATGAAGCCTTCCCCTTATTACGAAAGGGTGGTGGATGTGATGGAAGAGCTGGTTAAATTCACACTGCTCACCCGTGACTGTTCGAGTTATTTGGTGAATCGATATAGCGAGCGCCGCGAACGCGCCTAGGATCTGTCTAAGCGGGTCAACCAAGGCAGCATCTAAGAGATATGGCAACTCAGCCCAGAATTTCTTTGAGGCCAATCCAGCAGCTGCATCTTTGCTTCTTGATGGACGGCAATATGTCGACAGCGCCACTTCATCGCTGTTGAGAGCGGACCTTGGTATGTGTTTGTTTGCAGCGGCGGCTTTAAGTTGTAAGGCAGACCTATAAGGATGACTCGCTTCAATGACTGCTCTGGGCGCTACCAGTCGTCGAACTTGTTGAGCTGGCGGACTGCACCCAGCCTGAAGCAGGCTCTCGAACACTCACTTCGGCTCTGCAGCGGTTGCTGCCGCTCGCATGCGAGGCTCGAGCGGAAGCTATGAGGCTGGCAGCAGACAGCTGGCCTGGCACCTTTGCGCCATATATATGTTTCTACGTGTGTATAAAATGTTAAAAGCAGGGGTACAAGTATCCCCAAGTGTCACGGTCTACTTGAGGAGACAATGTTGAATAAAAAGTTTTCAACGTTCGCGGCAGGCGCTTGTTTAACCGCAGTGTCTATGGCGTTTAGTCATACGGCGGCTGCCGCCTGGGTATCAGGCACCCCCATGCTAACCGCACGTTCGCAGCATGCAGGTGCGTTGCTCGATGATGGCACCTTTGCGGTGTTCGGAGGAGTTAACCGCACCGGCTTCGTTACTACAGCAGAGCGGCTCACAGGCAATACGTGGAGCGCAATCGGCTCCATTGACATTACTGGCAACGTAATGGAGGCAGTGACACTGGGTACTGGCCAAGTGCTTGTGCGCGCAGACGGTAGCCGGCAGGCCCGTCTGTACGATCCAGAGTCCAATTCCTGGTCAGATGCGGGAGTTCAGAGTGTTACGCGCAGTATGCCCTCCATGACACTGCTGGCCAATGGCAGAGTTCTGTTGGCCGGTGGGGTGAGCAGTGGTGGTGTAAGAGAGACTTCGGCGGAAATATATGATCCGCGGACTCGCACGTGGACAATGACTGGCAGTATGGCAATGGGAAGAAACGCCCACGCCGCCGTGTTGATGTCTGACGGCCGTGTATTGGTGGCGTCGGGTTTCGGAGGAGCTGGAGAAGTCCTGGGTGCAGAAATCTACGATCCTGTTGCAGGCACGTGGTCACTGGCCGCACCGCCCCTGGTGCCGCGTCACTATGCAAGCATGAATCTACTGCCTGACGGGCGCCTGCTACTGGCGGGGGGATTCACATCCGCTGGTGTGACCAATCATGCAGAACTCTATGACCCGGTCGCCAACACTTGGACAGCCACTGGTTCTTTAATGTATCCGCGCAACGGCACGATGGGCTCTCCAATGGCGCATGCAACCGTACTGCCGTCCCGCAAGGTATTGATTGCTGGCGGCTCAGACGGGGCACGCAATGCCCAGGCAGTGGCAGAAGTTTATGACCCTGCAACTGGCACTTGGTCCAACTCAGATGCAGTCACTCAAGCGCGCGAAAATGGAACAGCGAATCTTTTGCCAAGTGGCGAGGTGCTGATTACGGGTGGGCACAGCTTGAATCCCGGCACCACCTTTTATTCGAACACAGATCGCTATCAGCCTCCACCGCCAACCAATAATCTGGCTGTGCTGGATTCTCTGCCACTCTTGCAGCGGCGAGGGGGTGTGCTGACTCTGACAGGTACTGGGTTCAAGGGCGCTGGAGGTACCGACATACCGAGACTTGAGCTACAACGTGTAGAGAATGGATTCATCTACCAGATAGGTTTTACTTCTCATTCAACGACACAGTTCGTGTCGACGCCGTTGCCCGATCTGCCTGCAGGGCTGTATATGGCGCGCCTGATTGTGGCTGGCGAACCCTCTACGGTCGCCCAGTTAGTTCGATTCACCGATCCAGCAGGTGCGCCAACAGGCACTGCGGGTGAACTGCAGATCGCCGTAAGCTGGACTGCACCTGCCGATGATCGAGGCAATCCTCCGGTCGGCTATGAAGTGACTTCCAATCCAGCGAGTGCAGGCTGTACCGCAGTCGCGCCATCGACACAATGCACCGTTAGCGGGTTGACCGCTGGTACGGACTACACGTTCACCGTGCGTGCCAAGCACGCCAATGGCCTGGGGCCAGAGTCCACATCTTCTCCACCTGTGACGCCCCTTGCGGCACCTGGTCCTCAAACCATCAACTTTGCGCCACCAGCGCCGCATCAATTTGGTACGACCTATCAGCCGCAAGCTACAGCCACTTCGGGCTTGAGCGTGAGCTTTGTGGTCGATTCCGGGCCTTGTGTAGCCCAGCAGCCATCAGGCCCCATCAGATTCGCTGGTATTGGAAGCTGCACAATTCGTGCAACGCAACCAGGCAACGCCGCTTATCAAGCAGCGCCCGACGTGACGCATGTCTTGGTTGTGGAGCAAGCGATGCAGACGCTTCGCTTCAACCCGCTTCCGCCCTCGACTGTGCAAGTGGGGGCGCGCTACACACCCCTTGTAGAGGGGGGCGCGTCAGCAAATCCTGTTATCGTTACGGCAAGCGGTGTGACCAAGCAGCAGCGCCTGATGCAAAAGGCCGCAGGCGACGTGTGCACGCTTGACGCAGGCACGGTGACCTTTGGTGCAGAAGGCACCTGCACGATTACCGCCACACAAAACGGAAACGCCAACTATGCAGCCGCACAAGCTCAGTCTTACGACATCACAGTAACGCCCGCTGCGGTTGTGACACAGCCAACACCGGTCCCGTCGCTGAGCCAGTTAGCGCTGATGCTGCTTTCCGCTGCAATGGCGGGACTAGCTACCATTGGCTTTCGTCGCAAACGGCTAAATTGATGGCTATGTCCCCGTTGAGTGTGGAAAAACGCCAATAGCCGTGAGCTGCAGTGACTGGCGGGATCCTCAGATGCTGTGTATCCACTGGGGCCATTTATAGAGAGCTAAACGTTAGCTTCTTGTTTTGAAATTTTGCACTGAATTTCTTAGTTTGTGAGGCGCGAGCATGGGAGTGCGAGCTGCACAAAAGGGCTTGGCGATGTTATGTATCGGTTCTGACCGGCGAAGACTCCTTCGCAGCGTACCCGGTCACTCGCCCCGCTTGGTCCAGCTCACAGTCTCTGCTCCACTGCGGTCATTGAGTTGACCTTCCTGCCGCAGCGCGAATGGCCGGTATCAGAGTTGTTTCGGTCGCAGCCAGCGTCGGTGCCCGCCCGGCACTGTCTGCAGCACGTCAATGGCCGCTGCTCTTTGCACCGAACTCACGCCCCCGCCCCAAAGCGGACTCGGAAGTCAGATCGGCGTGATTGACCGGACGAGCAACTCGCCGGGCCACAGCGACATACCGCAGCCGCCGAACTTCGGATCGGGCGCTTTCAGGACGCCGGTCACCATGACCCGCTTTCCGTTCCTGTGCCTCAGAAGTTCTTCGTCCAGGCCCGGCGTCGCTATGTGCTGAGGACCAGCTTATGCGATAGTCCGTATAACATTTCAATATACACACTGCCCGGGGGAGCAACGAACAACATGCATGTACATTCTCTTGCCTTCAAAAATTTCCGGAGATTGAAGGACGCACGCATAGATTTCTCCCATGACCTGACGATCTTCGTCGGGGCCAACAACAGTGGGAAGACTTCCGCCACTCACGCGATTGAACTTTTCCTTTCGGGCGGCAAGGACAAATTCACGGTTCACGACTTTTGCGCGGGCTGCTGGGCCGACTTCGAGAACTTTCCAGCCGAAGGCGCGGCAGACGCGAAGGTCGAATTTCCGACCATGTCCCTTGATGTCTGGATCAGCGTAGATGCGGACAATCTCTATCGCGTGGTCGAGCTGCTGCCACGCGCCGCTTGGGAAGGATCGCTGGTCGGACTTCGCATCGAATTCGCGGCCAAGGATGCCGCGCAGACACTCGCGAACTTCAGGGTGAAGGCGGCCGAAGCAGCCAAGTTTGCGAAGACCAAGGAAAAAGACGGGCAGGACTACCAGCCTTGGCCGCGCAACATGCGCGACTATCTCTCCCGAGAGCTAAAGAACGAATATGGCCTGCGCTACTTCATTCTGGATGAGGCGCAGCTCAAGGCGGAAACTGCCGACGCGGCCTATACGCCCAAAGAGATCATCGGTGATGCCGAGCGATCCGGACATACCGTCATCAACTCGCTGATCAAAGTCGACTTCCTTAGCGCGCAGCGCCACCTAAGCGACGGGAACGCTCAGGCAAGAACGGAAGACCTCTCGAAACGGCTGAGCCGCTTCTACACCCGCAATCAGAAAAAACGGGAAGACGATCACAACGCGCTTAGAGCCCTCGCGCTCTCCGAGGACCAGCTCACCAAACACTTTTCCGACGTGTTCAGCGACACATTCAAGTCGCTCCGAAAGCTTGGCTACCCAGGCCTCGCAAACCCCTCCCTTGAGATCCGCGCGGCGCTCAAGCTGGAGCGTCTCATGGGCGACCAGCAGGCGAAGGTTCACTACCTACTCGAAGAAGCGACTGCCGAAGCGGAAGCACTCGCGCTCCCTGACTGCTATAACGGCCTTGGGTACAAGAATCTCATCTACATGGGCGTTGAACTCCTAGACCTTCATTCGGCCTGGTCCACCACCGAGGAAGGCGAGGAAGACAAACGACAGCCTATCCACCTCATTTTCATCGAGGAGCCGGAGGCGCACATGCATGCCCAACTCCAGCAGGCATTCGTGCGCAAGCTCACCGACCTGATCCCACCCTCGGGTGATGACGGCTATGCGACGCAATTTGTGATCACCACACACTCGCCGCACATTCTCTATGAGCGTGGATTCCAGCCGATCCGCTACTTCAGACGCTCGCCGGATACTGGCGCTAAGCAGAGCTCAGTCGTTTTCAACCTGTCGGTCTTTTACGATCAGAACGAGCCCGACCGGGATTTCCTTCAGCGCTACATGAAGCTGACGCATTGCGACCTCTTCTTCGCAGATGCGGCCATTCTGGTTGAAGGAAACGTTGAGCGCCTCGTCCTGCCGCTGATGATTGCGCAGGGCGCCAAAAAGCTCAGCGCAGCCTATCTGAGTATCCTCGAAGTGGGCGGCGCTTTTGCCTACCGATTCCGCAAGCTGATCGAGTTCCTCGGACTGCCGACACTGATCGTGACCGACCTCGACAGCGTGCATCCAGCATCGCCGAAGAAGGAAGAAGAAGCGGTAGCAGGAGACAGCGCGGCCGCCGAAGCGGCGGAAGATGCTGAAGAAGAGAATGATGATGACGACGATGGGAGCCAAGACGCAGAAGGTGAGAAAAAACCCAAGCCAAGGTCGAAATGTCCCGCCGGCACTCCCGGCGCAATCACGGCGAACCAGACCCTGCTCCAATGGCTTCCGGGCAAGTCATTGGTCGATGAGCTCCTGGCTGCGCCGGCCAGTGACAGACTTCAGGCTCCCACGGCGGATGGCGGCGCGCATGTGATGGTCACCTATCAGTGCCCCGTGAATGCGACGTGGGGCAAGGATACGCTCGAACTCAAGAGTCGTACGCTTGAGGAGACGTTTGCATATGAAAATCTCGTCTGGTGCCAAAAGAAGGAGCATCACGAGGTCGGGCTGCGCTGGGCCAAATCGTCCACGATGTCGCTCGAAGAGATTGCCGCCAAAATCCACAAGAGGGTTAAGGGCGAAAGCTTCAAGAAGACGAACTTCGCACTAGGGCTTCTTGCTAGCAGCGATGCGAGCTGGGTTGTCCCTGCCTATATCCAGGATGGCCTTGACTGGCTCACGACGCATGTTGTGATCGGTGACGGCACGGTCGAGAGCGTTCCCGCGAAGCTGGAGCCTGCTCCTGACGCAGCCGTCAGCGCTATTGAGGCCGCCGAATGACGAGCCGTGCGGGCAAGCCGGATACGCCGGCGGATATCGAGCTGCGGGCTCTTCTTGACGCTGACGCTTCGACGGGATTCGTCATGGTCTCGGGCGCGGGATCGGGGAAAACCACTTCGATTGTCAAGGCACTCGATCACCTGCGAATAACACGCGGACCCTACCTTCGCCAACGAGCAAAGAAGATTGCCTGCATTACCTACACCGAGGTCGCTGTCGGAGAGATATGGGGCGACGTCGGGAACGATCCGCTCTTCCACGTTTCGACCATTCACAGCTTTCTCTGGACCGCCCTCAAGCCTTTTCAGGCAGACATCGCGAGTTGGGTAGATCGCCGCCTCGATCAGAAGATCGCCGACACTGAAGCGAAGATCGCTGCCTTCACGAACCGGACGCAGGACAAGACGCGGGTTCAGGCTGCGGCCGATATCGAGCGCTACCACGAGCAGAAGCGGAAAATCGTCTCTGTTGACCGTTTCACCTACGGCGTCGGTAGTGACTACCCGAAAGGGATCTTGGGGCATGATGATGTGGTAAGACTGTCCACCGAGCTGATCTGTTCCCAACCTCTCATCGCCAAGGTCGTCGGCCAGAAATTCCCGTTCGTTTTCGTGGACGAAAGCCAGGACACGGCTCCTGCCGTGGTTGAGTCGCTCAAGGCAATTTCGAAAGCGCTTGGTTCGAAGTTCTGCCTCGGCTTCATCGGCGATCCAATGCAGAAGATTTACACAGCTGGCGCGGGTGCGATTGAACCTCTCGCTGGATGGAAGTCCATCGAAAAGCCGGAAAACTTCCGGTGCCCTGTGGCAGTCCTGAACGTCATCAATAACATCAGGGCTGGCGGTGACGGTCTGACCCAGACAGGCGGCAAGACTGAACTCGTTGGAGCAGAGCGAACGTCCGTTCTGGGCACAGCAAAACTTCTCATCGTTCCCAAGGATGACAGGAGCAGGCGGTTGGCTGCCGCTCGTCAATGGCTGGCTGATCGACACGCCGATCCCCTCTGGCTCAGCGATGAGCCGGAAGCCGATGTGAAGGTGTTGGTGATCGCGCACCGCATGGCCGCAAGCCGTCTGGGCTTTGGTGGTCTCTACGAGGCCTTCCACGACAAAACATCTGAAGGACTGAAGGATGGGTTCGATGATGGCTCGAATTGGTCGGTACAGCCCTTCCTGAAGTTTCTGATGCCGCTCGTCTTGGCCAAAGGGGCCGACGATCAGTTCGAGGTGATGAATCTGTTGCGTCGCTTCGCTCCTTCGCTTCAGCGCGAGCACGCGCGCGCGAACGCGTTGCCGGCGCTCCTCAAGGAGCTGGACGAGCGGGTGAAAGCCCTCGCCCAGTCATGCGGCGCGACCTCCACCGTCGTTGCGTTCGAAGCACTGAGACATCTTCGGGATGGCAGGATGTTCAGGCTGGATGATCGCCTTCTAACTGCTATGGCCGAATACAACCCATCCGCTCCACCTACGGACACTGGCGATGCAGCGGCTTTGCAAAAGCTGCTTCACACTCCGATGAAGGAGCTCTGGGGCTACCGTACTTACATCGAGGAGCAGTCGCCCTTCGAGACGCATCAGGGGGTCAAGGGGGCCGAATTCAGCCGCGTCCTGACAGTTCTCGATGACGAGGAAGGCCGCCACAACCAGTTCTCATACGGAAAGCTCTTTGGCATCACGCCGCCGTCCGATACGGACCGGATCAACCTGCGTGAGGGCAACGAGACAACTTTCGACCGCACACGGCGTCTGCTGTATGTGTGCTGCTCACGCGCCGGAAAAGATCTGGCTGTGGTTTTCTTCGCGGACGATCCGGCGGCGGCGCATGCCGCCATCGCGGGCCTTGGACTGTTCCCGGCCGAAGACGTCCACAATCTCGCTGCCGTCTGATCCCAGACGCATGCTGGCGTCTCGAACTGTGGGCAGAAATGAAGACCGCTGCCGTCACTCTGCTCACCGTGGACGTTACGGCCGGTTCCAATGTAGACCGGCCGGCCAGCGCGCAACGGGTTTAATGACCGCTTGGCGCGGCCGCCGCCATTCGCCCTTGCCGGCCGAATGTCGCAGATCAGCCTGAAGCCGTCTATCTGAGGTGCCTTGCGGCTGTTCTCTACTGGCCGAAAGCACCACTTCAATGTGAGTCATAGCCGTCCTCCTGCCAACCAGCCTTTGCATAACACCAGGAGCCTGCCGATGTTCGTTAGACTTGTCTGCAAATGATCTCTGGAACCGCTCGAACCGCAATTGATGCTTGGCGGTATCCTTGTCACTGGCTTCTGCGAAATCCTTGGCCATTCGTTTAGCGGCGAACTGGTCTACTAATTAAGGAGCACTCACAATGACTAGGTTTCAGACAGGGACGGTCAGGGCAAGCCGCTACGAGAAGCTCATGCATCTTGCAGAAAAAATTGTGCTCCAGTTTGGAGAGCCGAACAATATTGACGCACAGCAGTGGCTATCTGAATGGATAGATCAACAGTGTCCTGCCCTGAACAATGTGAAGCCTATAGAGCTTCTTGATAGTGACGAAGGTGCATTAGAAGTAGAAAAGGTGCTTTGGCGCATGGTCACGGGTGTCACTGCTTGACATCGGCTGAGAGCGTGGATGCCTTGGCAAGAAGTTGGCCGAACAGCCTATCTTGATGTTCCTAGGGTGTCGAAAACGGACACTCAGCCAGACTGCCAAGACTGACTCAAGAGCCTCGACAGATTCTGTCTCAGTTCCCCTGGGCTTCACTCCTCAACAGCCGCAGTTGACGGCATTGCAAGACCCTGGGAAGACCATCCTCCGTCTTTGGCCAACAGTTCACCTATGTCCACCTCTAATGCGGCGGCTAGGGACTCCATCGTAGCCAGGGTGACATTCCTGCGTTCTCGCTCTATCTGTCCCACCATGGTCCTGTGCAAGCCAGCTTCATAGCTTAGCTCCTCTTGAGTCCAACGCTTCATGCGGCGAAGGCGCAGCACGTTGCTCGCAAGTAACTGCTTTCCAGAGATCTTCAGTCTGGGCTTGTCTTTCTTAGGAATCGGCATCCGAGGAGTCTCTAATTCTCCTCGTCAGAGGTCGACTCCTTAAAAGCCGACTCTTTATAAGTTGCCTACTTATATGCAACAATTTAGTGCTATTGACTTCTCTGCTCTTGGCGGAGAGAGGCTAATTTTGTGTGAGTCACAGCTGGGAGCAAATGCCAGCTGCAATGATGCGTTCAAGTAAGGGTTGCGTCGTGAGTGCAGGAACAATGAAGGAGGCAGGCGTTTTAGCCGTCCTACGAGAGGTAGAAGTGGGTGGAAAGGTATCGGAGGTCTGCAAACGACACTCCATCAGTGAGACCACTTTCTATCGGTGGCGAGCGCGATACGCTCAAGTCGACCGAGAACACCTTCCTCAGATCCGGGATCTGAAGCTGGAGAACGAACGTCTCAAGCGAATGTATGTTGAGCTTGCTCTGCAAAACACTGCGCTCAACGACGCGCTGGGGGCCGTGGCCAGCGATCGAACATCTACGCAGGCCTGTTAAGCTAAGATCGGTAGAAATCGGTAACTTGGGCTTCTAAGCTTTGTACGTGGCCTTTCTCCTCGGAACTTAAGAAAAAGGTCATGTGAGTCCTGAGATGAAGGAACTTAGCTGCTCAAGACTGCTAAGGTGCGACACTCGCCTACACAACATTGGAATTAGCATGTCCGGCGCTTACATGATTTCCACACACTTGAATGTACCTTACGGCCCGATTGTGTCTACTCGGGATGTTGTTGTGTCGCTGCGAAATGGTCACTTTTCAGCAAGTACCAAAGAAGCAAACGACATACTTTCCGCTTTGTTCGTTGAGGTCTCCTGTGATCTCATCTTGCGCTGTGCTGGGGAAGTGGGCGCCTCTATATATTTAGTTGATCAGCTCTATCGAGAGTCTGTTCGACTAATTGGGCATCGCAACCCTGAGTGGGAAAAGCGCTATGCGCGGCTTTTGGCGGATGACAAGTTGCCAGTGAACTTGGTGCTAACTCAAGCAGGTTCCGATCAGTCTGGTTGAATGCTAGATTCCTAGACAATTTGCTTGGCTCATGAAGCTTTGCTCAAAAATCTACAGGCCTAGGAAAGATCTCGAGCCAGCGCCAGGTGATAGGTTCCATTGGGGCTCCCCTCAGGTTCTCGAGAGAAGGCTTCGATTTTGCAACCCTATTTCTTGAGGGATAACATCAATTCCTTTGGATTTGTGAACTTTATTTCATGATTGCCATCTCTATTCCGTTGCTCCAGCAGCGCTGCGAAGCCGTCATTGTCGACCTGGACGGCACCATGGTCGACACCATGGGGGACTTTGCCGAGGCGCTCAACCGCATGCTGGCGGATCTGCAGCTGCCGGCGATCGATGTGCAGACCATTGAGCCGATGGTGGGCAAGGGGTCGGAGCATCTGCTGCGCGCGGTGCTGACCCATGTGCTGGCCCAGGTGCACCAAGCGAGCGGCCAGCCAGTGCCGGCCACCGAGATCGACAACCGTTATGCCCAGGCCTGGGAGCGCTACCAGCACCACTACCTGGCGATCAATGGCCGTTTCTCCCGCGTGTATGACGGGGTGGAGAAGGGGCTGGCGCAATGGCGCTCCAAGGGGCTGAAGATGGCCTGCCTGACCAACAAGCCGCTGTCGTTTGCCGAGCCGCTGCTGCGCGCCAAGGGGCTGCGCGACTATTTTGACCATGTGTTTGGCGGTGACTCGTTCGAGCGCAAGAAGCCCGATCCGCTGCCGCTGCTCAAGACCTGCGAGGCGCTGGGCAGCAAGCCGGCCCAGACCTTGATGGTGGGTGACAGCTGCAACGATGCCGAGGCAGCGCACAACGCCGGCTGCCCGGTGGTGCTGGTCAGCTATGGCTACAACCACGGCCAGCCGATCCGCCAGGTGGCAGCGGCCGGCTATGTCGATGCGCTCAGCGAGCTGCAGGCCTGAGGCTGTTTTCTGTGGACGGACTGCACCTGACTGCCGACCTGTATGACTGCCAGTGCCCAGCGGCCTGGCTGGTCGATGCGCAGGCGCTCGCTGCGCTGTGCAACCAGGCGGTGGCCGATGCGGGGCTGACGCGCATGCATGACAGCTGGGTGCCGTTTCCCGGCCACAACGGCCAGCCCGGTGGTGTGACCGGCGTGGTTTTGCTGGCCGAGTCGCATGTGGCGATCCACACCTGGCCGGAGCTGGGCCATGTCACGCTCGATGTCTACGTCTGCAACTTCTCGGGCGACAACTCGGCCAAGGCGCAGCAGGTCGTCGATACCTTGGTGGGCGCTTTGCAGCCCAGGCGCTGCCAGCACCAGCGGCTGCAGCGGGGCAGTCTGCAGACCGGGCAGGGGACGGCGGCGGGCTTGCTACGCTGAAATCCCCGGTTTTCTGGTTTTTACACCGTCGTTTGTGGTTTCGTTTGCTACACTAGGCGCCATGTTCATCCATCACGCAGTCATTACAGGTCGTTCCGACCGGGGAGCTTGGCCCTGGCGTAAGCCTGTATCTATGCCTGTTTGATTGCCGCTGGGTAACACGCCCCAGCGTGCGCCCGAGGGCTGGTTGCAAGGCCAGCCCACCAAAGATGAACTGCAGCGCACGATACGCACACATCCAGCGTGCGCTGCTCAAGCTGGGGATGGTTCTTCGTGATCACCGAACTCGAATTCAAAAGTCTGGCCAACCAAGGCTACAACCGCATTCCTCTCGTCGCAGAAGCGTTTGCGGATCTGGAAACCCCTCTCTCCCTGTACCTCAAGCTCTGCCACACGCATGACGATGGCAAGCACAGCTTTCTGCTCGAATCCGTGGTCGGAGGCGAGCGTTTTGGCCGTTACAGCTTTATCGGCCTGCCTGCCCGCAGCCTCTTGCGCGCCAGCGGCTTTGGTGCCGATGCCCGCACCGAGGTGGTGACCGATGGCCAGGTGGTCGAGACCCATGCAGGCAATCCGCTGGATTTTATTGCCGACTACCAAAAGCGCTTCAAGGTCGCGCTGTCGCCCGGTCTGCCGCGCTTTTGCGGTGGTCTGGCGGGGTATTTCGGGTATGACGCGGTGCGCTACATCGAGAAAAAGCTCGAGAACAGCTGCCCGCCCGACACCTTGGGCACGCCCGACATCCTGCTGCTGCAGTGCGAAGAGGTCGCCGTCATCGACAACCTCTCGGGCAAGCTCTACCTGATCGTCTACGCCAACCCGGCCGAGGCCGAGGCCTATTCCAAGGCCAAGAAGCGCGTGCGCCAGCTCAAGGAGCAGCTGCGCTACTCGGTCAGCGTGCCGCAAATCAAGGCCGGTGACAGCTACCCGTCCGAGCGCAGCTTTGCCAAGGCCGATTACCTCCAGGCTGTGCTGGAGGCCAAGGAGATGATTGCCGCCGGCGACTTCATGCAGGTGCAGGTGGGCCAGCGCATCCAGAAGCGCTACACCGAGAACCCGCTGTCGCTGTACCGCGCGCTGCGCTCGCTCAACCCCAGCCCCTATATGTACTACTACCACTTTGGTGATTTCCAGGTGGTAGGTGCCAGCCCCGAGATTCTGGTGCGCCAGGAGCAGGTCGAGGAAGGGCAGAAGATCACCATCCGCCCGCTGGCCGGCACGCGGCCGCGCGCTGCAACGCCGGAAAAGGACAAGGCCACCGAGCAGGAGCTGGTGAACGACCCCAAGGAGCGCGCCGAGCACGTGATGCTGATCGACCTGGCGCGCAATGACATCGGCCGCATTGCCAAGACCGGCTCGGTCAAGGTGACCGAGGCCTTCGCGGTGGAGCGCTACAGCCATGTGATGCACATCGTCAGCAATGTCGAGGGCATTTTGAAGGACGGCATGACCAGCATGGACGTGCTCAAGGCCACGTTTCCGGCCGGCACCCTGTCGGGTGCGCCCAAGGTGCATGCGATGGAAGTCATCGACCAGCTCGAGCCGGTCAAGCGCGGTATCTATGGTGGTGCCTGCGGCTACCTGAGCTTTGCCGGCGACATGGACCTGGCCATTGCGATCCGCACTGGCGTTATCAAGGACGGCATGCTCTATGTGCAGGCGGCGGCCGGCGTGGTCGCCGACTCGGTGCCCGAGCTGGAATGGAAAGAGACCGAACACAAGGCCCGCGCACTGCTGCGCGCGGCCGAACTCGTTGAGGAAGGACTGGAATGACCCGCGCTATCGACAAAGTAGAAGACTGCAACACCATGGCCGACGTGCGCCGCAATGTGAATGCGCTCGACGACATCCTGGTGCCCCTGCTGGTGGAGCGCGGTGGCTACATGACCCAGGCTGCCAAGGTCAAGAACAACCCCGCGCTGGTGCGTGATGAAGAGCGCATCGAGACCATCGTCAGCCGCGTGCGCGAACGCGCGGCGCTCGAAGGCGGCCAACCCGATGTGATCGAGGCCATCTACCGCGCGATGATGGAAGCCTACATCGCCTACGAACACCGCGAACTGGCCCGCTTGCAAGCGGGTGGCAAACCCCGGGAGTGACGATGAAAAAACTGTTGATGGTCGATAACTACGACAGCTTCACCTACAACATCGTGCAGTACTTCGGTGAGTTGGGGGTCGAGGTCGTGGTGGTGCGCAATGACGAAACCTCGCTCGAGGCCATCGCTGCCCACCAGCCCGATTGGCTGGTCATCTCGCCCGGTCCCTGCTCGCCGGCCGAAGCCGGTATCTCCATCGCGGCAATCCAGCACTTTGCCGGCAAGCTGCCTATTTTGGGCGTATGCCTGGGCCACCAGGCCATTGGCGCGGCCTTTGGCGGCAAGGTGGTGCGTGCCGTGCAGCAAATGCATGGCAAGACCAGCGTGATCACGACCAAGCAAGAAGGCGTGTTTGCCGGTCTGCCGGCGCAATTCACCGTCAACCGCTACCACTCGCTGGTGATCGAGCGCAGCAGCTGCCCCGATTGCCTGGAAGTGACCGCCACCAGTGAAGATGGCGAAATCCAGGGCGTGCGCCACAAGAGCCTGCCGATCCAGGGCGTGCAGTTCCATCCCGAGAGCATCCTCACCGAGCATGGCCATGCGATGCTGAAGAACTTTCTGGAGCAGCGCTGATGGCCGAGCCGCACCAGTTGCTGATGTTCATCGCAGCTGGCTGGCTGCTCAACCTCACCCCGGGCCCGGACGTGTTCTACATGCTCAGCCATGCAGCGCGCCAGGGCTGGCGTGCCGGCCTGGTGTCCAGCGCCGGTATCACCGCTGGCTGCATGGTGCATGTGACGGCTGCTGCGCTGGGTGTTGGCGCATTGCTGGCCGCCTCGGCCACCGCCTTTGGCGTGCTCAAGTGGCTGGGCGCGGCCTACCTGCTGTGGATGGGCCTGCAGATGCTGCGCAGCAAAAACAACAGCAAGCCGCTGTCGCCTGCCGGTAACGCACCGGCTCTGGCAGAGCCGGGCACCCCTCTGGCGCGCATCTTCTGGGGCGGCTTCTGGACCAACGTGCTCAACCCCAAGGTTGCGATCTTTTTTCTGGCCTTTATTCCGCAGTTCATCGCTGCCGACTATGCCCACAAGAGCCTGGCCTTTGCCGCGCTGGGCCTGCTCTTCAACCTGAACGCCATCCCCGTCAATATGCTCTGGGTGGGGATGGGTGCCGGAATGGCCCGGCGCGCCGGCTGGCTGCGCCAACGGCTGCATTGGCTCGACCGCGCGGCCGGCGCCATGTTCATTGGCTTTGGCCTCAAGCTGGCGCTGACCGACAAGCCCGGCGCCTGACCCCTGATACAGCGAGAAACTCCATGTCGATTACTCCCCAAGAAGCGCTGCAGCGCACCATCGAGCACCGCGAAATCTTCCACGACGAGATGCTGCACCTGATGCGCATGATCATGCAGGGCGAGCTCTCCCCGGTGATGACTGCCGCCATTCTGACCGGCCTGCGCGTCAAGAAGGAAACCATTGGCGAGATCAGCGCTGCCGCCCAGGTGATGCGCGAGTTCTCCAACAAGGTCCATGTGGCCGATCGCCAGCACCTGGTCGATATCGTCGGCACCGGTGGCGATGGTGCCAACACCTTCAACATCTCGACCTGCTCCGTGTTTGTCATTGCCGCTGCCGGTGGCAAGGTCAGCAAGCATGGCGGGCGCAGCGTCTCCAGCAAATCGGGCAGTGCCGATGCGATGGAAGCACTGGGTGTCAACATCCAGCTGAGCCCCGAGCAGATCGCCCAGAGCATTGCCGAGGTGGGCATCGGCTTCATGTTTGCGCCCAACCACCACCCGGCGATGAAGAACGTGGCCCCGGTCCGCAAGGAACTGGGCGTGCGCACCATCTTCAATATCCTCGGGCCCCTGACCAATCCGGCCAGCGCGCCCAATATCCTGATGGGCGTCTTCCACGAAGACCTGGTCGGTATCCAGGTGCGCGCACTGCAGCGCCTGGGCGCCGAGCATGCGATCGTCGTCTATGGCCGTGATGGCCTCGACGAGATCAGCCTGGGCGCCAGCACCCTGGTGGGCGAGCTCAAGGACGGCGTGGTGCGCGAGTACCAGATCCATCCGGAAGACTTCGGTATCCAAATGGTGGGCACGCGCGCGTTCCGCGTCGACAATGCCGAACAGTCCAAGGCGATGCTGATGGGCATCCTGCAAGGCGAGCAAGGCCCCGCACGCGATATCGTCTGCCTCAACGCCGGTGCGGCACTCTATGCGGCCAATGTGGCCAGTTCGATCGAAGACGGCCTGCAGCGCGCCCGCGCTGCGATCGACAGCGGCGCGGCCTTGCAAAAGCTGCAGGACCTGGTGGCCCTGACGCGCCGGCTTGCCGCCTGAGCCGGCCTCCCAACCAAGGAAAACACATGTCCGATATTCTGAAAAAAATCTGTGAGGCCAAGCGCATCGAAGTGGCCGAGGCCAAGAAGCGCAGCCCCTTCGAGGTGATGCGCCGCGACGCCGAAAGCCGTGTGCTGACCCGTGACTTTGTCGGCGCGCTGCGCGCCAAGATCGCCCAAGGCCAGGCCGCGGTGATCGCCGAGGTGAAAAAGGCCAGTCCCAGCAAGGGCGTGATCCGTGCCGATTTTGACCCCGCCGACATTGCCCAGAGCTACATGGTGGGCGACGGCAAGACCAGCGCCGCCTGCCTGTCGGTGCTGACGGACCGCCAGTTCTTCCAGGGCGAGCCGGATTTTCTGAAGCAGGCCCGCGCCAGCACCTTGCTGCCGGTGCTGCGCAAGGATTTCATGGTCGATCCCTACCAGATCTATGAATCGCGCGCGATGGGCGCCGACTGCGTGCTGCTGATCGCCGCCTGCCTGGACGACGCCCAGATGGCCGAGATGGAACAGATTGCACGCAGCCTGGACATGGCCGTGCTCGTCGAGGTGCATGACGGCGCCGAGCTGGCGCGTGCGCTCAAGCTCAAGACGCCGCTGATCGGCATCAACAACCGCGATCTGCGCACGTTTGAAGTCAGCATCCAGACCACCTTGGATCTGCAAAAGCAGGTGCCTGCCGACCGCCTGCTGGTGACCGAGTCGGGCATTGCCAGCCCGGACGATGTCAAGACCTTGCGCGATGCCGGCATCCACGCCTTCCTGGTGGGCGAGGCCTTTATGCGCGCCGATGAACCGGGCGAAGCACTGGCCAAGCTGTTCGCTTAAGCAAAGCAGCTAAGAAAAAACGAGTAGCGGCGCAATGCCGCTACTGCGCCGTGCGTGCCTGGGCCAGCTGGGCCTCAAACCATTGCTGGCTGCGCACTTCCGGCTGGCCCGGGCAACGCACCAGATAGGGCTTGCCCGACATGCTGCTTTGGCTGGCCGCGCGCGCAATAAAGGCCTCGGCCGTGGGCGCCAAATCTCTTTTTTGCAGGTAGCTGTACTTGCGCTGCAAATGCGCGCTGGCCTCGCTGGCGCTGTACCACTGGCCATGGCGGGCAAATTCACAGCCCGACTGCTGCAAGGCCTTGAACAGCGATTGAATCTCGCGCTCGGTGGTGCTGGTTCCGCTGCTGGCGGTCTGCGCGCCGGCGGCCAGGCTGCACAGCAAACAGGCCGCGGCGAGGGCCGGGGTCCATGGGTATCGTTGGTAGGGCATGGCTGGTCAAGCAAGTTGGTGGGTCTGGCAGCGCAGGCGCTGTGCTAGTATCAATTGCGAATAATTCCCATTTCTATATTTTAGAAGTGGGTTTTTTCTTCGCCTCTTTCCCTTCTTCCCCGGCTAGCGGCCCACGCCCAGCAAGGGTCGCCGGCCTGTTTGCCGTTGTTGTCCATGAGTATCCATGATCGCCATGCCCCCCAAGCGCCCAGCGCCTTTGTCCTGCCACCACCGCGTCTGCGCGGGCTCGCTGCGAGTGCAGCGCTGGGGCTGACCGTGCTGGGCGGCTGCGCCAGCGCACCCGAGCGCCCAGCGCCCGCGCAGTTGCTGCGCATTGGGCAAACGGTGCAAGGCCAGTTGGCCCCTGGCGCAGAGCAGCGCTGGCAGCTCGACGCGCTGCAGGTGCCCGCCGGCAGCGTGGTGCGCGCGGAGGTCGATGGCCGTGGTGTGCAGCTGGATCTGCAAGATGCGGCAGGCCGGCATCTGCGCCGCCTGCTGCGCAGTGATGGCGTGGGCGAGGGCATCACCTGGCAGGCCCAGGCGGGCGAGCAGTTGCTGTTGCACTGGAATGCGCAGCCGGCGGTGGCCTATGCCAGCAGCAGCGCAGAGGCCGGCCAGCTGCCTGCGCAGGCGGCCGCAGGCCACTACCGCCTAGAGATCCAACGCGCCTGGGCCCCACGTGCCGGCCCACCGGTGGCCTTGCCCAACAAGCCGCTGCAAAGCCCGCGCCTGCAGGCCTTGGCGCACGATCTGGAACGTGGCGGCACCACTGATGCTTTCTGGCAGGAGATGGCCCAGCGCGGAACGCCGTTGGTGGAGCCCTCGAGCGGCCAGGAGCGGCTGGTGACTTTTCTGTGGCGCGGCGCGCAGCACAGCGTGCGCCTGTTTGGCAGCCCCTCGGGCAGCCATGAATCGCTGCAGCGCCTGGGCCGCTCGGATGTGTGGTGGAGCAGCTTTGTGATGCCCAGCGATGCGCGCCTGAGCTATGGCATGGCGCCCGATGTCCCCGGCATCGACGGCACGGCGACCGAGCAGCGCCGCAGCATTCTGGCGACCTTGCAGCGCGACCCGTTGAACCCGCGCAGCTGGGCCGCGTCGGAAGATGGCGCTGCAGCGGTGGACCCATACCAGGGCCGCTCGGTGCTGCAGCTGCCCGATGCGCCCGCGCAGCCCTGGTCGCAGCCGGCCAACGGGCCGTTGCCGGGCGATCTGCAGCGCCACTGGCTGCATTCGGCGGCCCTGGGCCATGGCCGCGATGTCTGGATCTACCGCCCTGCGGGCTGGGCCCAGACCCCGCAGGACCAGCGCGCCTTGCTGGTGCTGTTCGATGCCCATGCCTATCTGCGCCAGGTGCCCACGCCGCAGATCGTGGAGCGGCTGCAGGCGCAGGGCTTGATCCCGGCCACGGCCGTGGTGCTGGTGGCCAATGCCAGCAGCGAGCTGCGCAATACCGAGCTGCCGCCCAACCCGGCATTTGCCGATTTCATGGGCCTGCAGCTGATGCCCTGGTTGGCCACGCAGAGGCTGGATGTGCCCGCCGCACGCACGGTGATTGCCGGCTCCAGCTATGGCGGCCTGGCTTCGAGCTATATGGCGCTGCGCCATCCGGAACGCTTTGGCAATGTGCTGAGCCTGTCCGGTTCCTACTGGTGGGCGCCGGAGGCCGAAGCGCCCAATGCGATGGCGCGCTGGTGGGCGGCAGCGCCCCGCCAGAACGTTCGCTTTTACCTGGATGCGGGCCGCTATGAAAGCGCACGCGGTGGGCAGGTAGGCATTCTGGAGACCAGCCGTGAACTGGGCGATGTGCTGCGGACCCAAGGCTACCCGGTGACCCAGCGGGAGCACAGCACGGGGCATGACTATGTGCACTGGCAGGGCGCCCTCGCCTGTGGGCTGGTGGCGCTGCTCAACCCGGCAGCGCTGTCTACGCTGCAAGCCGAGTGCAAAGGGCGATAGCCCAGCGGCGCCGCGCAGCGTGCACAATGCGGGCATGCAACTGACATCTGAAGCGCTCCATGACCACCAGGTGGCTGCCGGCTGGCAAGCCACGGTGGACCAATTCTTTGACAGCCCCAAGGGCCAGCAGCTGTCGCAGTACCTGCAGCAGCGCCTGGACGCCGGGGCGGTGATCTTCCCGCCCGAGCCTTTGCGCGCCTTGCGCCTGACCCCGCCCGAGAGCGTGCGCGTGGTCATCCTCGGGCAAGACCCCTACCACGGGCGCGGGCAGGCCGAGGGCCTGGCTTTTTCCGTCGCCCCGGGGGTGCGCCTGCCCCCGTCGCTGCAGAACATCTTCAAGGAGATGCAGCGCGACCTGGGCGTGCCGTTCCCGCCTTTCCCCGATCCAGGTGGCAGCCTGGTCAAATGGGCCACGCATGGCGTATTGCTGCTCAACACCTGCCTGACGGTGGAAGAGGGCCAGGCCGCCAGCCACAGCGGCAAGGGCTGGGAGCTGCTCACCGATGCGATCATCCGCCAGGTGGCCGAGGGGGACAAGCCGGTGGTCTTCATGCTCTGGGGCAGCCATGCGCAAAGCAAGCGTGCGCTGATCCCACAGGACCGGGGCCATCTGGTGCTGACCAGCAACCACCCCTCGCCGCTGTCAGCGCTGCGCCCGCCAGTGCCGTTCATCGGCAATGGGCACTTCAGCCAGGCGCAGGCGTTCCGCAAGCAGCTGGGTCTGTAAGAGAGCGCTCAGCACGGGCCCGGCATCGCCTGCAGCTCCTGCACCAGCAGCGCCAAAAAGGCCTGGGCCGCGGCAGGCAACTGGCGGCCCGCCAGGGTTTGCACCTCGATATCGCGCAGGTCCAGGCCGGCATCGGTCAGGGGGCGCGCGACCAGGCTGCCCGCTGCCAGCATATGGCGCACCCCCACTTCGCTGGAGACGGTGACGCCGCCGCCATGCACCACAAAATGGAGCAAGGTCTTGGCATGGTTGGTGGTCAGCACCGGGTCCAGCTGCAGCCCCTGGCGGCTGCAGGCCAGGTCGATCATCTGGCGGATCGCCGTCTCGGCTGGCGGTAGGGCCAGCGGATACCGGGCCAGCTCGGCCAACGTGAGCGATGCCTGGCGCGCCAGCACATGCCCGGGCGGCAACACGGCCAGCACCGGTGCGCTTTGGCGGTGCACCACGGCAATGTTCTTGAGCGGGGACATGCTGAAACGCAGGCCAATATCGGCCTCTCCGGCCAGCAGCTTGGCCGAGACCTGCAAGGTCGGCACCATGCTCACCTCAAAGCGCAGGCCCGGGTGCTGGCGCTGGAAGGCCACGCAGGCCTGGGGCAGCAGCTCATTGGCAAAGGCATCGGAGGTGGCGATGCGCACCAGGCCGGCGCGCAGGCTGTCGAGCGCATGGATGGCATCGATGGCCTGCTCTGCATCGAGGCTGATGCGGCGCGCCAGCTCGGCCAGAATCTGCCCGGCCGCCGTGGGCTGCATGCCCCGCGCATGGCGCTCGAACAGTGCCGTGCCCAGCTGGGCCTCCAGCCCGCTGATCTGGCGGCTGACGGCCGAGCTGGCCACATGCAGGCGCTGCGATGCGGCGCTGACCGAGCCGCACTGCACCACCTCATGGAAGTAGCGCAGCGCGGTGTCCTGCAGATGCGTGGGAGGGCGGTGGGGCATGGTGGTATTGCGCAAAAGAATCGCATAAGCATAAACCCATTGCCGTATCGGCAAACCTACCTTGCCAAATCGGTGGTGGCGCCTGCTGTCACAGGCTTTTAATATGCAAGGCTTCACGCAGGCGCCTTTGCCCCCGCGCGCATGGCACACCCGCTGTGGGCGCACAAGAACCGGTTTGTTCTGGCCCGCGCCACAAGCGCAGAGTGCTTCGCAGATGTTATGCAACTCGCTCACCACCATGCCAACTACCCCTTCTCTTCTTTCTCGCATGCCAGGCCGCCGGCCGTTGCTCGCCGGCCTGGTGGCTGGCACGGCGCTGGCCATGCTGTCCCCGTTTGCTGCTGCGCAGGGCGGCCAATGGCCTGAGCGCGCGATCCGTGTCATCGTGCCCTTCCCGCCCAGCGGCGCGACCGACCTGGTGGCCCGCGTCGTGGCGCAAAAGGTGTCGCAGGAGCTGGGCCAGTCGCTGGTGATCGACAACCGCCCGGGCGCGGGCGGCACCATCGGCACCGCCGAGGCCGCGAAGGCCGGGGCCGATGGCTATACCCTGCTGTTCACCACCAGCAGCACCCACGCGATCTCGCCGCATCTGATGCCCAAGCTGGCCTACCGTGCGGACAAGGACTTCACGCCGATCGCCCATGTGGCCGATGCCGCCAGCGTGCTGCTGGTCACGAACGCGCTGCCGGTCAAGACCGTGCAGGAGCTGATCAGCTATGCCAAGGCCAACCCCGGCAAGCTGAACTACGCCACCAGCGGCAATGGCACCATCGTGCACCTGAACACCGCGGCCTTTGCGGCCCAGGCGGGCATCACCTTGACCCATGTGCCCTACAAGGGCACGGCCCAGTCGATCAGTGATCTGGCCACCGGCCAGGTGCATATGCTGTTTGATTCCATCCCCACCGGCATGCCCCATGTGGCCAGCGGCCGCCTGCGAGCGCTGGCGGTGACCAGCGCCGAGCGCACCCAGTTGGCGCCCCAGCTGCCCACGGTGGCCGAATCTGGCCTGCCCGGCTACGCATCGGTGACCTGGTTTGGTGTCTACGCGCCTGCGGGCCTCAAGCCCGAGCTGACCGCCAGGATCAATGCCGCCTTCAACAAGGCCGTGCAAAATCCCGAGGTGGTGGCCAGCCTGGCCAAGCTGGGCGCCGATGTGGCCAAGCCCGGCACGCCGGCGCAGTTTGCGGACCTGGTGAAGGCCGACAGCGCCCGCTGGGCCAAGGTGATCCAGGACAACCACATCACGCTCGAATAAGCGTTGCCACCACCAGACCGGGGCGGTCGTTGCCGCCCCGGCTGCCCTCTCGATTGCATTCAGAAAGACAAGACATGACTACCGTGAAAGACTGGGCCCAGCCCTATGCCTCGCAGCGCTCGCCGGTACTGGGCCGCAATGTGGTGAGCACCTCGCAACCACTGGCCGCGCAGGCGGGCCTGCGCATGCTGCAAGCGGGCGGCAATGCGGTGGATGCGGCGCTGGCCGCGGCGATGACCTTGACGGTGGTGGAGCCCACCGGCTGCGGCATTGGCAGCGATGCCTTCGCGATTGTTTGGGACGGCCAGGAGTTGCATGGTCTGAACGCCTCGGGCCGCGCCCCGGCCGGCTGGACGCCGGAGTACTTCGACAAGCTCGGCGGCATCCCGGAAAAAGGCTGGAATGCGGTCACCGTGCCCGGTGCGGTCTCGGGCTGGGTGGAGCTCTCCAAGCGCTTTGGCAAGCTGCCTTTTGCGCAGGTGGCGCAACCGGCGATCGACTATGCGCGCCATGGCTTTGCGGTATCGCCGACGATTGCCAAGCTCTGGGCGCTGGGCCTGGCCAAGCTGGGCGACCAGCCCGGCTTCAAGGAATGCTTTGCCCCCGAGGGCCAGGCGCCGCAGGCGGGCAGCTGGTTCCAAAGCGAGGCGCATGCCCGCACCCTGGAAGAGATTGCCGAGACCCTGGGCGAATCCTTTTACCGGGGCGCACTGGCGCAAAAGATGGCAGCCCACAGCCAGGCCAACGGCGGCGTGATGACGGCCGAGGACCTGGCCGCCCACCGCTGCGACTGGGTGGGCACGGTGGCCCAGCCTTTTGGCGCGTCGGTGGTGCATGAGATTCCGCCCAATGGCCAGGGCATTGCCGCGCTGATCGCGCTGGGTCTGCTCGATGCCATCGGCATTGGCGACCAGCCGCTCGACAGTGCCGAGGCCGTGCACCTGCAGATTGAGGCGATGAAGCTGGCGCTGGCCGACCTGGCCCAGTACAACGCCGATATCGACCACATGCGCGTCCACCCCCAGCAAGACCTGCTGAACCCCTCCTACCTGGCCGAGCGTGCCCAGCTGATCGACCGCAGCAAGGCCCAGGTTGCCCGCTACGGCGCGCCCAAGCCGGGCGGCACGGTCTACCTGGCGGCCTGCGACGAGAGCGGCATGATGGTGTCCTTCATCCAGTCCAACTACATGGGTTTTGGCTCGGGCGTGGTCGTGCCGGGCACCGGCATCAGTCTGCAGAACCGGGGCGCCGGCTTCACCACCGAGGCGGGCCACGCCAACCAGGTGGCGCCGGGCAAGCGCCCTTCGCACACCATCATCCCCGCGTTTGCGATGCATGCCGATGGCACACCGCAGATGGCCTTTGGCGTGATGGGCGGCCCGATGCAAAGCCAGGGCCATCTGCAGATGGCCGTGCGCGTGCTGCGCTATGGCCAGAACCCGCAAGCCGCTGCAGACGCGCCGCGCTGGCGCGTGACGGGTGGCAACCAGGTCTCCGTCGAGCTGGGTTTTGACCCGCAGGTGATTGCCGCATTGCGCGCGCTGGGCCATGAGGTGACCATTGAGGAAGGCCATGGCGTGTTTGCGTTCGGCGGTGCGCAGCTGATTTTGCGTGAAGGCGGGCACTATGTGGCCGGCTCCGATCCGCGCAAGGATGGCCAGGCGGCCGCCTACTGACGCGCCGGTCGAACCAACACACCCAGGGCGCCACCGGACTTGTGCCGGTGGCGCTTTTTTTCGTCTGTCTGCGAGCGGCCCGGTCAGCGCGATTCGCGCACCGTCAGCCAGGCGCTCAGCGCACCACCCACCGCAATCGAGATCATGCCGAGCACGGCCCAGTGGTCGGGGATATGGCCATAGAGCAGCCAGCCCGAGAACACGGCAAAGGGGATCTGGCTGTAGAGAAACGGCGAGATCGTGGCGGGCTTGGCATGCTCATAGGCCTTGAGCAGCATCAGGTGGCCAATGGTGCTGCCCACGCCCATCGCCAGCGCCGCCAGCCACAGGGCCATGGTGCTGGGCATTTGCCAGAACCAGGGCAGGCTGGCACTGGTCAGCACCAGCGCCAGCAGGCTGGTGTAGATCTGCGTGGTCACTGGCCGCTCCTTGCCGGCCATCTGGCTGCTGACGATCTGGTAGGCGGTGTTGGCCGCCAGCTGCAGCAGCGGCCAGACCAGCGCGCCACCGCTGAAATTGGCCCCGCCCGGGCGGATGATGACCACCGTGCCCAGAAAGCCCATGGCCACCAGCACCCAGCGCAGCGGGCTGACCGGCTGCTTGAGCCAGAGCGCCGCCACCAGGGTCATCGCCAGCGGCGTCATCGCGACGACGGCGGTGAACTCGGCCAGCGGCAGGTAGCGCAGGCTCATCATCGCGCAGGCATTGCTGCTGCAAAACAGCGCGGCGCGTGCCATCTGAAACCGCGGATGCGTGGTGCGGAACACACCGGCGCCGTACTGGTAGACGCCCCAGCCGACGGTGAACACCGACTGCA
Source organism: Comamonas sp. SY3 (assembly GCF_041730275.1). Classification (NCBI taxonomy): domain Bacteria; kingdom Pseudomonadati; phylum Pseudomonadota; class Betaproteobacteria; order Burkholderiales; family Comamonadaceae; genus Comamonas; species Comamonas sp. SY3. The sequence goes on along the minus strand of NZ_JBGTYN010000023.1, from coordinate 36,861 downwards.
GCATGTAGCGCAGCCACAGCGCCATCAGCAGTGGCAACAGCGCACCCGCGTACTTGGAGCCGGTATCGAGCAGGCAAAAGCAGGCACAGGCCAGCACCGTCAGCACAATGCCCGTCAGTGCCGAGCCTTGGCCGGGGCGGCGCGGAGCAGGGGTGCTGGGAGTCGCGGGCACGCGGCTGGCGCTGTCCGGTGCAAGGGCAGGGGAATGCATCAGGCCTCTGGCGGGCAGGGCCAAGGCAGGGTCAGGGGCTGTCGGGGGAGTCACGCGGGCAAAGTCACCCTGCGGCGGCCGGTCTCCTGCGGAGTCGAAGGGCTGGCGGGGGTGTGGCTCCATTGTAGAAAGCTGCAGCCGCTTGCAGGCCCCCGCGTGGCTTGGCGGCTGCAGTTTTTTTGCCCGGCTGTCCGATCAGGGACAGGCGGGTGGCAGCTGGAGGCATCTCCGGATTTGTACCCGCCTGCTACCGAGGGGAACAAAGCTGCGTGTTACCATTCAAATGAGAACGATTCGCAAATGTGTCAGCTCTGTAAAGCCTTCGGGTGCTGCAGCCTGGCATCCATCAGGCGAAGTTTCCATTCCATCAACCGCTGGGGCTTCCGCTGCGGGCACAAGAAGAATGTAGCGATACGGTCTTGGGTCGGGTGCATGCAGGGGCTGCCAGCTTTCCGACCAAAGGATGTTCCATGTCGCGCTCCGCTCGCTCCACCGTCAACCGCCGCCAGTCGCTGCTGCAACTGGGTGCCCTGGTGACCCTGCCCTGGGCGGCAGGCTCCGCACTGGCGCAGCAGACCCTGGCGGTGCAGCAAGCGGGCGGCACGGTGCAGATCCCCGTCAAGCCCAAGACCATCCTGGTGTTCGATCTGGCCGCACTCGACTGCCTGCGCGCGCTGGGCGCCGAGGTCAAGGGCGTGCCCGAAGTGGTGAAGTTCCCACCGGTGCTGGAGCAGTACGCCAGCAAGGACTACACCCGCATCGGCAGCCTGTTCGAGCCCAACTACGAGGTGGTGAAGGGCCTCAAGCCCGATGTGATCGTCGCCGGGGGCCGCTCGGCGGCCAAGGTGGCCGAACTGGCCAAGATTGCGCCTACCCTGGACCTGACGGTGGACAATACCCAGCCGGTGGCCAGCGCCTTCAAGCATTTGAAGATCCTGGGCGAGATGGTCGGCAACGAAGCCCAGGCCCAGACCCTGATGGCCGCGATGCAGGCCGATATCGACAAGCTCAAGGGCCTGACGGCCAACAAGGGCACCGGCCTGATGGTGATGACCAATGGCGGCAAGCTCAGCGCCTATGGCCCGGGCTCGCGCTTTGGCATGCTGCACGATGTCTATGGCATCCCGGCCGCCAACAAGGACATCAAGGTGGCCGGCCATGGCCAGGCGATCTCGTTCGAGTTCATCCTCAAGACCAACCCGGACTGGCTGTTTGTGCTGGACCGCGATGCCGCCATTGGCCGCGAAGGCGCGTCCGCCGCCAAGCTGCTGGACAACCCGCTGGTCAACGCCACCAAGGCGGCCAAGAAAAAGCAGATCGTCTACCTGAACTCGGCCAACTGGTACCTGCTGGGCAATGCCAGCCCCGGCTCGCTGCATGACGATGTGACGCAGCTGATCAACGCCTTCTCCAAAGCTTAATGAGCTGCTGAGCCAGCCCCTGTTGCGAGCCACAGCATGACGACCATGATTGAGAAAGTGCCAGGCGGCAGGCGCAGCCTTGCGCTGCGCCCGCTGGCTTTTGTGCTGCCGGCCATCGCCTTGCTGGCGCTGCTGGGCTTTGTCAGCCTGCTGGTGGGCGTCAGCGATGTGTCGGTGACGACCTTGCTGCGCCTTTTCTCCCACAACGACGATGACCTGGCCACCCAGGTGCTGGTGGCCAGCCGCGTGCCGCGCACCCTGGCGCTGCTGCTGGCTGGCAGCGCAATGGCGGTGGCCGGCCTGCTGATGCAGATGCTGGCGCGCAACCACTATGTCGAGCCCACGACGATGGGCACGGCCGAATCGGCGGGCATGGGCATGCTGATCGGCATCCTGTGGTGGCCCGATATGCCGGTGTTCGGCAAGATGGGCCTGGCGGCAGTGTTTGCACTGGCCGGCACGGCCTTGTTCCTGGCGGTGCTCAGCCGCATACGGCTGCGCTCGGCGCTGATCGTGCCCCTGGTCGGCCTGGTGCTGTCGGGCGTGATCGAATCGGCCACCACGTCCATCGCCTACCGCTTTGACCTGATGCAGGCGGCGCGCTCCTGGATGACGGCCGATTTCTCGGCCATCGTGCAGGGCCGCTATGAAATGCTCTGGCTGTCGCTGGGCATCACGGTGCTGGCGATGCTGGCGGCCGACCGCTTCACGGTGGCCGGCATGGGGCAGGAATTTGCCACCAACCTGGGGCTCAACTACAAGCGCCTGGTGGCGCAGGGCGTGTTGGTGGTGGCGGTCGTCACCGCCTCGGTGATCGTCACCGTCGGCATCATTCCCTTTGTCGGGCTGATCGTGCCCAACCTGGTGCGCCTGGTGGTAGGCGACAACGTGCGCAAATCGGTGCTGTGGGTGGCCTGGGCGGGGGCCTTGATGGCGCTGGCCTGCGACCTGATCGGGCGCGTGGTGATCGCCCCGTACGAGATACCCATTGGTACGGTGATGGGGGTGCTGGGCAGTGCGATGTTCCTGGCGCTGCTGCTGTCGCGCCGCAAGCGCATGGGGGGCTGAGATGAACACTTTGTCGACCTCGCCCTCCGCAGCGGCGCCTGCACCTGCACCCGTCTCCTGGCTGGGCACACCGGCGCGGCGCCTGTGGCTGCTGCTGGCGCTGGCGCTGCTGGCCAGCCTCTACTTCATGACCAGCCAGGTGCAGGCCGAGTGGAGCTTTGTGCTGCCGTTGCGCGGCAAGAAGCTGGCAACCATGTGGACGGTGGCCTTTGCGATCGGCGTGTCCACCGTGCTGTTCCAGACGGTGACCAACAACCGCATCCTGACGCCGGCGGTGATGGGGTTCGATGCGCTGTTTCAACTGATCCAGTCGGTGCTGGCCTTTACGTTGGGGGTGGCGGCGATGCAGATCCCTGAGCTGTCGCGCTTTGGCATGAATGTGGGGCTGATGGTGCTGCTGTCGACGAGCCTGTTTGTCTGGCTGTTCCGGGGCCAGGCCAGCAACCTGCATCTGTTGCTGCTGGTGGGCATTGTCGCGGGCATCTTTTTTCGCAGCCTCAACAACTTTGTCTGGCGCGTGATGGACCCCAACGAGTTCACCGTGCTGCAGGACCGCTTGTTCGCGAACTTCAACACCGTCTCGCTGCCGTTGCTGCTGCTGTCGCTGCCCGCTATTGCGCTGGTGGGCGTCTGGGTCTGGCGCCAGCGCCATCTGCTCGATGTGCTGGCGCTGGGCCGCGAGGTGGCCATCAACCTGGGGGTGAACTACCAGCGCTCGGTGATGGGCGTGCTGGTGGTGGTGGCCATTCTGGTGTCGATCTCGACCGCGCTGGTCGGGCCGGTGACCTTTTTCGGCCTGCTGGTGAGCAACATGGCCTACCAGCTGATGCACAGCCACCAGCACCGCTACACCCTGGCCGGCTCGGTGCTGCTGGGGGGCTTGCTGCTGGTGGGCGGCCAGATGGTGCTGGAGCGCCTGTTCGGCTTCAACACCTCGCTGTCCATCGTCGTGGAGTTCCTGGGCGGACTGACCTTTATCTATCTTCTAGTGCGCAAGGCCAAGAGCTGAGCGCGGTGACCAGCCATGATTGAAACCGACAAGCTGCGCAAGACCCACGGCACCACGACGGTGCTGCATGACGTGAGCCTGCGCATTCCCCAGGGCCGGCTGACCGCCATCATCGGCCCCAACGGCGCGGGCAAATCGACGGCGCTGTCCCTGATCAGCCGGCTGATGCCGATGACCTCCGGCACGGTGCGCATCGAGGGCCAGGACATCACCACCACGGCCAGCGATGCGCTGGCGCGCGTGATGGCGATCCTGCGCCAGGACAACCAAAGTGCGCTGCGCCTGACGGTGCGCGATCTGGTGGCCTTTGGACGCTTCCCGCATTCCAAGGGCAGGCTGACCGAAGAGGACCGTGTGCAGGTGGATGCGGCACTGAACTACTTGAAGCTCCAGCCGCTCAGCGAGCGCTTTCTCGACGAACTGTCTGGCGGCCAGCGCCAGCGCGCCTATATCGCCATGGTGCTGTGCCAGAACACGCGCTACATCCTGTTTGACGAGCCGCTCAACAACCTCGACATGGCCCATGCCGTGGGCATGATGAAGCTGTTGCGCCAGGCAGTGCACGATGCCGGCAAGACCGTGGTGGTGGTGCTGCACGACATCAACTTTGCCGCCAGCTATGCCGACCACATCATCGCGATGAAGGCCGGCGCGCTGTACTGCGAAGGCCCGCCCGAGGTGGTGGTGCGCGATGAGGTCCTCAGCGACCTGTATGAAATTCCCGTACAGGTGCACGAGGTGGGCGGCCGGCGCTTCTGCGACTATTTCTGATCGCTGGTTGGTTGGCTGAGGCGGGCGGCCGCCTGCCGCCTGCCTGTGCGCTGCCATTGCCCCGAGCAACTATGCAGTGCCGGCACCGGCGAAAGCCTCAGGACGCGGCCATTGGCTGGTCGGTCGCCACATCGGCTGCGGCCGGCTCCTTCAGGCGCTGCAGCAGCATCGAGTCTCCATAGCTGAAGAAGCGGTACCCCTGCGCAATGGCATGCTGGTACAGACCCATGATGTGCTCGTAGCCGGCGAAGGCGCTGACCAGCATCATCAGGCTGCTTTTGGGCAGGTGGAAATTGGTCACCAGCATGTCCACCACGCGGAACGGGAAGCCGGGGGTGATGAAGATGTTCGTGTCGTCCGAGAGCTGGCCGGTGCGGGCCCAGGATTCCAACGTGCGCACGGTGGTGGTACCCACCGCAATGACCCGGCCGCCGCGCAGGCGGCAGCGCTCCAGCGCGGCCAGGGTGGGCAGCGGGATGTTGTACCACTCGCTGTGCATCTGGTGGTCTTTGAGGTTCTCGGTCTTGACAGGCTGAAACGTGCCTGCACCCACATGCAAGGTCACGCTGGCGCGCTCCACGCCCTTGGCCTCCAGCGCAGCCAGCACCTTCTCGTCAAAATGCAGCGCGGCGGTCGGCGCCGCCACGGCGCCGGGGTTCTTGGCAAACACGGTCTGGTAGCGCTGCTCGTCTTCCGCCTGGTTGGGGTCCTGGCCGGTCTGCTGCTCGCGCTCAATATAGGGGGGCAGGGGGATGTGGCCGTGCTGCTGCATCAACTCCCACGGTGACTCCCCCTGGGGGCCTGTCAGGCGCAGGCGAAACAACGCGCCCGTCTCATTGGGCCAGCGGCCCAGCAAGGTGGCGTCAAAGCCACCGGCCTTCCTGCCGCCGGCCATGTGCAGCACGCCGCCCACGGCCGGCTTCTTGCTGACCTTCATATGGGCGACGACTTCGTTGTCCTGCAGCACGCGCTCGATCAGCAGCTCGATCTTGCCGCCGCTCGATTTTTCGCCGAAGACGCGTGCCTTGATCACCTGGGTGTCGTTGAAGACCAACAGGTCGCCTGCTTGCAGCAGATCGGGGAGCTCGTGGAAGCGGCGGTCTGCCAGATGTGGCTCCCGCGCATCCAGCAGGCGCGAGCCACTGCGCTCGGCAGCCGGGTGTTGGGCAATCAGTGCTTCGGGCAGTTCGAAATCGAAATCGCTCAGTTGAAAAGTACGGCGGGCACCGGAGAAGGCAGTCATCGTTGGCTCATGCAGGCGGAACACACCTGCAGCTCACAGGGATCAAAACAAGGGGGCGATTGTGCCACTGTGGCAGAGGCGCAGCAGGCCGCGCGGGCTTGGCGCGGTTGGGGGCCGCCTCCTACGTGCCTGGGAAGCGCAGTTGCTATAGTGGCCCGATGCTACGTCTTCACCACTTGATGCGCTTCGCGTTGGTCTGGGTTCTGGGCCTCTTGGCCGCCTCTGCTGCCGGGGCCGCGCAGGAGGAAACCCTGCGCGTGGGCTCCAAGCGTTTCACCGAATCCTATGTGCTGGCCGAGATCATGGCGCAGCAAGCACAGGCCGCCGGGGTCAAGACCCAGGTGCGCCAGGGCCTGGGCAACACGGCCATCGTCTATGAAGCGTTGCGATCCGGCCAGATCGATGTCTATGCCGAATACAGCGGCACCATTGCGCTGGAGATTGCCAAACATGCCCAGGGCAGCGATCTGGCATCGCTGAATGCGGCGCTGGCGCCGTTGGGCCTGGCCGTCGGTGTGCCCTTGGGCTTCAACGACGGCTATGCGCTGGCGATGCGCCGCCAGCAGGCCGAGGCGCTGGGCATTCGCAGCCTCAGCGACCTGGCGCGCCACAGCGAACTGCGCTTTGGCCTGTCGAACGAATTCATCGGCCGGGGCGATGGCTGGCCCGGCCTGGCCAAGCGCTACAACCTGCAGGCCAAGCCCCAGGGGCTGGACCATGGGCTGGCCTATGAGGCCATCACCCAGCAGCACATCGATGTGATGGACATCTACACCACCGATGCCAAGATCGACCACCTGGGGCTGTGGGTGCTCGAGGATGACCAGGCCTATTTTCCGCGCTATGACGCGCTGCTGCTCTACCGGCAGGACCTGCCCACACAGAAACCGGTGGCCTGGGCCGCTTTGCAACAGCTGCAGGGCCGCATCAGCGAAGCGGCAATGATTGGCATGAATGCCCAGGCCGAGCTGCAGGGCCAGGGCTTTGCCGAGATTGCCAAGCAATTTCTGGCAGGCGGGGCTGCGCAGACCCATGGCAAGGCCGCAGTGGACGCGAAGGCAGCGGGCCAGCCGAGCTTGGGCGCGCGGCTGTGGACGCGCCTGGTGGCGCCTGACCTGTGGCGGCTGACTGCGCAGCACCTGGCGCTGGTGCTGGTCTCCGTCGGTGTGGCGGCGCTGATCGCAGTGCCTGCCGGCATTCTGCTCTTTCCGCATCCTCGCTCGCGGGCGCTGGCACTGGGCGCGGCCGGCGTGCTGCAGACGATTCCGTCCCTCGCCCTGCTGGCGGTGCTGATTGCCTGGTTCGGCGTGATCGGCCGGCTGCCGGCCCTGGTGGCGCTGACGGCCTATTCGATCCTGCCGATTCTGAGCAATACCTGTGCGGGCCTGGCCGAGGTGTCGCCGGGCTTGCGCAGCGCCGGCTCTGCGCTGGGCATGACCCGGCCCCAGCGCATGCGCTGGGTGGAGCTGCCGATTGCGATGCCCACCGTGGTCGCTGGTATCCGCACGGCCTGCGCCATTGGCATCGGCACCGCGACGATTGCCGCATTCATCGGCGCAGGAGGCCTGGGCGAGCGCATTGTGACCGGTCTGGCGCTGAACGACAGCGCGCTGATGCTGGCGGGCGCGTTGCCGGCAGCCGCGCTGGCACTGCTGTCCGAGCTGCTGTTTGAGCTCTGGGAGCGCTATCTGCGCCGGCGCCGCGTGCGACGCTGATGCGGCGGACTCCAGCGCGGCTGCGTAGAGAGGCTGGACAGGTTTTGGCAGGCACTGTCTTTTTAACCAGTCGTGCGGCAAAGCATGCCAGAATGCAGCATTGCTGAAACTGCCTCCATGTCTGCTGCCACGCCTGCTTCTTCTGCTGATGATGCGATGCCCTCGAAGGGGCGCAAACCTGGCCGCCCGCGCAAGGCGAGCGGGGCAGCAACGGGCGCGGCCCCTGCCGCTGGCGCCCCCCCCGCGCCAGCAAAGACTGCCGCCAAGAACCCGGCCCAGCAAGCGCTGGTCAAACTGGGGCTGACGCGCGACATCGATCTGGCGCTGCATCTGCCGCTGCGCTATGAAGATGAGACGCGCATCATTGCGCTGCGCAATGCGCGCGATGGCGAGGTGGCGCAGATCGAAGCCACCGTGGTGTCTGCCGATGTGCAGCTGCGGCCTCGCCGGCAACTGGTGGTGCGGGTCGAAGATGCCAACGGAGACGGCTGCGAACTGCGCTTCTTCAGCTTCTACCCTTCCCACCAGAAGACCCTGTCCGTGGGCAACACCTTGCGCATTCGCGGTGAGGTCAAGGGCGGCTTCTGGGGGCGGCAAATGCTGCACCCGGCCTTCCGGCTGGCGGGTGGCGAACTGCCCCAGTCGTTGACGCCGGTGTATCCCACCACCGCCGGGCTGCCCCAGCCCTATCTGCGCCGCGCGGTGATCGGCGGTTTGCAGCGTGCTGATCTGAGCGAAACCCTGCCACCCGGCGTGGACTTGCCCTATGCCCGGTACCTGGGAGCGGGCGGCCTGGGCAGGGCCTACACCTTGCGCGAAGCGCTGCAGTTTCTGCACCACCCCACGCCCGATGTCGCGGTAGCCACCTTGGAAGACCACAGCCACCCGGCCTGGCAGCGCCTCAAGGCCGAAGAGCTGCTGGCCCAGCAGCTGTCGCAGCTGACGGCCAAGCGCGAGCGCGACAGCCTGCGCGCGCCCGCGCTGGCAGCGCAGCGCCATCCCGACGGCAGCCTGAACCTGCATGAGCAGTTTCTGGCCGCCCTGCCTTTTGCGCTGACCGGGGCGCAGCGCCGGGTCTGCGAGGAAATTGCCAGGGATCTGGGGCGCCATATACCGATGCACCGCCTGCTGCAGGGCGATGTGGGCTCGGGCAAGACCATCGTGGCGGCGCTGTCGGCGGTGATCGCCATTGATGCGGGCTGGCAGTGCGCGCTGATGGCGCCGACCGAAATTCTGGCCGAGCAGCACTTTGCCAAGCTGGTGGGCTGGCTGGAGCCGTTGCTGGCGCCGCGCGGCCTCAAGGTCGCCTGGCTGGCCGGTGCGCAAAAGAAGAAGCAGCGCACCGAGATGCTGGCGCTGGTCGAGAGTGGCGAGGCCGCGCTGGTGGTCGGCACGCATGCGGTCATCCAGGACCAGGTGCAGTTCAAGCAGCTGGGGCTGGCCGTTATCGATGAGCAGCACCGCTTTGGTGTGGCCCAGCGCCTGGCGCTGCGGCAAAAGCTGCTCTCCACCGGCATGGAGCCGCATATGCTGATGATGAGCGCCACGCCGATCCCGCGTACCTTGGCGATGAGCTACTACGCCGACCTGGATGTCTCCACCATCGACGAGTTGCCGCCGGGACGCACGCCGGTGGTGACCAAGCTCATCAGTGACAGCCGGCGCGATGAGGTGGTCTCGCGCATTGCCGACCAGATCGCCCAGGGGCGCCAGGTGTACTGGGTCTGTCCGCTGATCGAGGAGAGCGAGGCGCTGGATCTGTCCAACGCCACGGCCACCCATACGGACCTGAGCGAGGCGCTGCCCGGGGTCATGGTCGGTCTTCTGCACTCGCGCATGCCCACGGCTGAGAAAAAGGCCGTCATGGCCTTGTTCACCGAAGGGGTGATGGGCGTGCTGGTCTCCACCACGGTGATTGAAGTGGGCGTTGATGTGCCCAATGCCAGCCTGATGGTGATCGAGCATGCCGAACGTTTTGGTCTGAGCCAGCTGCACCAGTTGCGCGGCCGGGTGGGGCGGGGCGCTGCGGCATCGGCTTGTGTGATGCTGTATGCGGTAGGTGACAACGGCAAGCTCGGCGAGACGGCCAAGGAGCGGCTGCGGGCGATGGCCGAGACCTCCGATGGTTTCGAGATCGCCCGGCGCGATCTGGAAATTCGGGGGCCCGGCGAGTTTCTGGGGGCGCGGCAGTCGGGTGCGGCGCTGTTGCGATTTGCGGATCTGGAAGCCGACAAGCACCTGCTGGAATGGGCGCGTGAGTTGGCTCCGCCGATGCTGGACCGCTGGCCAGACCTGGCTGCCAGCCATGTGCTGCGCTGGCTGGGCGGCAAGGCGGAATACCTCAAGGCCTGAAAAACTAGCGCATAGCTCACCGCCACGTTGCATGGCAGCATTGCAAACAAGATTTAAAAGTTGCAAAAATGATACGAAATCTTGGTAAATATCGATTGATTCGTGCTATGGCTGTTGCGCAGAATGTTAATCGTGTTGTTCAAATAGAGGATATAAAACGCATTCTGTAACTAGATTTATAGCTTGTTGCGGCCACTCCAATGGCAAATAAGCCTTATTTAACAGGGAGGTAGCGGAGTGAGGCGTCGATAATTATGTAGCTTTGTGTAAATGCTCGCATCCATATTTACCTACATTCCCGGTGAGCGAGCGCTTGCATTTGACGCATAATAGATTAATCCTATTTTTGTAGTCGCGCATTGGCACCCATGGTGCTTCGGAATAGAGTACAACTCATAGCTTGCGGTTCTGATGAAACACAGTGTGGCACTTTGGCCTCTGGCGCTATAGCCAGGTGGTCCACAGGCCATGCACAATACGCGATTCGCACTAAAAACTGACATGACACTTACAGAGCTCAAATATATTGTTGCTGTCGCCCGTGAAAGGCATTTCGGCCGCGCCGCTGATGCCTGCTACGTGTCGCAACCTACCTTGTCTGTCGCCATCAAAAAGCTGGAGGAAGAACTCGAGGTCAAGCTGTTTGAACGCAGTGCCTCGGAAGTGTCGGTCACCAGTCTGGGTGACCAGATCGTGCGCCAGGCGCAAATCGTGCTGGACCAGGCCGCTGCGATCAAGGAAATTGCCAAGCGCGGCAAGGACCCGCTGGCAGGTGTGCTGACCCTGGGTGTGATCTATACCATCGGTCCCTATCTGCTGCCTGAGCTGGTGCGCCAGTCGATCGAGCGCACGCCGCAGATGCCGTTGATGATCAACGAGAACATGACCGCCAAGCTGCTGGAGATGTTGCGTACCGGTGAGATCGACTGCGCCATCGTGGCCGAGCCTTTCCCCGATACCGGTCTGGCGATGGCCCCTCTGTATGACGAGCCCTTCTTTGCGGCCGTGCCCAGCGTGCACCCGCTGGCCACGCGTGACAGCATCTCGGCCAGCGAGCTGAAGAACGAAACCATGCTGCTGCTGGGCGCTGGCCACTGCTTCCGTGACCATGTGCTCGAAGTCTGCCCCGAGTTCGCCCGCTACTCCAGCAACACTGAAGGCATCCGCCGCACCTTTGAAGGCTCGTCGCTCGAGACCATCAAGCACATGGTGGCCGCCGGCATGGGTGTGACCCTGGTGCCCCGCCTGTCGGTGCCCAAGGATGCGCTGGAAAAGGGTGTGCGCCGCCGCAAGTCGGACGAGACCCACATCCGCTACATTCCGCTGACCGACGAGATCAACGACGAAGCACCGAAGCGCCGCGTGGTGCTGGTATGGCGCCGCAGCTTTACCCGCTACGAAGCCATCGCCGCATTGCGCAATGCGATCTTCGCCTGCAACCTGCCCGGCGTGACGATGCTGCAAGCCTAAGTCTCGCTGCAAGGTTTCTTTTTGGACCCCATGCATGGCATGCCTGCATGGGGTTTTGTATTTTTTTGGGGTGTTGTGACGTGTTGTCTGTGTTGTTGCCGCTGCGGCGGCTGCCGCCGTTGGCGGCGGGCCGGGACCTGTGCCGCCAGAGTCTGTGCTGGGTTGTGCTGGGGCTTTTGGGTACGGAACAAGCGCTGGCGCAAAGCCGGGACCTGGCTGGGGGATCGCGCATCGTCTTTCAAGCCTTGGCCATGCTGGATGCCTGGATGCCGGTGCTGCTGCTTGTCTGGTTGCTGGCCGGCGCGGTGGTTTGGCGCTGGCTGCCGCGCAGGCAGACGGCGGTGCTGTATGCCACCAGGCAGCCTGTGGGGGTGCCGTTGGTTGTGGCTGCCGGCTGCTTGCTGCTGTTTGCGATGCTGGCCTGGGTGGTCGTCTACCCGGAGCATTCGGGCCATGCCCGCTTGTTGGCCGCCGATGCAGCGGCCCAGCAATGGGCGCAAGACCATGTCTCGGCGCCGGGGCGGGAGCTGCTGCATGTGCTGACCGCTGCCGGCGATGTGCGCTGGCTGGCGGTCCTGGTGCTGCTCGTGGCGGGCGGGTTGGCGCTGGGTGGGCGGTGGCAGGCCTTGTGGGCCTGGGTGTTCTTTATCGGCCTCAATGGCCTGGCGGTACGCCTGCTGAAGAATCTGCTGGACCGCGCCCGCCCCGAGGTGCTGCATGAGATGCTGACGTCGGGTGCCAGTTTCCCCAGCGGCCACACCTCTGGGGCCGTCGTTGTCTATGGCCTGCTATGGCTGGTGCTGCGCGGCCGGCTCTCGCCCGCTGCGCGCCGCGTCCTCGCCTGGCTTTGTGGGGGACTGGTCGCCGTCATTGCGCTCAGCCGCATCCTGCTGCAGGCGCACTTTGCCAGCGATGTGCTGGCCGGCGCGCTGCTGGGCCTGGCCTGGTGTGCACTGGCGGCCCTGGTGCTGGGGCGGGGCGGGCGCGCAAATTGACAAAGAGAGGGCACAGGGTAGCGCTGTGACGCTATGCTTGCTGCCATGTCAGCTGCTGCCCATCCCTCCCTCTCTCTGTCCGAGCGCTTTGCGCTGTACCTGGATCTGATTCGCTTCAACCGGCCTGCCGGCTGGCTGGTGCTGGTCTGGCCCACCCTGGTGGCGCTGTGGGCGGCGTCGGGGGGCTTTCCGGGCTGGCACCTGGTGCTGGTGTTTGTGCTGGGTACCTTTTTGATGCGCAGCGCCGGCTGCTGCATCAATGACATTGCCGACCGCAAGTTCGACCGCCATGTCAAACGCACCGCGCAGCGCCCCATCACGACGGGCAAGATTTCGGTGTTCGAGGCGGCGATGGTCGGCGTGGTTCTGACCTTGCTGTCGCTGGCGCTGGTGCTGACCACGCGCTGGGAGGCGGTGGCTTGGTCGGTACCGGCCGTGCTGTTCACCATCCTCTACCCCTTTACCAAGCGCTTCTTTGCGATGCCGCAGGCGTTTTTGGGCATTGCGTTCAACTTTGGTGTGCTGATTGCATTTGCCGCGGTGCAGGGCCAGGTGCCGATGATGGCCTGGCTGCTGTGGCTGGCTAATATGTGCATGGTGCTGGCCTATGACACCGAGTACGCAATGGTGGACCGCGATGACGATCTGAAGATCGGCATGAAGACCTCGGCCATCACCTTGGGCCGTTTTGATGTTGCCGCGATCATGGCTTTCTTTGGGGTGTGCCTGGTTCTGACGGTGCTGGCGCTGGCGCCGCTGCAGCTGGCCTGGCCCTGGTGGCTGGGCGTGGCTGCGGCTGCAGCGCAGATGCTGTGGCACTACAGCCTCATCCGCCAGCGCACGCGCGAAGGCTGTTTTACTGCGTTCAGCAAAAGCCACTGGATTGGCGTGAGCCTGTTTGCCGGTGTGGCGCTTGCCTTTGCGTTGTGACCGGGCTGTGACAGTGGCGGCGGTGTCAGTTTTTGGGAACGCTTACAGATTCTGACACGGAGCTTTCATCGCCAGCGGCGACAAAGAGGGGTTGTTTGCCACTCCCTCTATTGCTGCCATGTTTGCTCTTCGCTCCATTTCGTCTGCCTGCCGCGCCAGCGTGCGGGCGTTCCAGGGTCTGTCACTGGCAGCTGCCTTGCTGCTGGCGGCCAGCGTGCTGCCCGCGTCGGCCCAGACCACGCTGGCGGCCGGAGACGTCGCTGTCGTCGGCTTTGCCTCGGACACGCCGGACTCCGTCAGCCTGGTGTTGCTGCGCGATATCGAAGCGGGCACCGAGATTCGCGTCACCGACAATGGCTGGACGAATGCGGGCGCGTTTCGCACCGGTGAAGGTGTGCTGATCTGGCAGGCCACGGAGGCGCTGTCTGCCGGTACGGTCGTTAAGATCAGCGCGGCTGACACCAAGCCTGCGGCCAACCATGGAACGGTCAGCGCCTCGGGCAGCTTCAATCTGGCCGCCGGCGGCGACAGTGTGCTGGTCTACCAGGGCTCAGAAGCGGCACCGCAGTTCGTGTTCGCGCTGAACAATGTGACCGCTGGCAGCTGGGACAGCAATGCCAGCAACTCCAACACCTCGGCGTTGCCGCCTGGCTTGGTCAACGGCAGTACCGCCATTGCGCTGGTCAAGCAAAACAATGTGGCCTACGACAGCACCAAGGGCGCCATCGAGGGCACGGCGGCCGAGCTGCTGGCTGCGATCAGCCAAGCCGCCAACTGGACGGGCAATGGCACCGCACCGGCGGCCCTGACCGTCATCGATCCAGGTGCCGGCGAGACGGCGATGTTCACCCCGCTGCCGGCGACCCAGGCGGGCAGCTCGGACGCCTCTGCCGCCATCGCGCTCGACGACCGCTACATGGTCGTCGGCGATGACGAAGGCAATGTGCTGCGCGTCTACCCCCGCGGCGGCGGCGTGGCGGTCAAGGAATGGGAATTTGGCAGCCTGCTGGGTTTGAGCAAGGAGCTCGACCTGGAGGCGGGCACCCGCATTGGCAACACCTTGTATTTCACCGGTTCGCACAGCAACAAGTCCGATGGCAGCGAGGCAGACAACCGCGAGCACCTGTTTGCCGTCGATGTGGCGGGCACCGGCGCCACGACGGAATTCAGCTTCAAGGGGTCTTACGGCGGTCTGGAGGGCTTGCTGAACACCTGGGACAGCAGCAATGCCCATGGCAAAGGTGCCAACTACTACGGCTTCGTCGCCTCGTCGGCGGACAAGGTGCCGCCCGAGTCGCCAGCCGGCTTCTCGATCGAAGGCATGGCGGCGACCGCAGACGGCCAGCTGCTGCTGGGTTTCCGTGCGCCGCTGGCCAGCGCGCAGCTGCGCAACCGCGCGCTCGTCATCCCGATCACCAACCCTGCTGCGATGGTGGCGGGCACCGCGCCGGTGCTGGGTGCCGCCATTGAGCTGAACCTGGGCGGGCGCGGCATTCGCGACATGCAGCGCACCGAGGATGGCAAGTTCCTGATCCTGGCGGGCCCACCCGGCAAGGCCGATGCGGCCGTGAACACCAACTTTGCCTTCTTTGTCTGGAACGGTCCGGGTACCACCGAGGTGCAGCAACTGGACAATGTGCTGGACAACCTGCTGCGCACCACCGGTGGCAGCTTCGAGACCCTGGTCAGCCCCCTCAGCACGGCCAAGGGCACGACCGTCCAGCTGCTGCAGGACAACGGCGACACCATCTGGCCTGGCAAGGGCTCGGTGTCCAAGGACCTGCCTTTTGCGGACCAGCAGTTCCAGGGCAATACCGTCAAGCTCGGTGGCCCCGCCGCTGCCGACACCACCGCCCCCGTGCTGCAAAGCAGCAGCCCGTTGCAGAATGCGGTGGACGTCGGCAAGACCGCCGTGGTGCGCCTGCAGTTCAGCGAAACGGTGCAGCGCGGCAGCGGCAGCCTGTCGCTGCTGGAAGACGGCAACCTGATCGCCACCGTGCCGATGACCGATGCGCAAGTGGCCATCGATGGCAGCGCAGTGCGCTTTACGCGCAGCGGTGGCTACCAACCCGGCAAGCGCTACAGCCTGGTGCTGCCCGCCGCTGCGGTGCTGGACATGGCTGGAAACGCACTGGCGGCCGAGCAAAAGCTGGACTTTACCGTCAGCAGCGCGGTGGCAGCCAGCGCCAAGGTGCTGGTCTCCGAGGTCAACTCCAACGCCGATGGCGGCGATTTCTTTGAGCTGTTCAACTACGGCACGACCCCCGTGGACCTGAGTGGCTGGGGCTGGACCGACAGCAGCGGCGCGCTGCCCAGCGCCTTCCCTGCGGGCACCAGCCTGGCAGCAGGCG
The DNA here is from genome assembly GCF_041730275.1 of Comamonas sp. SY3. Taxonomy (NCBI): domain Bacteria; kingdom Pseudomonadati; phylum Pseudomonadota; class Betaproteobacteria; order Burkholderiales; family Comamonadaceae; genus Comamonas; species Comamonas sp. SY3. Next base: position 21,325 of record NZ_JBGTYN010000023.1, on the reverse strand, counting down.
CACGTCTGGTGGTGCTGAACGAGACCACGCCGGAAGCCTTCCGCACGGCCTGGGGTCTGCAGGCCAGTACTGCCGTCATCCTGGTGGCCGGCCAAGGCCTGGGCAAGGGCGATGCGGTGCTGGTGTATGACGCCAATGGCTACCTGGCTGCGGCGATGAACTATGGCAGCAAGGCGCTGAAGGCGACCGATGGCTCGACCGTGGCGCCGGCGAAGAACCCGAGCGGCACAGCGGTATCCACCAGCGACCACGCGGGCGCTGCGGTGCGCAATGCCGGCACAACCGTGGGCAATGGCGTGTCCGCCGTCTGGGATGGCAAGTCCACTGCAGAGCCGCGCTACACCGCTGCGGCGGTCGGTGTGCTCGATGGCTTTGCCCAGCCCTCGAATGGTGCCAATATCGGCTCGCCCGGCTTGGCGCAGAACCTGGCACCGGTCGCTACCACCCCCATCTCGGCCGTGCAGGGTTCGGGTGACGCCTCGCCACTGGTGGGCCAGAGCGTGACGGTGCGCGGCATCGTGACCGCCTACCTTCCGGACCTCAGCGGTTTCTACATCCAGTCGCTGCCCGAAGACGACGACCACAACGCCGAGACTTCCGAGGCCGTGTTTGTGTACTACGGCAGCACGCCCATTGCCGGCATCAGTGCCGACAGCGTGGGCCAGGCTGTGCAGCTGACCGCCACGGTCAGCGAGTACAAGGGCTTGACCCAGCTGGGCGGCAGCATCCTGAACTTCAGCGTGCTCCATGGTGGCGCCAAGCAGGCGCTGCCTGCCGTGGTGGCGCTGAGCCTGCCGATGCCCGCCTATGCGAACTGGGAACGCTACGAAGGCATGCGTGTGCGCATCACCGGCAGCACCGGCCCGCTGGTGGTGACGGACAACTACTACCTCGGCCGCTATGGCATGGTCACCTTGAGTGACAAGGACAAGCTGGTGCAGTACACCGAACTGCATGTGCCCAGCATGACGGGTAATGCCGCCTACCTGGACACCGTCAAGCGCAGCCAGATCATTCTCGACGATGGCAGCAGCAAGCAAAACCCGGACGCCTTGCTGGGCCGGGGCGGCCTGGACCTGAGTGCCGGCAACACCTTGCGGGCAGGTGACAGCACCGCCGCGATCGAAGGCATTCTGGACCAATTCATCGATACGGCGGCTGGCGCACACCAGACCAGCTACCGCGTGCAACCGCTGCAAAAGCCGATCTTTACCGGTGCAGCGCGCCCGACGGTGGCTGACCTCCAGCAGGCCATTGGCAGCCCGACGGTCAAGATTGCTTCGGCCAATGTGCTGAACTTCTTCAGCACCCTGGGCACGGCCAAGTTCAACAACCCCTATGGCGATTCGCTGGAAGGCCGTGGTGCCGACAATGCGGCCGAGCTGACCCGCCAGACCGACAAGATCGTCAGCAACCTGCTGGGTCTGGACGCCGATGTCTACGGCCTGATGGAAATCCAGAACAATGGCTTTGACACGACCAGCGCGCTGGCGACCTTGACCCGGGCCCTGAACGCCAAGCATGGCAGCGAGGTCTATGACTATGTGAAGGGCCCCTTCAATGCCGGTGGTGCCAAGACGGCCGTGGCGGCTGGCCATGATGCCATCTCGGTGGCTGTCATCTACCGCAAGGACCGTGTCAATCCCGTGGGCGTGCCTGCGGTGCCTGATGAGGCGCAGTACGATGCCTTCAATGCCACCTATGGCAACCGTGTGCCGCTGGCCCAGACCTTCGAGAAGACGCTGGCTAGCGGCGGCAAGGACCAGTTCACCGTGGTGGTCAACCACCTGAAGTCCAAGGGCAGCGTCAACGACCCGGACATCGGTGACGGCCAGGGTGCCAACAACCAGTCGCGCAAGCGTGCCGTCGAGCAACTGCAAACCTGGCTGGCGGGCAACCCGACGCAAGCGGGCAATGGCAAGAACGTGCTGATGGGCGACTTCAACGCCTATGCCAAGGAAGAGCCGATCTCCTTCCTGGAAAGCCATGGCTACCAGAAGCTGGGCGCCGGCCAGTATTCCTACGGCTTCCAGACCCTGTGGGGATCGCTGGACCATGTGCTGGTCAGCTCGGCGCTCGCCAGCCAGGTGGGCCAGGTGGTGAAGTGGCAGATCAACGCAGAAGAGCCGCCGGTCCTCGACTACAACACCAACTTCAAGAGCGCCGCGCAGGTCTCGTCGTTCTATGCGGCCGATGCCTACCGCTCCAGCGACCACAATCCGATTGTGCTGGGCCTGAACCTGGAAGGCGCGCCGGTCGGTCCGGAGCCGGAGCAGAACTTTGATGTGGCGCTGCCAGCGTCCGGCGGTGGCGGCAGTGCTGCAGTGCAGTGGAGCAGTGCCGATGCCTGCCGTCTGGCCCAGGCGCCCGTGGCCGTGGCTGCTGCATCGCTGGGTGCGCTGCCCCAAGGGCTGAGCGTGCCTTACGGCGCTCTGCAGTGGACAGCCACGGGCTGCGCCATGGGTGGCAGTGGCACGATGCGCATCCGTTACCCATCGGCCCTGCCGGCCCATGCCAAGTACTGGAAGTTCGGCCCCACCAAGGCCAACACGACTCCACATTGGTACAGCCTGCCATCGACCGTGAACGGCAATACGCTGTCCGTGCAGATCGTAGACGGTGGGGATGGGGATGACGACATGGTCGCCAACGGCCAGATCAGCGATCCCGGTGGCGCCGGCTGGCTGGCCGATGTGCCGGTGGATCCAGGCACTCCGGGCGTGGGCCAGGCACGGCCCGTGCCGGCGATGGGCCTGTGGAGCCTGCTGGGTCTGAGCGGGCTGCTGGGTTGGCTGGCTGCCGGCCGCCGCCGTCTCGGTCTGGCGCGTTAAGCGCAGCGCGCCGTTGCGGCGCGGAGCAGGGACGCTGCTCTCCTTCCAGGACCTGCTTGCAGGTCCTTTTTTGATGCCCGTTTGCAGGCCTGTGTGAGGCGGAGGCCGGGGTGCAGCGGGAGAGCGGCACACAAAAAAGCGGCCATCGATAGATGGCCGCTAACACTGGAGTCGCAGGAAAAAAACGTTCAATTTTCCGAAGCAGGGTGGACTGCTTCGAAAAAATGTCTCAAATCATGGTGTTGTGTAAGGTAGAGTTTAATCCAAAGTGTCAAACACTGCATCATCCGGGCCTACAAAAGCCGGAGAGCGCCAGGTGACATCGCGCAAATTGCGGGCAATCTGGTTCTCCACACCCATCAAAACGGCAAACAAAGCCATGCGCACAGGGATGCCATTGTCGGTCTGGCGGAAGATGGCCAGGCGTGGATCGAGGTTCAGATCGGTCGACAGATCATTGGCGCCGGCCCGGGCATCGCGCGGCAGCGGGTGCATGATGATGGTGTCGGGTTTGCAGACGGCATCGACCAGCGATTTCTGCACCTGGAACTCCGGCGTGTAGCCCTCGATGTTCTCACCGGCAAAGCGCTCTTTCTGGATGCGCGTGGCATAGACCACGTCGGCGCCCTTGAGGTCCTGCAGCGAGGTGGAAACCTCCACCACATGGCCGTTGGTCGAGGCCAGCTCGATCAGGTAGGCAGGCATCTCCAGCGAGCTGGGCGAGATCAGGGTGAACTTCATGCCCTTGTAGAGCGACAGCAGGCGGATCAGCGAGTGCACCGTGCGGCCATATTTGAGGTCGCCGACCATGGCGATATGCGCGCCGTCCATCAGCTTGCCCAAGCGGGAGAACTCGCGCTGGATCGTGTACATGTCCAGGATCGCCTGGCTGGGGTGCTCACCGGGGCCGTCGCCCGCATTGATGACGGGGATATTCGTCGCACGCGCAAATTCGGCCACCGAGCCTTGTTCGGGGTGGCGGATGACCAGCGCATCGACATAGCCGGCCATCACGCGGCTGGTGTCATAGATCGATTCGCCCTTGGCCATCGACGAGAAGGTAAAGCCGGTGGTATCGCAAACCGAGCCGCCCAGGCGGCTGAAGGCGGCGCCAAAGCTCACGCGGGTGCGGGTGCTGGCTTCAAAGAACAGGCTGCCCATGACGGCGCCTTCGAGCACGCGGCAGACCTTGTGGCGGCGGGCAATGGGTTGCATCACATCGGCGATGCGGAACAGCTCTTCAAGGCTTTCGCGCTCCAGCTGGGCCACCGACAGCAGTTGCGGACGGCCATCGGCAGACATGCGCTCGGCCAGCGGACGGTGGTGTTTCTGGGCATCATGACCTGCGGCTTCACGGTACAGAATCTCGGAGACGAACTTCTGCGCCATATCGGGCATGGCGCGCGCTTCGCCAGAAGCCTCCGGCAGCAACCAGGTATCCAGGGTGCGGCGGCGCACGCCCAGGCGCTCGGCAAAGGCGTCGCGCGTCAAGTTCAAACGGCGCATTGCGTCGCGAAGAAAATCCTGTTGGCTGTCCATGGGCCGTGCTCCGATGCAGAGGAATGAATGCGGCCGAATTATACGCTTTGCGTTTGACTTTTGTGTGAAATATACGCAATGCGTGATTGCATTTGTGCAAAGTTGCAGCCGCAGGTGGGGCGCACTCGTATTTAGCTTGAGACTGCCGCTCCAGGAGTTTGAAAATCTGTTCTCCTCGGACCGCGACAGTGTCTTTGCGGATGGGTTGCTAGGGGGGGCGCCCAGCCGCGCAGTGCGCAGCCAATAGCCAGCTATTGGCAAGCGCTGCAACAACGCAGACCGCCCCTGCCCGGGCGGCCGCAAAGGCGCTGGCTCTTAGCCGCCGAACTCGTCGCCAAGGGCCTTGGCGCGGCGCTCGGCAGCGTGCATCGCGCCGATGAAGTGGGCGGCGATATCGGCGCCGCGCATATGCTCCAGCGCGGCAAAGGTGGTGCCGCCCTTGCTGGTGACGCGCTCACGCAGCACCGCTGGCGCTTCGCCCGACTGCGCCGCCAGCGCGGAGGCGCCGCTGAAGGTGCCAATCGCCAACTGCAGTGCCTGCTCGGCGGGCAGCCCCATCTCGACACCGGCTTGCTGCATGGCTTCGAGGAAATAGAAGACGTAGGCGGGGCCCGAACCCGACAGGGCCGTGACTGCATCGAGCTGCGACTCTTGCTGCACCCAGACCAGCTGGCCCGTGGTGGTGATGATCTGCTCGGCCAGCTGCTGCTGGGCGGCGCTGACCTGTGGACGGGCAAACAAGCCCGTCATGCCCTGGCCGACCAGGGCCGGGGTGTTGGGCATGGCGCGCACGATCTGGTCATTGCCCAGCCACTGGGCAATGCTGTCGCTGCGGATGCCGGCGGCCACGCTCAGGTGCAGCGCATGGCGGCTGTGGTCGGCGACGGCGGCCGCTGCCTGGGCGAAGGTTTGCGGCTTCACGGCCCAGACGACCACCTGGGCCTGCGCCAGGCTGCTGTCGGCGGCCGGCAGCGCGGTGATGCCAAACTGCTGCTGCAGGGTCTGGCGCTGGGGTTCGTAGGGTTCGACCACCTGGATGCGGTCTTTGGGCAGGCCCTGGCGAATCAGGCCGCCGATGATGGCGCTGGCCATGTTGCCCCCGCCGATGAAGGCGATGGCGGGGAATTGGGACAGATCGGTAGTGGACATGGCGGCAGGTGCAAGCAAAGAAAGGGTGGGCAGAGCCAGCGCGGCTGGCGTGGCTGCCACTATAGCGGGGGCCTGCCCAAAGCTCAAACCGGTTGCATGGCAAGCCATGCGGGGCGCACAGGTTTTGCTATCAATTTCAATTGCGATGCGATTGGCCTGCGCTGCCCGCAGGGGCCGCGCAGGCCGGTGTTTCGACCAGCGCCAGGAACTGCGTGACCTGGGCCGGGTTGAAGTTGTTGTCGCTGACCAGCAGCAGCACCCGCTCGCCACTGGCCAGGCGCGGCCCCCAGGTCATGCCTTCGAGGTTGTCCACCGTTCGCAGCCCCAGCTGCGCAAAATCCAGCAGCAGTTCTTTGTGGGCGGGAGTGTATGCGGCGTTGTGTAGCGCATCGATCGCCAAGGTGTCGCTGGCCTCCTGGGTGTTGATGCGGTAGAGGCGCGCGGAAAAACCGGCTCCCAGCACATAGGCGCGCTCCAGCACCAGCAAATGGTCGGGCCCATCGGCCAGGATCTCGCTGACGCCATTGATGGCAATGAGCGGCAGCAGCAGGTTGTCCTTGGGCAGCGCGTCGGGGATGTAGGCAATCTGCCGAATCGGCTGCTGGCTGGCGAGGTCGTACTGGGTGATGCGCAGCGGCCCGCCGATCTGGCCACGGCGCGGTAGCGGGCCGTCCTGGCGCAACGCACCCTCCATCGATAGCCACAGGCTGCGCTGGTCCTCGCTGATCGCGATGCCTTCCAAGGTCATGTTGTTGCGCGGGCCCCGGCCCGTCTCTGGCTGGAGCGGGCCTTGCAGCTGCGCGGGTAGGGGCCAGGTGTGCTGCCAGCTGCCATCCAGCCCTGCTTGCTGCAAGGAGGGGCCAAAGCCCCGCGCAAAGTCGCCTTCGCTGCTCCAGACCACACTGCGCCCGCCGGGCAGCAGCCGCAGTGCCTCGGGGTCAGGCACCGGCGTATCGGCCGTGGCAGTGCGGCTGCTGGGGTAGGGCGCGCCCGCCGGCGTGCGCAGGTACTGCTGCTCGACGATGCTGACCTGCTGCAGGCCACTGGCGTCATAGCGGATGCGGGCCCGGTACCAACGGGCGCTGTCCTTGGCCGAGCGGTCGTCGCTCACCAGATAGTAGCTGTCATCGGCCGGACGGTAGTCAATCGACGAAAGGCCTCCGACCTGTGTGCCGGCCCAAAGCGTATCCAGCGGCCAGCGCTGCTCGCCCAGCAGTTGCAGGGCCGGGCGGTCCGGGGTGTGGCAGGCGGCGGCGCCGGTGGACGGGATCGAGGGGGAGAGCGGTGCCTGGGCGGGTTCCGGAGAGGTCTTGCAGCCCGCTACCAACAGCACCAGAGCGGAGAGTGACAGGGCCTTGAATAGACCGAACGAATAATGTATTTGGATATTGATTTTCATAGCATTTTTTGCAAGTGTAGCGCGCCTGTTGCACCGGCAATTGTTGACATTTTCAAACGCGACTCGCTCCTTATCATCTCGGCTACTGAGACCTGTATGTGTGTGCGTTGCATGCCGCGGGTCTGACTGATGAAGGGGTAAACACAATGACATCCAACCTGCAGAAATGGTCGGCGGAGTGCCTGGGTACGTTCTGGCTGACGTTTGGTGGTTGCGGCAGCGCCGTGCTGGCCGCTGCCTTTCCCGAGGTGGGTATTGGCCTGCTGGGCGTGTCGCTGGCCTTTGGTCTGACGGTGCTGACGGGTGCCTATGCCTTTGGTCCGATTTCGGGTGGCCATTTCAACCCGGCAGTCTCGGTGGGCCTGACGGTGGCCGGGCGCTTCAAGGCATCAGATCTGCCGGGCTACATCATTGCCCAGGTGCTGGGCGCCATCGTGGCCGCTGGCCTGCTGTACCTGATTGCCAGCGGCAAGGCGGGTGCCCAGGTGACCGATCTGGCGACCAATGGCTTTGGTGAGCACTCGCCAGGCAAGTTCTCGATGCTGGCAGCGCTGCTGACCGAAGTGGTGCTGACGGCCGTGTTTCTGCTGGTGATTCTCGGCTCGACCACGAAGAAGGCTGCCGTGGGCTTTGCCGGCATGAGCATTGGCCTGTGCCTGACCTTGATCCACCTGATCTCGATTCCGGTCACCAATACCTCGGTCAACCCCGCGCGCAGCACGGGCCCGGCGCTGTTTGGCCCGTCGATTGCACTGGAGCAGCTGTGGCTGTTCTGGCTGGCCCCGATCGTGGGTGCCGTGATTGGTGCACTGATCCACCGCGCCTTGCTGCGTGGCGATGAGGACTGAGCCAACGCCTTGAAGGCATAGACAGAAACAGGGGCTGCGGCCCCTGTTGTCGTTTTGAAGCGCGGCGGCTTTATCGTGCCGTGGTCTGGCGCACTGCCTGCTCCCAGCGTGCCATCAGCGCATCGGCGCGCGCCTTGTCCTGCGTGGGCATGAAGCGGCGTTCGGCCTTCCACAGCGCCGACAGCTCTTCGCTGTTCTGGTAGATGCCGGTGGTCAGGCCTGCCAGGTAGGCGGCGCCGAGGGCCGTCGTCTCCACACAGGCGGGGCGTACCACCGGAATGCCCAGCAAATCGGCCTGGAACTGCATCAGCAGGTTGTTGACGCTGGCGCCACCATCGACCCGCAACTCGCTCACCGGCTGGCCGCCGTTGGCGACGGCATCCAGGCTCATCGCCTGCAGCAGTGCCGCGCTTTGGTAGGCAATGGATTCCAGCGCAGCCCGCGCAATATGGGCCACCGTGGTGCCCCGGGTCAGGCCGGTGATGGTGCCGCGGGCATCGGCATCCCAGTAGGGGGCGCCCAGGCCGGTAAAGGCGGGCACCATCATCACGCCGCCGCTGTCAGGCACGCTCTCGGCCAGCTGTTGCACCTGACCGCTGTGCTCGATCGCGCGCAGGCCATCGCGCAGCCATTGCACGACCGCGCCGCCGACAAAGACACTGCCTTCGAGCGCGAACTGGGGCTGGCGGTCCGTCTGCGCGGCGCTGGTGCTCAGCAGGCCATTGCGCGAGGGGTGGAACTGGGTGCCGGTATGCATCAGCATGAAGCAGCCGGTGCCATAGGTGTTCTTGGCCATGCCCGGCGCAAAGCAGGCCTGGCCGAACAGCGCGCTTTGCTGGTCGCCGGCCATGCCGCCGATGTGTATCGCCGCGCCCAGCACCTGGGCGGCGGTATCGCCAAAATGGCTGGCGGAGGGCTGCACCTCGGGCATCAGCGAGCGCGGGATGTTCAGCAGATCGAGCAGATCCTGGTCCCAGGTGTTGCTGTGCACATTGAAGAGCATGGTCCGGCTGGCATTGCTCACGTCGGTGACGTGGCGCTGGCCCTGCGTCAGCTGCCAGACCAGCCAGGTGTCGACCGTGCCGAAAGCCAGCTCGCCACGCTCGGCAGCGGCGCGGGCGCCCGGTACATGGTCCAGCAGCCACTGCAGCTTGGTGCCCGAGAAATAGGCATCGACCAGCAGGCCGGTCTTTTGCTGGATGCGCTCGGCATGGCCATCGGCGCGCAGCTGGGCACAGACGGGCTCGGCACGGCGGTCCTGCCAGACCAGGGCGTTGTGGATGGGCTGGCCGGTCTTGCGGTTCCAGACGATGGTGGTCTCGCGCTGGTTGGTGATGCCCAGGCTGGTCACCTGGCTGGCGCTGATGCCTGCGGTTTTCAGCGCTTCCTGCGCCGTCGCCAGCTGTGTGCCCCAGATCTGCATCGGGTCGTGCTCCACATGGCCGGGGCGCGGGTAGATTTGCGGCAGCTCGCGCTGCGCCTGGGCCACGATGGCGCCGTGGCGATCAAACACAATGGTGCGGGAGCTGGAGGTGCCCTGGTCCAGAGCGAGCAGATAGGTCATGTCTCAAAGCCGGTCTGAGCCGGTAGATCAGTCAGTTCAATAAAATGCTTCGGAAGGTGCCTGGCCGTCAGGCGACGGTGCAGCGCACATGGGCTTCCTGCAGCAGCCGGGGGAAGGGATCGGGCGGCGGCGCATCGGTAAACAGCCGGTCGATGCGCGACAGCGGGCCGACTTCCACCATCGCCGGGCGGCCAAACTTGCTGTGGTCGGCGGCCATCCAGACTTCGCGTGCCTGGTCCATGATGGTCTGGGCCACTTTCACTTCGCGGAAGTCATAGTCGCGCAGGCTGCCATCGGATTCAATGCCGGATATGCCGATCAATGCGATGTCCACGCGGAACTGGCGGATGAAGTCCACCGCCGCCTCGCCAATGATGCCCCGGTCCCGGCCGCGCACCACGCCGCCGGCGACGATGACTTCGCAATCGGGGTTGCTGCTGAGCGTGGCTGCCACATTGAGGTTGTTGGTGATGATGCGCAGACCCCGGTGCTGCATCAGCGCGCGGGCAATGGCCTCGGTGGTGGTGCCGATGTTCAGGATCAGCGAACAGTTGTGCGGCACCTGGGCAGCGACGGCCTGCGCAATGCGGGTCTTGCCATCGGCGTTGAGGGCTTCGCGCTGCTGGTGGGCCAGGTTCTCGGTGGTGGAGTTGGGGACGCGCACGCCGCCATGAAAACGGGTGAGCACCCCTGCCTCGGACAGCCGCTGCACATCGCGGCGCACGGTCTGCAAGGTCACCCCCAGGAAAGCGGCCAGCTCCTCGACGGTGGCCGCGCTGCGGCGTTGCACTTCCTGCAAGAGCAGCAGTTGGCGGGGGTTGCTGTTGTTGAGCTCCGTCATGGCGGGATCCGAAACGAATGAAAACGAAAACTCCCGCCAATATAGTGCAAAACGCAACAGTTCCGCAGCAGGGCGGCCGCCTGCACCGTGTGGAGCTACCGCAGCAGCCCATGGCTGGCGCGAGGTTTTGTCATCAAGCTGGCACGACACGCTGGCATGCTGCAGCGCTGATATCCGGGCGTTCCGCGCCAGCAAATTTGGCGATAACGAACAAAAAAGATCAAAAACGAATAAAATTGAGAGACAAAAGCGCAAAAGCGAATCTCGCTTCCAGGCTTTGGCACCTTGCCTCAGGCCTGGCCGGTTCAGGAGCGGGGCAACTCTCAGACCTACATTTCTATATCGCATGTCCACTGCTGCTGCACCGCTGTCCGTTCACCGTACCGATCTGCTGGCCCGTCTGGGCGCCACGCCGGTGTTTGACCTGGTGGTGGTCGGAGGAGGGGCCACCGGCCTGGGGGTGGCGCTGGATGCCGCTGCGCGCGGCTTCAAGGTGGCGCTGCTCGAGGCGATGGACTTCGCCAAGGGCACCTCGTCGCGGGCTACCAAGCTGGTGCATGGCGGCGTGCGTTACCTGGCCCAGGGCAATATCGCGCTGGTGCGTGAGGCGCTGCACGAGCGCACCACCTTGCTGAACAATGCGCCGCATATCGCCCAGCCGCTGGCCTTTGTGATGCCCTCGTACAAGCTGCTGGATACGCCGTTCTATGGCGTCGGCCTCAAGATGTATGACGCGCTGGCAGGCAAGGCGGGCCTGGGCTCCACCCAGTTCCTCTCGGCAGGCGCCACGCGCCGCCTGTTGCCGACCGTGCAGGACAAGGGCCTCAAGGGCGGGGTCAAATACTGGGATGGCCAGTTCGACGATGCCCGCCTGGCCCTTGCGTTGGCCCGCACCGCTGCGGCCAAGGGGGCCTTGCTGGTCAACTACTGTCCGGTGACGGAGTTGATCCAGGAGGACGGCCGCGTCGCCGGCGTCATTTGCAAGGATGCGGAGTCCGGCCAGCGCTATACCGTGCGCGCCCGCTGCGTGGTCAATGCCACCGGGCCCTGGGTCGACCACCTGCGCCAGCAGGATGCGGAGCTGATGGGCAAGCCCGTCAAGCCCATGGTGGCGCCCAGCCAAGGGGTGCATCTGGTGGTGGACCGGGATTTCCTGCCGTCCGACCACGCGCTGCTGGTGCCCAAGACCGCCGATGGGCGCGTGCTGTTCGCGGTGCCGTGGCTGGGCAAGGTGATCCTGGGCACGACCGACACCCCGCGCCATGACTTGGCGCGCGAACCCCGTCCGTTTGACGAAGAGCTGAAGTTCATTCTCAGCGAAGCCGGCAAGTACCTCAGCCGTGCGCCGACCATGGCCGATGTGCGCAGCATGTGGGCCGGCCTGCGCCCGCTGGTCAAGCCGCAGGATGACGATGGCGAGAACACCAAGGGCATCAGCCGGGAGCACACGGTGCTGACCAGCAAGTCCGGCATGGTGACGGTGACCGGCGGCAAGTGGACCACGTACCGCGCGATGGCCGAAGACGTGCTGGAGGCCTGCTTTGATGCCCAGCGCTTGCCCCGCAAGCCCGGTGGGGTGACGGTCAAGCTGCCGCTGGTCGGCACGCCAGCGTCGGGCCGCGCCCAGCACAGCATGCACATGGCCCAGGGCATGCATTCCTATGGCAGCGAGGCGGAATTCGTTGCAGCCTTGCCAGGCGCCGATGTCTGGCTGGCCAATGGCCTGAGCGAGGCGATGGTGCGCTTTGCTGCACGCTATGAATATGCGCGCACGGTGGAAGACGTGCTGGCCCGCCGCAGCCGGTTGCTGTTTCTGGATGCGCGCCTGGCGGCCAAGCTGGCACCGCGCGTGGCTGCCATCCTGCAGGAAGAATTGGGGTCGGATACGGCGCTGACGGCCTTCCTGGTGCTGGCGCAGCAGTACGCCGGCGAAAAAGTGGCGTAAAAATACCAATTTACCACTGGTTTGGTTGCGCACTCTTGACGGAGTGTGCTAGCTCTGCCAGAATAGAGGGCTTCGCGTTTAATGCGCGAGGTTTCTGCCCAGGAGAAGCATCGTAAATGGTTGCGGTGTGGACGACGGGCCCAAGACTGACTGGCTGCTTGGCTGTCCATGAAGATTAATTCTTATTGGGCTGTCTGGTCTGCTGGTGCAAGTTGGGAATATTGAAATGATCCAGACAGAATCTCGACTCGAGGTTGCCGACAATACCGGCGCGAAGTCTGTCCAGTGCATCAAAGTGCTGGGTGGTTCGCACCGTCGCTATGCGAGCGTTGGTGACATTATCAAGGTGAGCGTGAAAGAAGCTGCTCCACGTGGCCGCGTCAAAAAAGGCGAGGTTTACAGTGCTGTGGTGGTGCGTACCGCAAAGGGTATTCGCCGTGCTGACGGTTCGCTCGTCAAATTCGATGGCAACGCCGCTGTGTTGCTCAACGCCAAGCTGGAGCCTATCGGCACCCGCATCTTTGGCCCCGTGACCCGTGAACTGCGTACCGAAAAGTTCATGAAGATCGTGTCGCTGGCCCCCGAAGTTCTCTAAAGGAATAGCACTATGAACAAGATTCGCAAGGGCGACGAAGTTATCGTGCTGACCGGCCGTGACAAGGGCAAGCGTGGCGTTGTGACGCTGCGTGCGGACGACTCCCACCTGGTGATCGAAGGCATCAACATGGTGAAGAAGCACGTCAAGCCAAACCCCATGAAGGGCACCAACGGCGGTATCGTGGAAAAGGCCATGCCTATCCACCAATCCAACGTGGCTATCTTCAATGCGGCAACCGGCAAGGCTGATCGCGTGGGCATCAAGGTGAACGCCGACGGCGCACGTGTTCGCGTGTTCAAGTCCAATGGCGCTGATATCGCAGCCTAAGGAGTAAGACATGGCAAACGTTGCACGACTGCAAAAACAATACCGTGAGCAAATTGCTCCCGAACTGATGAAGAAGTTCGGCTACACCTCCTCGATGGAAGTGCCTCGCCTGACCAAGATCACCCTGAACATGGGTGTGAGCGAAGCCGTTTCCGACAAGAAGGTGATGGACAACGCCGTGGCTGACCTGACCAAGATTGCTGGTCAGAAGCCTGTGGTGACCAAGGCCAAGAAGGCTATCGCCGGTTTCAAGATCCGCGAAGGCCAAGCTATCGGCTGCATGGTGACCCTGCGTGGCGTTCAGATGTATGAATTCCTGGACCGTTTCGTGACCGTGGCTCTGCCCCGCGTGCGTGACTTCCGTGGTATTTCTGGCCGCGCCTTTGATGGCCGTGGCAACTACAACATCGGCGTCAAAGAACAAATCATCTTCCCTGAAATTGAGTACGACAAAGTCGACGCACTGCGTGGTCTCAACATCAGCATTACGACGACTGCGAAGAATGACGACGAGTGCAAGGCACTGTTGCAGGCTTTCCGCTTCCCGTTCAAGAACTGAGGTGATGCATGGCTAAACAAGCACTGATCCAACGCGAACTGAAGCGTGAAAAGCTGGCTGCCAAGTACGCAGCCAAGTATGCAGAACTGAAGGCCATCGCCGGCGACGCAAAGCGTTCCGACGAAGAGCGTGATGCAGCCCGTCTGGGCCTGCAAAAGCTGCCTCGCAATGCAAACCCCACTCGTCAACGTGCACGTTGCGAAATCACGGGTCGTCCCCGTGGCACTTTCCGTCAATTCGGTCTGGGCCGCGCCAAGATTCGTGAACTGGCATTCGTCGGCGCCATCCCTGGCGTGACCAAGGCCAGCTGGTAAGCAGTCAGGAGATTAAACATGAGCATGAGTGATCCAATCGCTGACTTGCTGACCCGTATCCGTAACGCACAAATGGTGTCCAAAGCCACCGTGCTGGTTCCTTCCTCCAAAGTGAAGGTTGCCATTGCACAGGTTTTGAAGGACGAGGGTTACATCGATGGCTTCGAAGTGAAGACCGAAGATGGCAAGTCTGAACTCGCAATTACCTTGAAGTACTACGCTGGTCGCCCAGTGATCGAGCGTATCGAGCGCGTGAGCCGTCCTGGCCTGCGTGTGTACAAGGGCTGCACTGCAATTCCTCAAGTCCAGAACGGTCTGGGTGTTGCAATCGTGACCACGCCTAAGGGTGTGATGACCGATCGTAAAGCGCGCGCTGCCGGTGTCGGCGGTGAAGTGCTTTGCTATGTGGCTTAACGCGGCATTGAAGGAGAAATACTGACATGTCCCGTGTAGCAAAAATGCCTGTGAGCATCCCCCAAGGTGTGGATGTCTCCATCAAGGAAGACCAAATCAGCGTCAAGGGCGCCGGCGGCACGCTGCTGCTGACCCCCAACGCCCTGGTCAAGGTTTCCAACAACGACGGTAAGCTGGCTTTCGAGCCGGTGAATGACTCCCGTGAAGCCAATGCCATGAGCGGCACCATGCGTCAGCTGGTGAACAACATGGTGGTTGGTGTGAGCAAGGGCTTCGAGAAGAAGCTGTCGCTCGTCGGCGTGGGTTACAAGGCCGCTGCTTCTGGCAGCAAGCTGAACCTGAGCGTTGGTTATTCCCACCCAGTCAACTTTGAAATGCCTGCTGGCATCACCGTGGCCACCCCTACCCCTACGGAAGTGGTGATCAAGGGTGCTGACCGCCAACGCGTTGGTCAGCTGGCAGCCGAGATTCGTGCCGTTCGTCCTCCCGAGCCTTACAAGGGCAAGGGCATCCGTTATGCGGATGAGAAGGTCACGATCAAAGAGACTAAGAAGAAATAAGGAGCTGCATCATGTTGAACAAGAAACAGCAGCGTCTTCGTCGTTCCCTGCAAACCCGTATCCGCATTGCCAACCAAGGCGTTGCGCGTTTGACGGTGAACCGTACGAACCTCCATATCTATGCCACGATCATTTCCGGCGACGGCACCAAGGTGATTGCAACCGCATCTACGGCAGAAGCCGAAGTGCGCAGCAACCTGGGCGCAGCTGGCAAGGGTGGCAACACCGCCGCAGCTACTCTCATCGGCAAGCGCATCGCTGAAAAGGCGAAGGCAGCTGGCGTTGAGAAGGTTGCATTCGACCGTGCAGGTTTTGCCTACCACGGCCGCGTCAAGGCTCTGGCTGATGCAGCCCGCGAAGCCGGCCTGCAGTTCTAAGCGGAGTGGATAGAAATGGCTAAATTTTCCCCCAAAGTGCAAGACGAAGGTCGTGACGACGGTTTGCGCGAAAAAATGATCGCGGTCAACCGCGTCACCAAGGTTGTGAAGGGTGGTCGTATTCTCGGCTTCGCTGCACTGACCGTGGTTGGCGACGGTGACGGCCGCGTTGGCATGGGCAAGGGCAAGTCCAAGGAAGTGCCTGCTGCCGTGCAGAAGGCTATGGAAGAAGCCCGTCGCAACATGATCAAGGTGTCGCTGAAGAACGGCACCCTGCATCACACCGTGATGGGTCACCATGGCGCTGCCAACGTGATGTTGGCTCCTGCTCCCAAGGGTACCGGTATCATCGCCGGCGGCCCCATGCGCGCCGTTTTCGAAGTTCTGGGCATCACCGACATCGTGGCCAAGAGCCATGGTTCGTCGAATCCCTACAACATGGTTCGCGCCACTTTCGACGCTTTGAACAATTCCACGACCCCTGCGGAAGTGGCTGCAAAGCGTGGCAAGTCGGTTGAAGACCTGTTCGTCTGATCGGAGTCACTATGACAACGCAACAAACTGTGAAGGTCCAACTGGTGCGTAGCCCGATTGGTACCAAGCAAGACCACCGCGCCACTGTGCGTGGTCTGGGTCTGCGCAAGCTGAACAGCATCAGCGAACTGAAGGACACCCCCGAAGTGCGCGGTATGATTAACAAGATCGCCTACCTGGTGAAGGTTCTCTGAAAGGATTGATGATGGAACTCAATAGCATCAAGCCTGCAGCAGGTGCCAAGCACGCCAAGCGTCGCGTAGGTCGCGGTATCGGTTCGGGTCTGGGTAAGACCGCCGGCCGTGGTCACAAGGGTCAGAAGTCGCGTTCGGGTGGCTACCACAAGGTAGGCTTCGAAGGCGGTCAGATGCCTTTGCAGCGTCGCCTGCCCAAGCGCGGTTTCAAGTCCACCACGTTGAAGTTCAACGCCGAAGTGTCCCTGGCTGCTCTCGAGCTGCTGGGTGCTGCGGAAGTGGATCTGGCAGTGCTCAAGCAAGCTGGTCTGGTTGGCCAACGCGCCAAGGTCGTCAAGGTGATCAACACCGGTGCACTGTCCAAGGCTGTCAAGCTGAACGGCATTGGCGCCACCGCTGGTGCCAAGGCTGCGATCGAAGCTGCTGGCGGTAGCCTCGCCTAACCCTTTCTGAAAGATTCATCAGTGGCTACGAACACCGCAACTATTGCAAAGACCGGTAAATACGGCGATCTGCGTCGTCGTTTGGTTTTTCTGTTGCTGGCGCTGATCGTCTACCGCATCGGAGCTCACATTCCGGTGCCTGGTATCGATCCCAACCAGTTGCAGCAGCTGTTCAATAGCCAACAGGGTGGCATCCTCAACCTGTTCAACATGTTCTCGGGCGGAGCGCTCTCGCGCTTCACCGTGTTTGCACTGGGGATCATGCCGTACATCTCGGCATCGATCATCATGCAATTGATGACCTACGTCGTCCCGACATTCGAACAGATGAAGAAAGAGGGCGAAGCCGGCCGTCGCAAGATTACCCAGTACACCCGTTACGGTGCCCTGGCGCTTGCGCTGTTTCAGTCGCTCGGCATTGCCGTGGCACTGGAAGGCACTGCCGGTTTGGTCCTCAGCCCTGGTTTCGGGTTCCGTCTTACCGCTGTGGTCAGCCTGACCGCCGGTACGATGTTCCTGATGTGGCTGGGTGAACAGATCACCGAGCGTGGTTTGGGCAACGGGATCTCGATCCTGATCTTCGCCGGTATCGCTGCGGGTCTCCCCAGCTCCATCGGTGGATTGCTCGAATTGGTGCGTACTGGTGCGATGAGCATCATTGCCGCGATCTTCATTGTTCTCGTAGTGGCAGCCGTGACGTACTTCGTCGTGTTTGTCGAGCGTGGACAGCGCAAGATCCTGGTGAACTATGCGCGCCGTCAGGTTGGAAACAAGGTGTATGGTGGTCAGTCTTCGCACTTGCCACTGAAGCTGAACATGGCTGGTGTGATTCCTCCCATCTTCGCTTCGTCGATCATCTTGCTGCCTGCCACTGTTGTGAACTGGTTCAGCGCTGGCGAATCGATGCGTTGGCTCAGGGACATTGCTAGCACGTTGACCCCCGGTCAGCCGATCTATGTGATGTTCTATGCCGCAGCGATCATCTTTTTCTGCTTCTTCTATACGGCCTTGGTTTTCAACAGCCGCGAGACGGCCGATAACCTGAAGAAGAGTGGTGCCTTTATTCCCGGGATTCGACCAGGGGATCAGACAGCACGTTATATTGATAAGATTTTGGTGCGTTTGACGCTTGCGGGTGCTGTTTACATCACCTTCGTGTGTCTGCTGCCAGAGTTCTTGATCCTGAAGTACAACGTTCCGTTCTATTTCGGTGGCACTTCCTTGTTGATCATCGTGGTGGTGACCATGGACTTCATGTCCCAGGTCCAGAATTACATGATGTCTCAGCAGTATGAGTCGCTTCTGAAGAAGGCGAACTTCAAGGCCTCAGCCAAAAACTGAGATCGACAGGAAAGTGTGCCCTCCAGTCTGTTCGGGCTAAATATTTGAAATGCCGTCACAGACTGGAGCGGATGGAAGTTTTAGGAGAATGAAATGAGAGTTTCAGCTTCGGTAAAGAAGATTTGCCGTAACTGCAAGATCATCCGTCGCAAGGGTGTCGTACGCGTGATCTGCACCGACCAGCGCCATAAGCAGCGCCAAGGTTAATCTAAAGTATTAGAGGACACAAATGGCACGTATTGCTGGTATTAACATCCCTCCGCACAAGCATGCGGAGATCGGCCTGACCGCTATCTATGGCATCGGTCGCACCACCGCTCGCAAGATCTGCGAAGCTGCTGGTATCGACTACGCCAAGAAAGTCAAGGATTTCTCGGACGCTGATCTGGAAAAGATCCGCGACGCCATCGCTCACCTGACCCTGGAAGGTGACCTGCGCCGTGAAACCACGATGAACATCAAGCGTTTGATGGACATCGGCTGCTACCGCGGTTTCCGTCATCGTCGTGGTCTGCCCATGCGTGGTCAGCGTACCCGCACCAATGCCCGTACCCGCAAGGGTCCGCGCAAAGGCGCAGCGGCTTTGAAGAAATAAAGAGATTGAAGGTACACAATGGCTAAGTCTCAGAACAATGCAGCTGCACGTGTACGTAAGAAAGTTCGCAAGAACATTTCTGACGGCATTGCACACGTTCACGCTTCGTTCAACAACACCATCATCACGATCACCGACCGCCAAGGCAATTCCCTGTCTTGGGCTTCGTCGGGTGGCCAGGGTTTCAAGGGCTCGCGCAAGTCGACGCCTTTCGCAGCCCAGGTTGCTTCCGAAGTGGCCGGCCGTGCTGCCATGGAACAGGGCATCAAGAACCTGGACGTCGAGATCAAGGGCCCAGGCCCAGGTCGCGAGTCTTCGGTGCGTGCTCTGGGTGCATTGGGCATCCGCATCACGTCGATCTCCGACGTGACGCCTGTCCCGCACAACGGCTGCCGCCCTCAAAAGCGTCGTCGCATCTAACTCACCATAAGCCCACCGCCGCCAGTGCATGGTGCTCTGGCGGCTCCCGCATTTTTGCGGTAGCTGAAAAAAGGATATTCAAGTGGCACGTTTTATTGGCCCCAAGGGCAAACTTTCCCGCCGCGAAGGCGTAGACCTGTTCCTCAAGAGCGCACGTCGCTCGATCGCGGATAAGGTCAAGCTGGACACCAAGCCAGGTCAACACGGCCGTACTTCCGGCACACGTACCTCGGACTACGGTCTGCAACTGCGTGAAAAGCAAAAGGTCAAGCGCACCTACGGTGTGCTGGAGAAGCAATTCCGCCGTTACTTCGCTGAAGCCGATCGTCGCCGTGGCAACACCGGCGCGAACCTGCTGAGCCTGCTGGAAAGCCGTCTGGACAACGTGGTGTACCGCATGGGCTTTGGCTCGACCCGCTCCGAAGCGCGTCAGCTGGTGTCCCACAAGGCCATCACCGTGAACGGCCAATCCGTCAACATCCCTTCGTACTCCGTGAAGGAAGGCGACGTGGTTGCTGTGCGCGAAAAGTCGAAGAAGCAAGCCCGTATCATCGAGTCGCTGCAACTGGCCGGTCAAGTGGGCTTCCCCGCTTGGGTGGATGTGTCGGCTGACAAGGCTGAAGGCGTCTTCAAGAAGTCCCCAGACCGCGATGAATTCGGTGCTGACATCAACGAATCGCTGATCGTCGAATTGTATTCTCGTTAATTTCCCGGTCGTTTTCGACTGCGAAAGTGTATCCGTCCCAGAACCGCGAGGCATCGCGGTTCTGGTGCTTCACCAGCCTTACCGGTGTAACGAGCCGGGGGTATTGAGAGGAAGTTTGCATGCAGACCAATTTGCTGAAACCCAAGACAATTAACGTAGAACAGCTGGGCCACAATCGCGCCAAGGTAGAGCTGGAGCCGTTTGAACGCGGTTACGGGCACACGCTGGGCAATGCGCTGCGTCGTGTTCTGCTGTCCTCGATGGTGGGTTATGCAGCGACGGAAGTGACCATTGCAGGTGTGCTGCACGAGTACTCGTCTATCGACGGCGTCCAGGAAGATGTGGTCAACATCTTGCTGAACCTCAAGGGCGTGGTGTTCAAGCTCCACAACCGTGACGAAGTGACGCTGAGCCTGCGCAAGGATGGCGAAGGCGTAGTGACGGCAGCTGACATTCAGACGCCTCACGATGTAGAAATCATCAACCCTGATCATGTCATCGCCAACCTGTCGCAAGGCGGCAAGCTGGACATGCAGATCAAGGTGGAAAAAGGCCGTGGCTATGTGCCCGGTAACGTGCGCCGCTACGGTGACGAGTCGACCAAGTCGATCGGCCGCATTGTGCTGGACGCATCGTTCTCGCCGATCAAGCGCGTCAGCTACACGGTCGAATCCGCCCGTGTGGAGCAGCGTACCGATCTGGACAAGCTGGTTCTCGAGATTGAAACCAACGGCGCCATCGCTGCAGAAGATGCAGTGCGCTCGTCGGCCAAGATCCTGGTGGAACAGCTCGCCGTGTTTGCGCAGCTCGAAGGCGGCGCATTGGATGTGTTCGACCAGCCAGGCGGCCAGGCGCGCAACAACGCCACGTTCGACCCGATCCTGCTGCGTCCTGTGGACGAGCTGGAGTTGACCGTGCGTTCTGCCAACTGCCTGAAGGCCGAAAACATCTACTACATCGGTGACCTGATCCAGCGCACCGAAAATGAGTTGCTCAAGACCCCGAATCTGGGTCGCAAGTCGCTCAACGAGATCAAGGAAGTTCTGGCTTCCCGTGGTCTGACCCTGGGTATGAAGCTTGAAAACTGGCCACCAGCCGGTTTGGAAAAGCGTTAAGTTATAATGGAGAGCTCTCCCAATGGTGGGGGAGCTCAATCGTAGTGCGTCGAACAGTACCTGATACGGCTGTTTGATTGAACCAATCTAAAAGGAAAAGCACCATGCGTCACGGACACGGCCTCCGCAAACTGAACCGCACCTCGTCTCACCGTAAGGCGATGCTGCAAAACATGATGAATTCGCTCATCGAGCACGAAGCCATCAAGACCACCGTTCCTAAAGCCAAGGAACTGCGCAAGGTGATCGAGCCCATGATCACGCTGGCCAAGGTGGACACCGTTGCCAACCGCCGTCTGGCATTCGACCGTCTGCGCAGCCGCGACAGCGTGACCAAGCTGTTCAATGTGCTGGGTCCTCGCTCGGCCAACCGTCCTGGCGGCTACACCCGTATCCTGAAGATGGGTTTCCGCGTGGGCGACAACGCGCCTATGGCCTATGTTGAACTGGTGGACCGCGCTGAAGAAGCCGGTGATGCCGCAGCTGAATAAGCCCTCTGCAGGTTCACATTGAGAAAGCCCACTTCGGTGGGCTTTTTCTATGCTCGCGAGGCCTTGGCCGCCGTTGCCACACCCCTCCCCAGGCCAGATTGCACAAATAGTTTTCCAAATGATGACAAAGCGCTTCGTATTAAGGAAAACCCGCGCTATAATGCTAGTGCGCGATGGAGCAGTCTGGTAGCTCGTTGGGCTCATAACCCAAAGGTCGGAGG